>NZ_CP060436.1:1420000-1773333 GCF_003590145.2 Pseudooceanicola algae | reverse complement strand
GGGTAGCAGAAAGGGGCCATGGACCCCTGCGCCTGCGACGCAACGGGCCCTGCGGCCCGAAAGGACCGCCCCTGATCCGGGATGCGGAAATGCCCTTCGGTCTTCCTACGCCAGCATCAACTGGGTCAGGTTCAAAGGGTCGCTTCACCGGAGGTGCGCGGGGCACCACCTGTCAGCCTCTCAATCCCCTGGGCGGGATTCCCCTGACGTGGGCCAAGTGTGGCGGCGGTGCGGTCCGGGGTCAATGGCGAAAATGGCAGGCCGGTCATTCGCGGTCGGGCAGGGGGGCGCCAAGGTGGTCTTCCATGACGCGGGCGATCAGCGCCACGCCTTCCTCGATCCGCGCCGAGGCGATGGAGGAATAGGCCAGCCGGTAGTAGCTGCGGCTTTCGTCGCCGGCGGCGAAGAACGCCTCGCCCGGTTCGATCAGCACGCTGTGCTGGCGCAGGTCCATCGCCAGTTTCGAGGTATCCACCAGATCGGGCGCCTTCATCCAGAAGGACGACCCGCCAAAGGTTTCAGGCGCGGCCGGGGTCAGCCCGTGCTGACGCAGGCTTTGTTCCATCAGTGCGCGCCGGGCGCGATAGCTGCGCGCCATCCGGGTGATCTGCGCATCGAAATGCCCCAGCGACAGGAAATAGGCCGTGGTGCGCTGCATATGGCTGGGCGGGTGGCGCAGCACCATGGACCGCAGGGCGCGGGCCTCTGATATGAAAGGTTCCGGTGCGACGATGAAGCCAAGGCGCAGACCGGGAAAGATCGATTTGGAAAACGAGCCCATGTAGACGACCGACCCCGAGCGATCCAGCGACTTCAGTGCCGGGGACGGGGATTTCAGGAAGGACATCTCGAATTCGTAGTCGTCCTCGACGATGATGAAATCGTCCCGCTCGGCCCGGTCAAGCAGGGCGCGGCGGCGGGCCAGCGGCATGGTGGCATTGGACGGGCAATGGTGCGACGGGGTGGTATAGACCACGTCGGCATCCTGCGGGATTCTTTCGGGGGGCAGGCCGTCCTGATCGACATCGACCAGGTCCAGCGTGCAGCGCGACTGGCGCAGGATATGGCGCAGGCCGGGGTAGCAGGGGTTCTCCATCACCGCTTTGCGGCGCTGGGTCAGCAGCAGCTGGGCAGTCATCCACAGGGCATTCTGCGCGCCCATTGTGATCAGTATCTCTTCGGGTCGCGCAGTGATGCCGCGCCGGGGCAGGATCTGGCGCAGGATGAATTCCAACAGCATCGGGTCGTCGCGTTCATAGTGATCGGTGGCCAGCGTGTCGAAATCCTTGCGCCCCACCGCTTTCAGCGCGCAGGCCCGCCAGTTTCGGTGATCAAAGAGCCGCGCATCGCTTTGCCCGTAGATGAAGGGAAACTTGTAGTCACGCCAGTTCGCGGGCCGCACGATGGGCAGCGCATCCGACACCTTCTGGCTGATCTTGCGGGCCCAGTCGATCTGGGCGCTGCTGCGACGTTCGGTGATCGCCAGGATCGGCCTTTGCGGCGCGGTCTCGGCCACGAAGAAGCCCGATCGCCCCCGCGAGGTCAGGTATTCGCTGGCCACCAGCTCCGTATAGGCGTTGGTCACCGTGATCCGCGCCACGCCCAGATGTTCGGCCAGATGCCGGGTGGAGGGCATCTTTTCCCCCGCCAGACACCGCCCCGACAGGATCGCCTCCGATACGATCTGCTGGATCTGCTGTTGCAGGGTGGTTTCCTGTTCACCGGACAGGAAGAAGGTTTCGGCCGGTATCGCCATTTCGGGGTCCTGTGGCTCCATGCGTCGTCAGGACTGGTCTTATCCCATCGTCGCCTCCGGGGCGACCGGGTGCAGGCGTGGAAGCCGGCCTGCGCCCTTGGGCGGGCGGGCAAACGGCCGGGCGGAGCCGCTCTGCCTAAAGGCGCGGCAGGTTTAGGGCCAGAAGATCACGACGGATAGGTCCAGAATACCGGGTGAGTTGTCAGGATCGTTTGGCTGATCTTAGCTTTTCCATAGAGACGGCAGTTTGCCTGCTTCAGCCCGGTCGCGTGCCCCACAGGCGGCGACAGCCAGGAAATTGCCCGGAAACAAGACGAAGAGACCAGATCCCGGCCGCAAGAGCCGGGGCCGTTCCAACAAGATCCAACTAGGAGAGTGACATGAAAAGATCCCTTACCCCGCTGCTGGCCGGGACCGCGATGCTGCTTGGTGCCCAGGGCGCGCAGGCCGATATCACCGTCGGCTACTTCCTGGAATGGCCGATGCCCTTCCTCGCGGCCAAGGCCGACGGTCTCTACGACGAGGCGCTTGGCGAAACCGTCACCTGGGTCAGCTTTGAAACCGGCACGGCGATGTCGGCGGCCATGGCTTCGGGCGATGTGCAGATGTCCGTCAGCCAGGGTGTCCCGCCCTTCGTCGTCGCCGCCTCTGCCGGGCAGGCGCTGCAGGTGATCGACGTGGCTGTCAGCTATTCCGAGAACGACAATTGCGTCGTCGCCACCGCGCTCGAGATCGACAAGACCACCGCCGCCGACCTGGAAGGCAAGACCGTCGCCGTGCCCATCGGCACCTCGGCGCATTACGGCTTCCTGCGCCAGATGGATCACTTCGGCGTGCCGCTCAACAGTCTCAAGATCGTCGACATGGCGCCGGTCGATGGCGCGGCGGCCCTGGCCCAGGGCGCGGTCGATTTCGCCTGCGGCTATGGCGGCGGTCTGAGCCGGATGAAGGAGCACGGCAACGTTCTGCTGACCGGCGCCGAGAAGGAAGATCTCGGTATCCTGGTCTTCGACGTGACCTCGGCCCCGACCGATTTCATCGCCGAGAACGAGGACCTGGTGTCGGCCTTCCTGAAGGTCACGGCGGATGCCAATGCCAAATGGGCCTCGGGTGAGGGCGGAGACGAGATGCTGGCGGCCATCGCCAGGGAATCGGGCATGGATCTGGCGGCCACCACAGCGGCCATCGAGACCTTCACCTTCCCCACGGTCGAAGAACAACTGTCCGACAAGTGGCTGGGCGCCAACGCGGCGACGTTCATGAAGGGCGTGGCGGATGTCTTTGCCACCTCCGGCAGCATCGACGCCGCGCTCGACAGCTACGAAGGTTCGGTCAACACCGGCCCGCTCGCGGCCATCGCGGATGATGTGCAGGGCTAAGGCCCGGCCGCGACGACAGGGCGGGGCGGTGCCGGTTGCATCGCCCCCAAAGGGCGTCCCGACGGTGCATCGCCCCCAGGGGGGCGTTGGACGATGCATCGCCCCTGTCGGGGCGTTCGACGGTGCACTGCCCCGACAGGGGCGTTCGGCATCACGAGACAGACTGAACGAAGGGGCAGGCCGCCATGGATGGGCTTCAGATAGACAATCTTTCGATGCGGTTCGATCTTGCGAACGGCAAACACGTCCAGGCGCTGCAGGATGTCTCGCTCTCCCTCGAGAAGGGAGAGATCCTTTCCGTGCTCGGCCCTTCGGGCTGCGGCAAGTCCACGCTGCTGAACATCCTCGCCGGCTTTCTGGCGCCGACCTCGGGGCAAGTGCTGATGAACGGCAAGGCGATCTCGGGGCCCGGTCCGGAACGCGGCATGGTCTTCCAGAAGGGCGCGCTGTTCGAATGGATGAACGTCCGGCGCAACGTCGAATTCGGCCCCCGCATGAAGGGGATGCCCGAGGTCGAGCGCAATACCATCGTGGAAAACCTGCTCAACACCGTGGGCCTGCGCGATTTCAAGGAAAAGGCGGTCTATGAGCTTTCGGGCGGGATGCAGCAGCGGGTCGCGCTGGCGCGCTGCCTTGCCAATGAACCGGAGCTGATCCTGATGGATGAACCGCTCGGCGCGCTGGATGCGCTGACGCGGGAAAAGATGCAGGGGCTGATACTGAAGCTGTGGAAGGACACGGGCAAGACCGTGATCCTGATCACCCATTCCGTCGAAGAGGCCCTGTTGCTGGGTGAACGCCTGCTGGTCATGGCACCGCGACCGGGCCGCATTCACAAGGAATACCGGCTGCCCTTTGCCGAACGGGCCGTGGGTGCAGACCTGCGCGAGGTCAAGAAAAGCGCCGGATTTGCCGAAACACGTGACGAGATCCTGTCGATGATCTGGGAAATGGAAGAGGAAATCATGGGCGGAGCGGAAACATGACCAGCCTCGTCCTGCTTGGCAGCTATGTCGTTCTGGTGGCCCTGGCGGCCTATGTCGTCGGGGCGATCCGCCGGATGATGACACCTTCGGCGGATTTCACATCGCTCAAGACGGTGACCTTCGGGGATGAGGCGGCGGTGCGCCCCGACCGGGCGGCCTCGGTCATCTCGGTTCTGGTGATCTTCCTGATCTGGGGGGCTTTCACGGGGTCGAAATGGGTGCCGATCCATGTGCCCGGCCCCTTCATGGGGGAAACAGAATTCAGCTATACGGCTGAAAGTCCGGGCGGCGAGACCGGGCAGGGGCAGGTCAGCGTGCTGGTGACCGAAGCCGGGGCCAAGGCCGAGGACCCGCAGGTCGCACCTGCCACCGGCTTCGTGCAGAACGACAGCGCGGTGACGGCGGCCTGGCGGTCGGTCCTGATCTCGGCGCAGCGCAACGACGGCGAAGATGCGGTGATCACGGCCGTGGAAGGCCAGCCGATCCAGCCCGGCGATACCGTAAAGGTGCCCGATGGCGCGGTGACGATGACCAATCGCGGATCGCTGAACTTCCAGCCCGCGAAGGGCCTGCAGATGGAGCCGATCTGGATGCCCCCACCCGAAGCGGTGGTAACCCGGTTCGTGGACATCCTGCAGAACGGCTTCCAGAACACGCCGCTGCTGTCGCACCTCGGCTGGTCGATCTGGCGGGTCTTCGCGGGCTTCCTCCTTGGCTCGCTGGTGGGCATACCGCTTGGCTATGCCATGGGGCTGTCGGGCTGGGTGCGCGGCTGGTTCGACCCAATCGTCGAATTCATGCGCCCGGTGCCGCCGCTGGCCCTGATCCCGCTGGTGATCATCTGGTTCGGTATCTGGGAAACCGGCAAGATCGTCCTGCTGTTCCTCGCCGCGCTCTGGGTCATGACCATCGCGGCGCGGGCCGGCGTGTCGGGCGTGAACCTGGCCAAGGTGCATGCGGCCTATTCGCTGGGGGCGAACCGGCGCCAGATCCTGCGCTACGTGATCCTGCCCAATTCCCTGCCCGAGGTCTTTACCGGCGCGCGGGTCGCCATGGGCGTCTGCTGGGGCACGGTCGTCGCGGCCGAACTGGTCGCGGCGCAGAAGGGCGCGGGCATGATGATCATTGCCGCCTCGAAATTCCAGCAGACCGACACGGTGCTCATGGGCATCGTGCTGATCGGCCTTATCGGTTTCGGCATCGACATCCTGATGCGCTTTGCCGAGCGGGTCATGGTGCCCTGGAGGGGGCACGGCTAGCACATTCCCAGACGCAAATCGGACGCGGGCGCCTTCGGGGGCCCGCGTTCTGCGACCTGCAGGGGCTTTAACCCTCGGGCGCCGGGCTGGTGCCGAAGATACCGGACATGGTGATGAAACCGGGGATACGCTTGACCCGGTCCAGCCAGCGCCGCAGCGCCGGGTAGTCGGTCAGCATCACGCCGCCTTCCTCGGCCAGGGCAATGGCGGGGAAACAGGCAAGATCCGCAATGCTGGGCGCCTCCCCCGGCACCAGCCAGGCCTCCCCGTCCTGTTCGGCGAACCACAGGTGTTCGTCCAACTGGCGCAACAAGCCGCGCGCGGCACCCTGCGCGGCGGCGACATCAAGGGGCGCGAACATGCCAAGGGCGCGGCGGGCCTGTCCCGCGCTTGCATCCAGCGCCGCTCCAAAACCCATCCATTGACCGCACAGGGCCACCCGCAGCGGATCGTCCACGGGGTACCATATCCCCGTCGGGTCATGGCGCAGGGCCAGATAGGTCAGGATCGCCTGCGCGTCCTCGATCACCCCGTCCCCGGTCGCCAGAACGGGCAGCCGCCCCAGCGGCGCGATGGCGCGGAAGGCCTCGCCCTGCTGCTCCTGCCCGGGATATTCGTCGACGCCGATCACGTCGCAGGTCAGCCCCAGCACGCTGAGAAAGAAGCGCACCTTGTAGCATTCGGCCGAAAGTTCGTAGGAATAAAGCTTCATCTTCGGCCTCACAGGTCCAGAACCAGCCGCCCGGAGCGGGCGCGCGACACGCAGGTCATGATCCGGTCGCCCGCGGCCTTTTCGGCCTGCGACAGGTAGACATCCTGATGATCCGGCGCCCCGTCCAGCACCCCGGCAAGGCAGGTCCCACAGGCGCCCTGTTCGCAGGAGGATGGCATGTCGACGCCATTGGCACGCAGCACCTCGAGGATGCTTGTCCCCGCCGGCACCTGCAATGTCATGGCCGAGCGGGCCAGCGCGATCTCGAAACGGCTGCTGTCGTCCAAGGTTTTGGTATTGCTGAAATATTCGAAGTGGACATTGGCCTCGGGCCAGCCCCGATCGGCGGCGATCCGGCGGGCGGCATCCAGCATCGCGCCGGGGCCGCAGACATAGACATGCCGGGCAAAGCCGGGCGCGGCGAGGATCTGTTCCAGTTGGGCGGCCACTGCCTGCGGATCAAGTCCCAGATGCGGCTGGAAGGCATCGCCAAGCCTGTCGCGGCGTTCAGCAAATGGCAGATGGGCGGCCGAGCGGGCAAAGGCATGCAAGCAATAGTCCAGTCCCTGCGCCGCAAGGGCCTGCGCCATGGCCAGCATCGGCGTGATCCCGATGCCCCCGGCCAGCAGGATCGTCTGCACCGCATCCCGGCGCAGGGGAAAATTGTTGCGCGGCGCCGAAAGGGCAACCGTATCGCCCTGCCGCAGGTCGCCATGCACCGCCGCAGAGCCACCGCGCGATGCCGGTTCCAGTTTCACGCCGATCTCGTAGAACCCGGTCTCTCCCGGCCCGTTGGTCAGCGAATATTGCCGGGTCAGCCCGTTGGGCAGGGCAATGTCGATATGGGCGCCGGGCTGCGGCGTCGGCAGGGGGATGCGCGGCTCCAGGGGTTCCAGTCGCAGGGCGCAGATCCCTTCGGCGGTTTGCCGGTGTTCGGCGATGCGCGCGCGCAATTCTGTCTTTGGCCCCTGACGGCTGCGCGCGGGCATGGCGGCCAGTTCGGGATCGACCGGCGCATAGACCGGTGCATAGGGGGCGGGGGCAGGCTGGTGGGCCGCCTGTGCCTCGATCCGCCGGCGCAGGGTTTCGAAACGGTGGCTCCAATAACGCAGGACATCGCGCCCCACAGGGCCGGGGATCAGACCGCGCAGGATGGTCTTGCCCGCGTCCGAGGGTTGCAGGAACAGCCAGAGTGCCCGGGACCCAAAGCGCAGACAGAAGGGCGACAGGGGCGTGGGATCTTCGGCGAGGTCGGCGGCGAATTCCCGGCACAGGTCCAGCGGGGCGGTGACGGGCAGGGGGCGCAGGGCGGTCAGGTCGGCGGGCAGATCCGGCCACACCGTGCCGGGCTGCGGAGCCACCGCGGACCAGATAAGCCCATGGGCTTCGCGCGCCTCGTAGGTGCGGTTGCAGATCGTGCGCGCCGGGGCATCGGCGGGATGGGCGGGGATATAGGTGCAGCCCGCCGTGCGGTTGGCATAGCGCCAGCCGTGGTAGATGCAGCGCAATTCGCGCCCTTCGTTCAACCCGACCGACAGGCGCACCCCCCGATGCAGACAACGGTTTTCCCAGACGTTGACCGTGCCGTCATCGGCCCGCCAAAGCGCCAGCTCCTGCCCCCAGAGCTGACCGTGAAAGACATGCCGCAGGGCCAGGTCGCCGGCCGAGGCGACGGGCAGCCACTGGGCAAGATGCTCCGGGGGGATGGTGGGATCCTGCGGCGGGGTGGAAGTTATTGGCATGGCGGTCTTTCTGGGCGGCGGGTGCGGTATGCGCCGCCCATTTGCCCGGCAGGGCAAGGCCGGGTCAACCGGGCGCAGAGCGGAAAGGCCAACGTCGCAGAGGGGCGAACGGGGAAAGTGCCTGCGGATCAGGCAATGGCAGGGCGTCATGGAAAGGGGTAGGTGCGTCGGAAAAGGGGGATACTTTTCCGACGCACAAGGTTCGCCGACAGGGAGAGGCAGGAACCGTTTGTCCGGTGCGGGACTATGGGGACAGTTGCACCGGTCATATCAGTAACGGCGGGTCCGGCGGAAAAGTTCCGCACCGGCGAAAAAAATTAGAAAAAGGTTTCTGCCGCCATCTCTTCGGTGACCTCATGGCCCTGGCCGCGACCCTCTGCACGGGCGCGGGCGGCCGAGGCGAGGGCGCGAAACAGGCGGCGCTGGCGGCGGGCATAGGGGATGTGTTCGGGGTGCCATTGCACGCCAAGCGCAAAGGGATCCTCGATCCGTTCGACCGCCTGGACCATGCCGGCCTCGTCGCGGGCGGCGACGCGCAGGCCGTCGCCCAGCCGGTCCACGGCCTGACTGTGCAGCGCATTGACCCGCATGGGCGACATGCCGGCGATACGTGCCAGATGGGTGCCTTCGTCAACCGCAATCCGGCGGCGCGGCAGGATCGTGCGGTACTTGCGCGACTCGTAGACGTCAAAGGCGTCCTGATGCAGCGTCCCGCCCGAGACCACGTTCAGCATTTGCGCCCCGCGACAGACGCCCAGCACCGGCATTCCCCGATCAAGCGCCTGTTCGATCAGGGATTTCTCAAGCTGGTCCCGGTCCGGGTCCAGGGTCACGCGGGTCACGATTTCGGTCCCGTAAAGCGCCGGGGCAATGTCGTCTCCGCCGCCGATGACAAGGCCGTCGACGGCATCCAGATCGACCTCGGCGCGGGTGTCCCAGCGAAGGGTGCGCGCGCCTGCCAGCCGCAGGTTGAGCCAGAACAAGGGGTAGATCCGCCAGCCGGAATGGCGCGAAACGGTGACGCCGATGACCGGGCGGCCACGCCGGGATTCGCTGCGCGCCAAGGTCACGAGCTCCAGCGCCGCCAGCCGCCTGCCAGCCGCGCGTGATCGCTGGCGCGCAGCACGCCGGAAACGGTTTCGGCCCAGTCCGTCCCGGTCGAGGTCAGGTCGCGGCGGTGGTCGATCCAGGCCGCGCAGAGGCGGTCCAGGGTGGCACGATCTTCTGCAAGCGCTTCGATGGCCACCCAGTTCGCCCATTCTGCGCCGAGGCTCCAGCTCGGGTCCTCGATCCTGCAATCGGGCATCCGGAAATGCCACGCCGGCCGGGCCGATATCGCGCTGCCGTCGCCGAACTGGCGACGGATCAGCTGGGGATCGAGATGGGCAAGGATCGGCAGCATGTCCAGCGCATGGTTCCTCGAAGCCGCATGGTCGAGGTAGATCTTGGTCAGTTGGCGCGTGTCGGCGGGCGGCCCCTTGGCCAGCGCGTCGCGCAGGCTGCGAGGGTAGCGGTCGACGAAGGGCAGCAGACGGCGCGAGATGTCGATCGGATAGGCGCGCCGGATCAGCGGTTCGGTCAGCGCAAAGGCGGTCAGCACCGACCACAGGTGCCCGACCTCGGGGCTGGCGATCTGGACATTCAGATGGACGCCGTAGCCCAGCAGGATGCCGCGGTTCGTGCCGAAGGCGCCGTTGTCCTCGAAGGTGACCAGCAGCGCATCCAACCGCGCGAGGTCCGCAGGGTCAAAGGGCGAGGTGACTAGTTCCACCGGCACGAGGTTGCGCGCGAGGTCCAGCGCGGCGCGGCCGAAATCGCTGTCGACCTGTTTGCGGTAGGCGGTATCGATGTAGATCTTGCAGCGTCCGAAGGGCGTGTCCGACACGGTCAGGTCGGTGCCATCGCGCTCGATCTCGGCATCGAAAAGGTCCGCCAGCAGCGCCGCCGCCTCGTCTTCGGTCAGACCGCCGAATTCGACCTCGACACCCAGAAGGCGGGTGTTTCCGTCATTGTCGCGCCTCTGCGGCAGGCGGGGCGGGCGGGCGTTCGGCGATGTCCTGTCCATGATCGGGCGTCTCCGTTCCCACGGGGCGCGGCACCTGCCGTCGCCCCGTGATCCGTGTCAGTAGTCCAGCGGTTCCGGCTGGAAGGTCAGAACCTCGAAGTCGACCGAGGCGCGGTATTCGGTCTCGGTCTCGGTCATCTCGACGGTAGAGCCAAGCTGGGTGGCGAAGGCGCGGATCAGCTGGCTGCCCAACCCGGTGCTGTCGTCCTCGTATTCGGGACGTACATGAGAGCCCTTGGAATTGACCATCGTCAGCCGCGCGCGCCCACCTTCCTGCACAAGCGTCAGCGTAAGCCAGGGTTCGCCGGAATCGTTGCCGGTGTATTTCGCCGCATTGGCCATCAATTCCGAGGCCAGAAGCGACAGCGGCACCGCCTGATCGGGATAGAGGATCACGTCCTCCACGTCGATCTTCACCCGGATCCGGTTCCCGCCCGAGGCACTGGCCTGCAGGGTCTGATTCGCGACTTCGCGCACCAGATTGCCGACATTGACCTGCCCTTGCTGTTCGACCTGATGCAGATTGCGGTGGATCGCCGCCATCGCCAGCACGCGGTCCTGCAACCGCGCCAGAATCGCCTTGGTTTCCGGCGAATGGGCCTTGCGGATGTTCATGTTCATGATCGAGGAGATGAGCTGAAGGTTGTTCTTCACACGGTGGTGGACTTCCTTCAGCAGCACGTTGCGTTGGCGCACGGCGTTTTCCAGCTCTGCCTGGTCATGCAGGATGGTTTCGGCCATGAGGATGAAATCCTCTTCCATGTTGGTCAACTCGTCCGAGGCGCGCGACATGGAACGGTCGTCCTCGAATGTGCGGACCCGTTCAAAGCGGCGCATGCGCCGGCCGAGCTGGCGGATATGGCGGCCCGCCATGCGGTCGATGGCGATGAAGCCGACCACGACAGAGGCGATCCACATCAGCACCGGGAACAGGATCACCGGGGCCTTGACCGCTTCGGTCATGTTGGACACCGAGGGCCAGACGCCAAGCGCAAAGACCTCCTGGTTCACGATCGGCACGACGACATACAGCCGGTCATTGCCAAGCCGGCTTTGCCCGGAAAACACCACCGGCGCCATCCGCGAAATATCTTCCAGGGTGGCGCGGATAGGCAGCACGCCTTCGGCATCGGCGGGGCCGACGGAAGAGGTCAGCAATTCGCCATCGCTGTTGAAGGTGATCAGCTGATCGGGGGCGGCATCCACCTTCGGCAGCTTGTCCAGATCCAGCACCGAATGGGGCACGGAAATGACCACGTAGCCGGTATAGACGCCATCCTCGAAGACCGGATGCGATACGATCAGGACCGAGGTATCGCTGATCGACCCCTGCCGGCTGACCAGCACGGATGGGCTCTTGTCCTCGATGATCTGCAGGTGGTTGGGCCGGTCCGAGATATCCGAGCCGACTCCGGTCGAGGCGCATTGCACCTGGCCGTCGACGGGGATGAAGGCCGCCAGGCTGATCTCGGGCTTGTCGGCCGCATAGTCCTGCATCATCTGGCGGCAATAGGGCTGTTCGTGCCCGTTCACCTGGACGGAATGCGCCAGGCCCGCAGCGGCGCCATAGGCCTGCTGCAGGATGCTGCGTTCCTTTTCGACACCCTGCTGGGTCAGGGCCAGAAGCGACAGACGGGTCACTTCCTCTGCCTGGGTGCTGACCTGGCTGGTCTGATAGATGGCAACAAAGCCGATGGGGACAAGGGCAAGTGAAAGGATTCCGGAGATCCTGAAACTCAGGCTCCGTCTCCAGGGCGTTTCAGCGGTTTGGGGCATTCAAATGGGTCGCCGTCAGCGGGCCGTCAGCGGTTTGGACGTCACGACGGCCATGGTGGCGGGGTCGGTCAGTTCCATCGCTTCGTTCTCGTTCAGATGCAGAAGTTCGGCAAGTTTCGCGCGGCCACGGTTGGCGCGGCTCTTGATGGTGCCGACAGCGACACCACAGGTCGCGGCGGCTTCTTCGTAGGAGGCACCAAGGGCCCCGACCAGCACCAGGGCTTCGCGTTGCTCATCGGGCAGCTTGTCGAAGGCACGGCGGAAGTCGGCCATCTGAAGGCGGCCGTCATGGGCCGGCTTTTCGGACAATGAGGCGGCGAAGATGCCGTCGCTGTCAGCGACTTCCCGGCGCGTCTTGCGCAGGCTGCTGTAGTATGTGTTCCGCAGGATCGTGAAGAGCCAGGCGCGCAGGTTCGTGCCTGGCTGAAACTTGTCGATATTGGTCCATGCCTTGACGATGGCATCCTGAACAAGATCGTCGGCGGTGGCGCCGTTCCGTGTCAGACCCAATGCGAAGGCGCGCAGCGCCGGCAGGTGATCAACCAGTTCGTCCCGGGGAGACGTGCTCATTTGCGTTCCTCCTGCCCAGAGGTGTCGGACTCCTGCGTCCGAAGCTGCTCCAGCAGGTTCTTGAACCGATCCGGGATGTCTTCCTCGAGAGTTGACTGGAAGACCTTCTTCAGATTTTCATCGATCCCGCCGCTCGTTTGTGATTTCGAGTGACCCAATTTAATATTCCCTTTCAAACTCCGGAGAAATTCTTGCTGCTAGCGGAACCTAACGCAAGCCCGCAGCGTTAGGTTCCGAGAAAAACGAAAATCAGGGGATAAAATGTCAGTCTCTACCGGCACCACGGATCTATCGGCCCTCATCGGGGCCCACCTCCCATATCTGCGCAGATATGCACGCGCCCTGACGGGCTCGCAAAGCTCGGGCGATGCCTATGCGGCTGCGACTCTCGAGGCCATCCTTCAGGACCGGACGGTCTTTGATGGCAAGGTTGGCGACAAGGCGGCATTGTTCAAGGTCTTCCATACGATCTGGGCCAGTTCCGGGGCTCCGGTCGCCATCGAGGCTTCGGGTCACGAGGCGCGCGCTCAGGAATACATGGCGCGTCTCAGTCCCAACACCCGCGAGGCGCTTTTGTTGCACTCGATCGAAGATTTCAACACGACCGAGGTCGCCGCGATCATGGGGACGGATACCGGCGAGATCGAAACACTTCTGGCCACCGCGCGTCAGGAAATGGAAGACGCGGTGTCCGGCCGGGTCCTGATCATCGAAGACGAGGCGATCATCGCCATGGACCTCGAGGCGCTGGTCGCCGAGATGGGCCACCGCATCACCGGTGTTGCGCGCACGCACACCGAGGCCGTCAAGCTGGGCCGGGCAGAACAGCCTGATCTGATCCTTGCCGACATCCAACTGGCCGACAATTCCAGCGGTATCGACGCGGTGAACGAACTTCTGAAGGAGTTCGGCGAAATGCCGGTGATCTTCATCACCGCCTTCCCCGAGCGTCTGTTGACCGGGGACCGTCCCGAGCCGGCCTTCCTGATCTCCAAGCCTTACCGCGAAGACCAGGTGCGTTCCGCGGTCAGTCAGGCGATGTTCTTTGCCTCGACCGAGACACTGAAAAGCTGAACCCGGGTGCGGGCGCTGCGCCGTCGTGGCGCGACCGCGCCCGTCCCGTTGCCGAGCATCTGATTGCCGCGACCCGGACATGCCGACCGCCGACCCATTATCCTGTCACCCTGTGGCCCGCTCACTTGTTTCGGCACCATACGGGATCACGCCATGCAAAGGCCCCGCCCAATCCAGGCGGGGCCTTTTCGTCATGTGGATCGTTTCGTTCGGGTGCTGCCGCGGTCGCGCCGGCGGCGGCGATGCTTCATGTGGTGTATCAGGAATGCGGCGACGGCCAGCCCTGCGAAGAGGACAAAGAGGACCTGAGCGATCCCCGCCGATGCCGCCGCGATCCCGGCAAAGCCGAATACTCCGGCGATAAGCGCGACAACGAGGAAAACAAGAGCCCAAAGCAGCATTGAAGGCCTCCTTTCGTTGTCTGCCAGCCCCGGATGGGGCCTGGTCGTGGTTGCAGATCAAACGCGCGCCGGCAGGGGGCGGTTCCCGCTGCTCTCAGGGCGGTCCTGACAAATCGACGGACCTTTGCCTGCTTCGGGGTGGGAGGCTGCGGGGGCGAAGCGTGCAAATGTGGCGCGCTTTGGCGGTCACGGAAGGCCTTGCGGTCAGGGCCCTATCTGTCCAGATCGTCGCCTGCCGTCACACCGCTGATCAACTGGTAGGCCAGCAGGTCGGGGATGTCTCGCGGGTCGCGAAGCAAGGGTGACACACGCGGCAGCAAGGTGTCGATCAGGCTGTCTTTGGGGTGCAGTGCGGCTTCGGCGCTGTCCCAGTCGATGAAACGAAAGCGCAGCGAGGCGTCCTGTCCGGCCTGCACCATGCGCCCCATGTCCGCCGGGTGGACCGACCCGATGCGGGGATAGCCGCCGATGGTCTGGCATTCCGCCAGCAGCAGGTAGGGGGTGCCATCGCCGGTGATCTGAAGGTCCCCGGCCTGAATGGGTTCGGACGCCAGATCGCCGGCACCAAGAAACCAGTCGGGCGCCGCATCGGTGGTCAATTGCATCGCCTGCCGGTTGCTGCGCGGGCCGCGCGCGAAACTTGCGCTCGCAAAGGCATCGCGTTGTTGGGCCGAGAACAGATCGGTCTGCGGGCCTTCAATCACCCGAATGACGCCGCCGGACAGGCGGTCTTCGGTCCGGATCAGGCGGGCAGAGCGGCCCGGTGTGGGATCGGCGGCCAGCGGCAATTCCGTCCCATTCCCAAGCAGACCGCCGATCCTGACGGCCAGATGGGTGGCGCGGCTGCCCAGCATCTGCTGCGTGGCAAAACCGCCCGCCGGGGTCAGGTAGCCGGTCGTGCCCGCCTCGACCGGGCCGATCTTCAACTGATCGCCGGGCGCGATGGGGTGGGCGGCGTTCCAGGTCAGTGGACGCCCATTCAGGCTGGCCCGCATGAGGGCACCGGTCAGGGCGATCATCGTCGGTTCGGTGACCCGGAAACTGCCCCCGAGGCCGGGCATCTCGAGGGCTGCCAATGGAACCGGACTGCGCAGCAGCGCGGCTGCTTCGAACAGCGCCAGCCGATCAAGCGCGCCGCCGCGCGACAAACCCTGCGCAGCCAGCCCCGGCCTGCCGCAATCCTGTATCGTCAGGCCGGGTCCGGCGATGTCGATGCAAAACTGCCCGCTCATGTCAGATACTCCAGCCGGGCACCGCCCATGTCACCGGACTCGGCCAGCGTCAGGCGTTCGGCGGCCGAGATGCGGTGAAACCGTATCATGTCGCCTGGGCGCAGGGGCATGGGGTCGTCCGCTTCAGGCTGAAACGGGCGAAAGGCGGTGCGGGCGATCTGCAACCACCCTGTCGGCGAGGGGTTGGCGAACAGCACCAACTGGCGGATGGCGACTGTCAGTGCCCCGGCGGGCACATCGGCCAGCGAGTCCCGCCGGGGGAAATCCCAAGGTCGGGGAAGCAGGCCCAGATAGGGTTGGCCCGGGGCGAACCCGATGGCAAGGATGCGGGGCCGGGCGTCGAGGATCTGCGCGACAGCCGCCGCTTCGCCAAGGCCCGTTTTCGCAGCGGCCTGCGCAAGGCCCGGCGCGTCGTCCCCGTCAAAGCTGATCGGCAGATGCCAGCAACGTTGCGCGCGCACTTCGGCTCGGTCCAGCCAGTCGCGTTCCCGGATCAGGCCGCGCAGCGCCGCGGCGCCCTGTGCCCGGTCGACCTGCGCCAGATCCAGGCGAATCTGAACCGAGGCCAGCGCTGGAACCACCTCGCAGACGCCCGGCAGGCGCGCCGCCTCGGCGCCGAAATCGCGCGCCGCGCGGTTGGCCTGTTCGCTGAAACCAAGGGCGAAGCGCACAAGAAAGCCGTCCATCCCGAAGGGGCAAAGCTCCGGAAAGCGATCTGCCTGCGGATGGCGCAATTTTTGCTCTCTTTCATTCACGGTGACAGGTTTTCCTTGACCTGAGTGGCAAAACGTCGACAAATTGTCAACATAATGGTGTTGATCCACGGGAGTGGGCCGAACAAGAGCCCGCCCTTTCAGCACTGCCACCAAACTTCAACAGGAGGTTCAGATGATCCGCTATGCTGCCGCCCTTGCCGCCGGGATGACCCTGGCTGCGCCCGCCCTTGCCGAGACCTGGAACATGCCGGTTCCCTATGGCGATACGACCTTTCACACAGTGAACATCCGAGAATTCGCATCGGACGTCGCCACCGCCACGGACGGCGCGCTCGAGATCGAGGTGCATTCCGCGGGCTCTCTGTTCCCGCATGCGGAAATCAAGAACGCCGTGCGGTCGCGCCAGGTGCCGATCGGGGAATTCCTTCTGTCGCGCCTGTCCAACGAAGACGCGGCCTTCGGCATCGACAGCCAGCCCTTCCTTGCGACCTCCTACGAGGAGGCAATGACCCTTTGGGAGGCGCAGAAGCCCGTCATCACGGAGTTGATGGCCGAACAGGACCTGATGCCGCTGTTCTCGGTCCCATGGCCGGCGCAGGGTCTTTATACCAACGGCGAAATCGCGACTGTCGACGATCTGTCGGGGCTGCGTTTCCGGGCCTATAACGCCGCGCTGGAACAACTGGCCACCCTCGCCAAGGCCGCGCCGGTGCAGGTCGAAGCCCCCGATATCGCTCAGGCCTTTTCCACCGGTCAGGTGGAGGCGATGATGACCTCGCCTTCGACCGGGGCCAATTCCTCGGCCTGGGATTACGTCAATACCTACACGGCCGTCGATGGCTGGCTGCCCAAGAACATCGTCGTGGTGAACAAGCGCATGTTCGACGCGCTGCCCGAAGACGTGCAGGCCGCCGTGATGGAGGCCGCCGCCGCTGCCGAGACCCGCGGCTGGGACATGTCCGCTGCCGAAGCGGATGAGAAGAAAGCCGTCATGGCCGAGCACGACATGGCCATCGTCACCCCGACGCCCGAGTTGATGGAGGGCCTCAAGGGCTTTGGCGCCACGATGATGGAAGACTGGAGCGCCTCGGCTTCGGATGAAGGCAAGGCAATCCTGGACAGCTATTCCGCCGATTGACCACCATCGGCCCTGCGGCAATTGCCGCAGGGCCCTGATCCGTGAAAGGGGCCAGGATGATCCGGCGCTGTCTCGATACCCTCTACCTGGCGGGCGGCATCTGCGCCGCCGGGGCCATCCTGGCCATCTGCCTGCTGGTTTCGGCCCAGGTGGGCCTGAACATCCTGGCGCGGCTTGGCGGGCCGGGCCTGTCCTTCACCATCCCGTCCTATGCGGATTTCTCGGGGTTCTTCCTGGCAACGGCTAGCTTTCTGGCGCTGCCCTATGCGCTGCGCCAGGGCGCACATATCCGGGTGAACCTTGTGATTTCACGCCTGCCGCAACGGCTGGCCTGGGCGTTCGAGATCGCGGTGCTGATGATCGCCACCGGCATCGCCGCCTACGCCAGTTATTTCGTGATCAGCCTGACGCAGGAAAGCCTCCGCTACGGCGACATGTCCACCGGCATCGTGGCGGTGCCGCTGTGGATCCCGCAGCTGGCCATGGATGCGGGGCTGGTGCTGCTGACGCTGGCGCTGGCCCAGACCCTGGTGGAGAGCCTTGCGGCGGGGCGCCCGGTGATCGTCGACGGGGATGAAGCCTGATGTCCGATCCACTGATCTTCTCGATTCTGCTGGTGGTGCTGCTGGCGCTTCTGGCCGCTGGTCTCTGGGTCGCCATGGCGCTGATCGCTCTGTCGCTGGTGGCGCTGGTCTGCTTTGCCAATGCGCCGCAGGGGTTGGTGCTGGCGACGACCCTATGGGGGCATTCCCACAGCTGGTCGCTGGCCGCCTTGCCGCTGTTCATCCTGATGGGAGAGATCCTGTTGCGGTCCCGCCTGGCGGGGGACATGTTTTCCGGCCTCGCGCCATGGCTTGGCCGGGTACCGGGACGGTTGCTGCATGTGAACGTGCTGGGGTGCGCGATCTTCGCGGCGGTCTCGGGCTCTTCTGCGGCGACAGCGGCCACGATTGGACGGATGTCGGTGCCGGAACTGACAGCGCGGGGTTACCCGCAGCAACTGATCCTCGGCACTCTGGCAGGGTCCGCGACGCTTGGTTTGCTGATCCCGCCCTCGATCATCCTGATCGTCTACGGTGTTGCCACCGAACAAAGCATCGCTCGCCTCTTCGTCGCGGGCATCCTGCCGGGGCTGATGCTGGTGGGGCTTTTCGCGGGCTACGTCGGGTTGCGGGCGCTGCTGTCCCCGGCTGACATCCCAGACGACGGCCAAAGCTATACCCTTCGGGAAAAATTGCGCGCCTCGCGTCGCCTGTTGCCGGTGTTGGTGCTGATCCTCGGGGTGATCGGATCAATCTATACCGGGGTCGCCTCGCCTACGGATGCGGCGGCGGTCGGGGTGCTTCTGGCCACGATCCTTGCCTTTGCCTCGGGCGGCTTTCACTGGAAGGACTTCTTCGCGGCGCTGATGTCGGCGACGAAAACCTCGGCGATGATCGCCTTCATCCTGTTGGGCGCGGCCTTTCTTGCCATCTCCATGGGCTTCACCGGCATCCCGCGCAACCTTGCGTCCTGGATCGGGACCATGGGCCTGTCGCCGGTGGCGCTGTTGGCGGTACTGACACTGTTTTTCATTGTCCTGGGGTGTTTCCTGGACGGAATTTCGGTGGTCGTGCTGACAACCTCGATCATCCTGCCAATGGTCGAAGCCGTGGGGATCGATCCGCTCTGGTTCGGCATATACCTGGTTCTGGTCGTGGAAATGAGCCAGATCACCCCGCCGGTCGGTTTCAACCTGTTCGTCATCCAGGGCCTGACGGGAACTGATATCCTGCAAGTCGCCAAGGCCGCGCTGCCGTTCTTCGGGCTTCTGTTGCTCGGCGTCGTCTTGATTACCCTGTTCCCCGGTATCGTGACTATGCTACCGGAGGCGATGGGGAATTGAGGGGGCTCTGCCCCCACGCCACGATCCGCTGGCGCGGCTCATGGCGCCCCCCGGAGTATTTTCAGCCAGATGAAAGAGCCTCGGGACGCTCTTTATCATCTGGCCCGAAATACTCTGGGGGAGCCGCGCAGCGGCGGGGGCGAAGCCCCGATTCAGAGAGAGGCCGCCGCCCGACTTGCCTGATCGTACTGGCCTGACAGTGCGCGCAGGGAGGCGGCGATCCGGCGCAATTCCTCACCGTCGGCCGAAGCGGTGGGCATGGCGCCCAACAGACATTGCTCGCGGATGCGGCGGTAGGTCTGGCACAGATCACGCCCTTCGGTCGAAGTGCGATAGAAGACTTCCTTGCCGCGCTTTTCACTTTCCAGAAGCTGCAGTTTCAGCAGTTTGCGCAGGGCGTAGTTCACCAGGTGCGTGTCCTCGATGTTCAGCAGAAATGCGATGTCGGACAGACGCTTTTCCCGGTCACGGCTGTTGGTGTTGTGCAGCACCAGGATCTCGAGCGCCGAAAGTTCCGGCATCCCTGCCGCAGCCATGCAGCGCTGCATCCAGCGGGTGAAGGCGTTGTAGGCGATGATCAGACCGTATTCGAATTCGGAGGCTTCCCAGCCTTCGCCCTCGGCAAGGTGGCGGGAGGAGACGATGCGGCGGGGGTTTTCGGTCATGGCAGGGCCTTTTCGCTGACGAATTATCAGGAATTTACCAGCAATATCCCAAAGGACAAAGCTGTGATTGGCGGGGCCTCTCGATTGTGCCGGCAAAGCTGGTATGATCGGCCCAAGGAAGCTTCGGGCGAAACCGGGGCGGCGCGAGGCAGAGGTGGGCGGGTCGTGAAAAGTCTGGGGATGATCCTGCGGGCCGGGATGCTGGCGGTTGCGCTGCTGTCGGGGCAGGGGGCGGTCGGACCGGGGGCCTTGGCGCAAGCGACGCTGGAGGCCGGGCAAAGCCGCATTCGTGACCGGCGCGGTGCTCTGGAGGTCGATCTGCGCCTGACCGTCCCGGTGCCCTATCGCATCTTTAGCCTGAACGATCCGATGCGGATCATCTTCGATTTTGGCGGAGCCGATCTGCCTCTCACGCCGGGCAAGCGGTTGCTGCAATCCAAATCCGTCACGGCGGTGCAGATGGGGCCGGTACAGCCGGGGTGGTCCCGCATGGTTCTGGAACTTGGCGCGCCCATGGTGCTGGACCGCGCAGGGATGACGACCGATGGCGGCAAGGGGCGGCTGCTTGCCCGTTTCGTGGCGAGCGACGCCAGTGCCTTCGACGCCGGGACCGGGGCAGGGCCTGACCCGGACTGGGCGCGGTTGCGTCCTGCGCTGACCCTGCCGGCCCCCGAAGCCGGAGCGCACTTGCGCGTCCTTCTGGATCCGGGCCACGGCGGGCTGGATCCGGGGGCCGAATATGACGGGGTAACGGAATCCCACCTCATGATGACCTTCGCCACCGAGGTGCGTACAGCCTTGATGGGGGCAGGCTTTGACGTGCTTCTGACCCGCAATGGTGATCAGTTCATTCCCCTCGAAACCCGTGTCGAGATGGCCCATGCCCAGGGCGCCGACCTGTTCATCTCGCTTCACGCGGACGCGCTGGCCGAGGGGCGCGCCTGGGGCGCCACGGTCCACACCCTGTCGCCGAGCGCTTCGGACGAAGCGTCGCGCAAGCTGGCAGAGCGGCACCGGCGCGGCGACCTGCTGTCGGGCATCGACCTCAGCCATAGTGACGATGTGGTGGCCGACGTGCTGATGGACCTTGCCCGGATGGAGACGCAGCCGCGCAGCGAGGCGCTGGCCGATGCCATCGTCGGCCAGATGCGCAGCCAAGGATTGCCGCTGAATACGCGGCCCCGTCGCGCAGCGGGCTATTCGGTGCTGAAGGCCCCCGATATTCCCAGTGTGCTCATCGAGACCGGCTTTCTGTCCAGTCCGCGCGATCGGCGCAACCTGACCGATCCGGCCTTTCGCGCCCGGATGGCCGCTGCGGTCCGCGATGCTGTGCTGACCTGGCAGTCTCAGGACCGCGTTCTGGCAGGGCTGCGGCGGCGTTAGGCCGATTGCAGCGGATCGGTTGGATCCAACCCGCTTGTGTTTTGACCGCTCCGCACAGGCACTCTATATGTTCCGCTCAACGAGAGAGGCCCCTCATCCGTGATCAGATTCGTTCTAGCCATCTTCGGCGGTATCTTCACCTTCCTGACCCTCGCGCTGGCGGTCATTGCCCTGTCCATCGGCGCGATCTTCTGGATCTACGGTCAGGACCTGCCCAGCCACGATGCGCTGCAAAGCTATCGCCCCGAGATGATCAGCCGGATCTATTCCTCCGAAGGGCGGATCATCGACGAATTCGCCCGCGAACGCCGGCTCTACGCCCCTGCGGATGAAATCCCGGAACTGGTGAAACACGCCTTCATCTCGGCCGAGGACAAGAATTTCTACACCCACGCCGGCTATGACGTGCGCGGCATCGGCGCGGCCGTGGTCGAGGCGGTCCGGACGCGGGGGCAGACCCTGCGCGGCGCTTCGACGATCCCGCAACAGGTCGCCAAGAACATGTTCCTGTCCGGCGACCGCAAGATCGAGCGCAAGGTGAAGGAAGTCATCCTGGCCTCGCGCCTGGTCGATTCCATGTCCAAGGACAAGATCCTCGAGATTTACCTGAACGAGATCTTCCTTGGGCAAAACTCCTATGGTGTCGCCGCCGCCGCCCAGACTTATTTCAACAAGCCGCTGGATCAGATCGACGCCGCCGAGGCCGCGATCCTGGCTTCGATGCCCAAGGCGCCGTCCGATTACCATCCGGTGCGCGAATACGACCGCTTGCTCGAGCGGCGCAATTACGTCCTGCAGGAAATGCACCAGAACGGTTACTTGAGCGACGACGAATACAACGTTGCCTTTGCCGAGCCGATCCGGTCGGTGCAGGGTGGCGATTTCCCTGCCTTCCGCCAGACCCTGCCGCCGCGCGACTATTTCACCGACGAGATCCGCCGACAGCTGTCGCATGATTTCGGCGAGGAGGAATTCTTTACCGGTGGCTATGCGATCCGGGCGACCATCGACCCCGAAATGCAGGCGCTTGCCGCGACAGCTCTGCGCCACCGCCTGGAATGGTTCGACCGCAACCTCGGCAGCTGGCGTGGTACCGGCGTGACCCTGCCGGCCGAAACCCTCGATGACGAAACCGCCTGGCGCGAGGCCCTGCGAAGCGCGCCCGTGCCGCGCGACATCACCCTTGAACACAAATGGGTGCCGGCGGTCGTGCTTGGCGTCGCGGATCAAAGTCTGACCCTCGGGATCGAAGGCGTGACCAGTGACGACGTCCGCGGCAACAGCGTGCCGCGCGCCGATATCCAGTGGCTGCGGGGCGATTTTCACGACAATTTCACCAAGGGCGACGTGATACTGGTGCGCGAAGTGACCGGCGACAGCGACGGGGCCTTCCTGAACTGGTCGGTCCGCCAGGTACCCGAAGTCGAAGGCGCCTTCATGGCGATGGACGTCAACAACGGCCGCGTGATCGCCATGCAGGGCGGTTTTTCCTACCAGCATTCGGTCTTCAACCGCGCCACGCAGGCACAGCGCCAGCCGGGGTCGTCCTTCAAGCCCTTCGTCTATGCCTCGGCCCTCGACAGCGGCTATACCCCCGCCACCATCGTCGTCGATGCCCCGATCGAGATCGACACACCGGATGGTGTCTGGCGACCCAAGAACTCTTCCAACAAATATTACGGACCGACGCCCCTGCGGACCGGGATCGAACAATCCCGGAACCTGATGACCATCCGCCTGGCGCGTGAGGTCGGCATGGACGTGGTTGCGGAATATGCCGAACGCTTCGGGGTCTATGACGACATGGGGCCCTATCTCGCCAATGCGCTCGGTTCCGAGGAAACGACGTTGTTCAAGATGGTCTCGGCCTATGCGATGTTCGCCAATGGCGGCGAAAGGGTCGAACCGACGCTGGTCGACCGGGTGCAGGATCGCAATGGCCGCACCGTCTATCGCCACGACGACCGGATCTGCGCGGATTGCTACGATGGCAACCTGCCGCGCGGGGAAAGCCCGATCATCGTCAGCAACCGACAACGGGTGATGAACGCCATCACCGCCTATCAGCTGACCTCGATGATGCAGGGTGTGGTGCAGCGCGGGACGGCTTCGGGCGTGGTCAACCTGCCGGTGCCGACCGCCGGCAAGACCGGCACGACCAATGATGCGCGCGACGCCTGGTTCGTCGGCTTCACCTCCAACATCGTGGCGGGGTGCTACATCGGCTACGATAATCCCCGCCCGATGATGGGCGGGCGCGGCTATGGCGGCACGCTCTGCGGGCCGGCCTTTCAGGAATTCATGACACAGGCCGTCAAGAAATTCGGCGGCGGTGATTTCGATCTGCCGCCGGGCGGTCATTTCATCAAGATCGACAGGTTCACCGGCGCGCGTCTGCCCGACGATGCCTCCGGGGCGAATGTGGTTGCCGAATACTTCCGCGACGGCGAAGAGCCGATCTTCGGTGTCTCCTTCGACGGCGGTTTCGCCATGGGCTCCAACCTGCCGCTCTACGAGGAGGCCGCCCAGGCCCAGGGCCAGACCCAGGTCACCACCTCGACCGGCGAAACCACGACCATCGGGCCGCGCGCCGATTTCGGTACCTTGTCGTCGGGCGGCCTCTACTAGCCCTGCGGACGCCGCTTGGGCCAAGGGACAAAGGCGTAGCGGCCGGGCCGCCATGCCTGTCCCGGCCCCTCCCTTGCCCGCGGGCGGGGCTGCTGCTATCACGCGGCTCTGTCATTCAAGGTGAAAGGTGACCCATGCGCGCCGAGGCTCAGAACATCGTTGCCGAGATCGAGAAATCCCTGGAGCTTCTGCGCCAGCGGATGGACTGGGAGACGGTCCAGCACCGGCTGGAAGAGTTCAACGCCCGCGTCGAGGATCCCAACCTCTGGGACGACCCGGCCAAGGCCCAGGCCCTGATGCGTGACCGCCAGGCGCTGGTCGACTCCGTCGCCGTGCACGACAGCATCCAGCAGGAGCTTTCGGACAACGTCGAACTGATCGAGATGGGCGAGATGGAAGACGACGCCGAAGTTGTCGCCGAGGCAGAAGAGGCCCTGAAGGCCCTTGGCGCCAAAGCCGCCGAAAAGGAACTTGAAGCGCTGCTGAACGGCGAGGCCGACAGCAACGACACCTTCCTCGAAATCAACGCCGGCGCCGGCGGCACCGAGGCCTGCGACTGGGCGGCGATGCTGCAGCGGATGTATGTCCGCTGGGCCGAAAAACGTGGCTACAAGGTCGAACTGCAATCCGAGGAAGGCGGCGCCGAAGCGGGCATCAAGTCCTGCGCCTACAAGATCTCGGGGCACAACGCCTATGGCTGGCTGAAATCGGAAAGCGGCGTACACCGGCTGGTGCGGATCTCTCCCTTCGGCAAGGGCACGCGCGAAACCTCCTTTGCCTCGATCTGGGTCTACCCGGTGGTCGACGACAATATCGATATCGAGGTGCAGCCGAACGACATCCGAATCGACACCTACCGGTCGTCGGGGGCAGGGGGCCAGCACGTCAACACCACCGACTCCGCCGTGCGGATCACCCACCATCCCACTGGTATCGTCGTGACCAGTTCGGAAAAATCCCAGCACCAGAACCGCGACATCGCCATGAAGGCGCTGAAATCGCGGCTCTACCAGATGGAACTCGACAAGCGGAACGCGGCCATCAACGAAGCCCATGAAAACAAGGGCTCTGCCGGCTGGGGCAACCAGATCCGCAGCTATGTCCTGCAGCCCTACCAGATGGTCAAGGACCTGCGCACAAACCACGAAACCTCCGATACCTCCGGTGTGCTCGACGGCGCGCTGGACGGCTTCATGGCGGCCACCCTGGCCCTGAACGTCTCGGGAAAAAGCCGCGCCGAAGCCGCCGCCGACTAAGCCTGCCGGCGCACCACTTCACGGTTTCCCTGTTCCAAATATCCCGGGGGAGTCTCCGGCACGGAGACGGGGGCAGAGCCCCCGCGCCCCCTGTAAAAAAAGGTCCGGGGGACAGATCCCCCCGTACCCCCGCCGCCCGGTTACAGCGCGCCGGTCTCGATCTGGACCTCCACCGAAAGACCCGGGGTCAGGACAGGGGCCATTTCCTGTCCTGGGTTGATCGAGATCCGCACCGGCAGCCGCTGCGCGATCTTGGTGAAGTTGCCGGTCGCATTGCTGCTCGACAACAGACTGAACTCCGAGGCCGTCGCCGGTGACAGGCTTTCGACCTGGCCCGAAAATACACGGCCCCCCATCGCATCCACGGCGATCTGCACAGGCTGCCCGATCTGCACCCCGCCCATCCCGGTCTCGCGGAAACTCGCGATTACCCAGATGTCTTTCCCGACGATGGAGACCAGTGATGTGCCGGCGCTGACATATTGCCCGACCCGCGCCGACACCTGCCCCAGCCGGCCATCCACGGGCGCAAGGATCTGGGTGTTCTCAAGGTTGATCCGCGCGGTTTCCAGCGCCGCCTCGGCCTTGGTGATCGCGGCGCGGTAGCTGGCCAGACTGACCCGCGCGGTTTCGATCGCCTCGTTCTGGGCCTCGCTCTGGGCCCGGGCGACTTCGGCCGCGGCGACGGCCTGTTTCCAGGACAGCTCTGCCTGATCCGCCGTCGAGGCAGAGGTGATGCCGCGGTCCTGCAGCGCCTCGATCCGCTTCCATTCCGCTGCTGCGGTTTCTTCGGCGCTTTCAGCGGCCCGGACCGAGGCTTCGGCGGACCGTCCGGTCGCTGCACTGGATTTGACGTTCTGCTCAGCCACCCGCAGGGCCGCCTCGGCCGAGGCCAGGTCGGCTTCGGCCTGTGCCAGCTGCTGGCGATAGATGCGGTCGTCGATCTGCGCGATCAATTCGCCCTCGTGAACCTCTTGGAAATCGGTGACGGGCACCGCGCTCAGCTTGCCCGACAGTTGCGGCGCCAGCACCGTGACCTTGCCGCGCACATAGGCGTTTTCGGTCCGGGGCTGGGCCGGGGAGAAGGGCGGCAGATGCCAGGCGAACAGCATCAGCAGAACGCCGCAGACACCGATCAGCGTGGCGATTGCAGTGGGAAGGATATGGACAGGTTTCATGGCTCTACTCGGGTTGAGGTCTGGTCCGGGCGGGCGGAAAGCCACTTGCTCAGCATGATCTGCAACAGGTGCAGGCACAGCAGGCAGGCGGCGGCAGCGGCCACCAGGAAGATCAGGAAGAAGGCGTCGTTATAAGCCTGGACGTAGGATTGGCTGACGGCCTCGGCGGCGATGTCGCTGACCGCCTGAAGCTTGGCGAGGCTGGTATCCGTGATCACCCCGGCCTTGGCCGTGACCAGCGCCGCGATCCGGTTCAGCACCAGCGGATCCGTGGTGACGATCTGTTCCTTCAGCAGTTGGTAATGCGCGGCCTGCCGGTGGGTGACGTAGGTCGAGAACAGGCCGGATCCGACGACACCGCCAAGGCTCTGGGTCGACAGGAAGACGACGATGAAGCTCAGAAGGTAATTCGGCCCCTTGGCCATGGCGCGGCCAAGGCCGATCATCATCGCAGGCGGCAGGAACAACATGCCGGCAAAGGCGATCATCGCCTGGCTCAGCAGCATCTGTTCGGGGCGGGTCTGCACGGTGGACTGGCTGTCCATCCAGGCCCCGGCCGCGATCAGCAGCAGCGCCGCAAGGTGAAAGAGCGGGATGCGTTCGGCCTTCACCCAGGCAACACAGGCCAGCCCGCCAAGCAGCCCCGCCAGCACGATCACCGCGAACAAGCCGGTCATGGCCGACGGCGCCACCCCAAGGGTGCTGAACAGGCGTGGGGCCCCGGAGCTTTGCTCTGACAGGACCAGCCGGAACAACAGCAGCGTCGCCGTCAGATGCAGCATCGCCGGCGAGGCAAGCCAGCGGATATCGACCAGCGGGGCCGCCCGCCCCAGTTCGATCACCGCCGCCAGCCCAAGGGCCAGCACCGATCCGGCCAGCAGCCAGCCGATCCAGGGTACCGAGGTCCAGTAGTGCAGCGGGCCAAGGATGAAGGCCACGGTCAGGCCGCCAAAGCCGATCGCGATCAGGGAAAAGCTGACAAGATCCGTGGTCTGGATCACTTTCGCGCGCGGCAAGGGCTGCAAGGGCAGCAGGTAGACCAGCGTCGCCGCCAGCATGGCAAGGCCAAGTGCGGTCAGGTGGATGCCCACCAATCCGCCATCCCCGATCAGGGCCGGCGAGACCACCCGCGCAAGGCTAGACCCCGACAGGATCAGCGCCAGGGCCATGGGCAGCCCCCCCCGGATCTTCCAGACGCGGCTCAGTGGTTCCAGCATGTAGAGAAAGGCCAGCGTCGACAGCGACGCCGCCGCCGCGCCGGATAGAAACTGGATGATCACCGCCGAGCGCAGGTCCGAGATCCAGACCGAAGCGAAGGCGACCAGCACATAGATCGCCACGCCGATCTCGGCAAACCGGCGCAACCCGAACTGGGTGCGGATCTTGATCAACAACATCGGCAACGAGGCGCGCGGAATCATGTAGGCCGCCATCAGCCAGCTTGCCTGAGTGGTGGTCACGCCAAGGTCACCCGCGATCTGCTGGATATTGCTCGACACGAAACCCTGGCCCAGCCCCTGGCTGAGCGCCAGAACCAGCGAGGCAAGGAAATAGGGCAGGGCGCGTTTCCACGACATCGCCGGCGCCTCTTCCGGGGCGGTGACCTGTGCCGGCGCGGCGGCGGGCGCTGCACTTGGGGAAGAGGCTTCAGCGGTCATCGCCGCGGATCTCGGTCAGATTGCATGAAATCCGGTCCAGCACATCCCGCGCCTGGGTCAGGTCTTCGGGCGTCAGGCCTTTCAGCGCCTCCTGACGGATCTTTGCGGCAAAACCTTCGACCCGCTCGTGGCGGGCGCGTTCGGTCAGGAACAGTGCCCGTTTGCGCGCATCCCCTTCCAAGCCCCGCCGCTCGACAAAGCCATCGCGTTCCAACGCGTCGATCAACCGCTTGGCCGAAGGGGCTTCGATCTCCAGTTCCTGGGCCAGTTGCGCCTGCGTCGCGCCTTCCATCCGGGCAAGGGTGCGCAGCAGCTTTGAGCGCGACAGGGTCAGCCCGGTGCGCTGCGCATCGGCATCGAACTGGCGTCGCAGTTCCCGGACAACCAACTGGATCGCGTCCAGGATATCGCGCTCTTGCGTCATGGCGGGCCTCTTGGGGATTTAGTTGTTTTGCTAACTTGTTAGCTAGGTAACTAAATCGCGGCGGACCGACGGGCAAGGGGGAGCGACCCGCAGCCAGTGCAGGTCACCCTGTGCGGGAATGAACAGACTTTGGTGGCGGCAGCAGCCCAGGGCGGCCCGTTGACCTAGCGGCGCCCCTGCGCCAAGGCGGCGGCTTCCGGCATCCGGCGCAGGCGGGCCATCGCCCAGATACCGATCAGCGGCCCCGGAACCAGCAGCAGGAAGGCCCATTGCCAGGATCCCATCCACTCGGCGATCACCGGGACCAGCTGGATCGCCGGGATGGTCAGGGCAAAGCCGACGCCGGTTTGCAGGGTCAGCGCGGTGCCTGCCAGATCCGGCGGGGCCAGTTCCGACACGGCAGCCGAGAATTGTGCGCTGTCCCCCAGCACGGTCATCCCCCAAAGCAGGGCAATGGCCGCCAGCAGCCATGGCGGCCCGGCAAAGGCCGTGCCGATCAGCGCCGCGCAACCGGCCGACAGGGCCATAAGGGCGATGGTCGTGTAGCAGCGCCCGATCCGGTCGGACATCCAGCCCGCGATCAGGCTGCCCGGTGCACCCATGGCGATGGCGACGAAGGCCAGCATCTCGGGGGTGGCAAAGGGAAAGGAGGTCAGACCTGCGGACCGGGCGGCGGCGCCATAGGCCAGCAACCAGGCCCAAGCGGCGTATAACTCCCACATATGGCCGAAATAGCCGATATTGGCGAGCATGACCGGTCGGTTGCGCAGGATGGCAAAGGTCTGGCGCGGGTTGAAGACGGCGCGGGCAAAGCCGTGCGGGCCCTCGCGCAGGGCACCGGCAAAGACCAGTGCCGACACGAAGCCAGCCGCGCTGGTGGCGATCACCACCAGTTTCCAGTCCAGTCCGAAGGTCATGGCCCGCACCAGGTGGGGCAGGGACGAGCCAAAGCACAGCCCGGCCAGAAGCAGACCAAGCGCCAGCCCGCGTCCCTTAACGAACCATGTGGCCATCAGCTTCATCGCCGGAGGATAGACCCCGGCGAGGGCGATCCCGGTCACGAAGCGCAGCGCGATGGCAATACCGGGTCCCGGCACGATCAGGAGCGCGAGATTGGCAAGGGCAGCCAGGGCCGCCGAGATCGCAATCAGGCGCGGCAGGGGCACGATGTCGGGCAGGTTCAGAAGGCTGGCAGCGATGGCACCGGCGACAAAGCCTAGCTGCACGGCGATGGTCAGCCAGGCGCTTTGTGTCGCCCCAAGCGACCAGAGCGCGGCGAGATCCGGCGCGATGGCGGTGGCCGAGAACCAGGTGGACATCACCCCGATGACCCCCAGCCCGATCAGCGCAAGCGCCCGCCAGCGGCCCGGTGCCGGACCCATATCCGTTCCGGTGGGCGGCGATACGGGGGGCTGCAAAGCAGAGGGCTGGACGTGTTCAGGCATCAGGCGGGCTTTCATAGGGCGGGGCGGTGGCATTCCGGGCAAAGACCGGCCAAGCATGGCCTGCTGTCATCCCCCGCTGTCAATGTCCAGTGCCCGACGGGCCGCCGGGCAAAGGGAAAACGGGCCGAAGGTTCCCCCTCGGCCCGTTCGGGTAGCCTATCGGGCAAGGCGCGACCTAGTAATCCCTTTCGAAGAAGATCCCGAGAGATGTATCGCCGTCCGAGGTTGCCTCGGCCTTGGCGGTCACATCGTCCGAGACATCGAAGTTGAGCGTCAGGCTGGTTTCGCCATCGCCCGTGACCTCGGTTTCTGAATAGACGCCATTGGCGAAATACTTGCCCAGGGTCAGGCTGGTCTGGCCGTCGTCGTTGGTCGAGACATCCAGTTCATCCAGCCCGGTCCCGGCGCGCAGTTTTTCAAATAGCCCGCCATTGCCGGATCCGGTCAGGGTGGCCACGGCGCTGGCCAGTTCGGCGGCCTGAAGCGGGCTTAGCGAATTCAGCCCGCTTCCGAAGAACAGCTGCGACAGCACCTCGTCCTCGGGCAGATCCGGATCCGAGGTGAACTCGACCTCGGGTTCGATCACGCTGCCGTCGATCGAGATGGTTATCACGTAGTCGCCGCTTTCGGATTCCGCGACGAAGTGGATGATCGGCTCGAAGCTGCCGGCAAGCTGGACATAGCCTTCGGTCAGGTCGATCCGCTTTGCCACGATATCGAGCCGTCCGCGCACCAGGTCGAACTGGCCGACCGGACGGATATCGGCAGTGGTGCCCTGGATCGTAAGACCGCCACGCAGTTCCGCATCAAGGCCACGGCCCCGGATGAAGATCGCGTTATCGGCCACGATCTGCAAATCGAGGTTCAGCGGTGGCGCGGCTGTGCCGGACCCGCCGCCGGCCTGCGACGTCTCGGTCAGCACCAGCCCGGCGCGATCCCGCGTCAGGTAGCTGCCCCTGGGTTCGCTGAGATGGCGGATGTCGGGTATGGCCTCCGGCCCGCCCAGGCCGGTGTCGGCCAGACGGATCTCGGTATTCGTCAGGCCGATGCGACCCGTCACCGACCCGCCCCCGGTCAGCGCACCGCGCACCGCGACGGTGCCGTTCAGTTCGGTGGTGGCAAAGCTGCCCTGGTTGACGATGAAGCTGGCGAAGGTCACGTCGACATTGGCGTTATAGGGCGCATTCAGATCGACCGGTCCGGCGATGGTCAGCCGCCCGCCGTCCTGTGGCGCGACTGTCATCTGCACGTTGGCCCGGCTGCCACCCAGACCGATTGTGCCAGAGATGTTGTTGATCACCTGGCCCAGAGCGGGGGCAACCACGCGGCCATCGCTCAGCCTGATCTGACCGCTCAGCGCGTCAAGGCCGGGCTGTCCGTTCAGCGCCAGGTCGAAGGCTGCCGTGCCGGAAACGGACCGCGGCGAGATGAAGCCGTTGGCCAGCCCCAGCGGCACCGAGCCGTTGACCGTGACATCGACCGAGCCATCGGGCTTGGCGACCAGACCGGCAACCCTGGCCTGCGCCCCGGCGGGGCCGTCCGCCGTCACATTGACCGAGATCGCCCCGCTCGTGTCGGGGCGGACCGCGCCCTTGACGGTCAGCGGGCCGTTCATCTGCGGCGACAGGCGGTTCATGTTGTCGAGCCGGGCGTCGAAGTCCATCTTCGGCCCTTCCTCGTCCACGACACCCGAGGCCGTTGCGGTGATCGCCCGCGAGGTAAAGCTGGCTTCGTCGATGCGGATACCGCCACCGGCGGCCCTGCTGACATCGGCCCGCAGGGTGCTGTCGTCGGCGAAAAGCGAGTCGACCAGATCGTTGCCGATCCCCATGTCCTGCCCCTTGCCATCGGCGACGACGCGATAGGCGCCCTCGGATCCGGTGACCTTCAGCGTCAGATCGACCGGCCCGGCCTGTTCGCCAAGCGGGGCGGCGGAATTGGGCAGGCCAAGGCTGGCACTGAAATCCAGCGTGCCGTCATCCATCGTCCCGGAGGCATTCAGCGTCAGCCCCGGCGATTCCACACGGGCGCGGTGCAGGGTGATCAGGGTGCCGTCGACCGTTGCGTCGGCCTCCAGCCCAAGACGGCCCTGCAACAGGTTGTCCACCGCTTCGATCCCGATGCCAAGCTGGTCACCCCCACCCGAAAGCTGCGCATGGATCACGCCGCCTGCCTCGGTGCGGACCTGGCCATTCAGACTGAGAGGTCCGGCATTGCCGCCTGTGAAGACACCGGAATTGGCAAGGCGCGCCGAAAAGTCCAGCGCCATGGCCGCCGGATCAAGGCTGCCGTCGGCCTGAACCCGCAGCTCTCCGGTTTCGATCAGGGCGTTTTCAAGGTCCGGTGCACCCTCGTTGGGCAGGTTCAGCGCGAAGTCCAGGTCAAGCTTGCCGGCCAGAAGGTTGTCGACCGCTTCGATCCCGACGGCGATGTCGGTGCCACCACCCGAACCGGTCAGATGCATGGCCTCTTCGGTCTGGGTCACGGCGCCGCCAAAGGTCACGGGACCCGATTGTGTGCCCGTCATCACCCCGGCATCGGCCAGGGTCAGGGCATAGGTGATCTCGCCGTCATTGCTGGCCAGGCGACCCTCGGCGGTGGCCTGAAGGGCCTCGTTGCCGATGTCGAGCTTGTGGACCGTCAGCCCGGTCTCGTTGCGTTCGACATCCACGTCCAGTGCGACAGGTGTTGCCAGCAGGGCATCGGCCTGTTCGATCCCGGTACGCAGGTTGTCGCCCGACCCGGTGGCCGTCAGACGCATCTCGCCCGAGGGCAGGGTCATGTCGAGCGTCACATCCACGGCCGTCTGACCGGCGAGGCCTTCCAGTCCGGCAAGGGCGGAAAAGGCCGACAGATCGGACACATCGGCCTGAGCCGCGACCGAGACATTGGCCTTCTTTTCCTCGGTTTCGAAACTGGCAGAGCCTGTCAGGGCCACGACATCGTTGTTGAACACAAGGTCGCGGATCTCGACCGGGCCTTCGCCGAAGCCGATCGTGGCCGAGCCTGTCACCGCGTCCCCGACCGCCTGGGCCAGGGCGGGATCATCGGTCGAAAGGCCGCTGGCATCGAATGCGATGCCCACCTGGCCTGCGCCGTCCTTGGGCAGGGCGCCCGAGATATCCAGCGCCAGCGTGTCGGCAGCAAAGCCCTGAGCGGCGGGCGCACGCGCCTCGATCCGACCGGTAATCGCATCCGACTGGCTGCGGTCGAAGTCCAGTTTCAGGTCGGCCCCGGCCAGCGAAATACCTTCACCGAAGGGCAGATCGACCCGGTCCGCACCCTGAGGCGAGGCGATCTGGCCGGTCAGGTCAAAGAACGACGGCTGCTTGTCGGCGTCCAGCGCCAGCTTGCCTTCCATGTTCAGCGCGGCGGATCTGACGCGGAACAGATCAAGATTGATCGCCCCGTCACTATCCTGACTCCCGGTGGCGACTAGGCCGATATCGGTGCCCATGAAGTCGCGGTAATCCGGTGCGGCCAGCGCGGTCAGGTCGCCCCCGAGGTTGAGATTGAATTCACGGCCCCCGTCGTCGCGCCCGGTAATCGCGGCCTTGCCGGTCAGGCGGTCCTCACCATCCGTGGCAAGGCGCAGATCGGCGGCGAAATTGTCCAGCGGGCCCTCGCCATTCACGGTCAGGTCGACCGAAGGGAGACCCGGAAGCTGCATCAGATGCGCCAGAATCCCGCCCTCGGGTTCCTGCACCGTCAGGTCGACGGTGATCTGTTCGTTGTCAGGCGCATAGGCGGCGGTGACGGAAATCTCGCCGTCGCGGTCCAGCCGGTCGATCTGGATGTCGGTATCCAGTCCGCCATTGGCCAGGGCGGCCTTGCCGGTCAGCGACAGGACAGCGGCCTGCCCGAAGACCGGTTCGCGCAGATCAACCTTGTCCAGACGCATCTGGTCGAGGTTGATCGATACCGGCAGGTCCGGCAGCGAAAAGCCCGAAGATTCCGGCGCCGGGGCCGAGGTATCCTCGACCGTGGGTGGCAGGCGGTAGATGGTCAGGCTTTCGGCCGTCAGTTCGTTGATCTGAAGACGGCCGCGCAGCAGCGCAAGGCGGCGCCAGTCCAGCACGGCGTTGTCCAGTTCGAGCCAGATGCCGTCGTCATCGGCGATGGTCATCTTGCCGAGGGTTGCCTGGGTCGACAGCGCGCCTTCGAAGCCGGTGATGCGCACTTCGCGACCGGCGCTGGACAGCACCTTCTGCAGGGTGCGCGACAGGAAATTCGCGCCGTCGTCTTCGTCTGCATCCTGCGCCAGAAGGACCGGGGCAGGCAGCAGCAGCGCCGTGAGGGCTGCAAGGGTGATCAGGTATTTACGCAACATTGCCCGTTCCTCAGAATGCCTGACCGATCCCGACGTACATCGAGATCGCGTCACTGTCGCCGGTCACCGGCACTGCAAGATCCAGCCGGATCGGCCCGATCGGCGTGAAGTAGCGCAGGCCAAGGCCCGCGCCGCCCTGCCATTCGCCGCCGGTAAAGGTCTCGTCCTCGGCGACATAGCCGTAGTCGACGAATACCGCCCCGCCGATGGTGTCGGTGAACTTGCTGCGCACTTCGGTGCTGATCGCGGCATAGCTGCGTCCGCCGGTGGTGACCGATCCGTTGGTCACGCCGAGCGACTTGTAGCCCTGTCCGCGCACCGATCCGCCGCCACCCGAATAGAACAGCCAGTCCGAAGGCGTGTTGACGATCGACGGACCGACGACCGACCCCACTTGCAGCCAACCGGCCAGTACCAGCTTTTCACTGCCCAGCATCTGGTAGGCCCGCAGGTCCGCTTCGCTGCGCACGCCCGAGGAATCGACCCCGTTCAGACCGACAAAGGGCGTGACCTCCACATCGGCGTAAAAGCCCTTGGTGGCGTCGAATTCACTGTTGCGGTTGTCCCAGGTCAGCCCGCCGGTCGTGGTGAAATGCAGGAAATCGCGGGTCCCGAGGTCATCGCGCGACCGGTTCAGCCGCAGGCCGACTTCCAACGATCCGGTAAGGTCCTCGTTGATGTAGCGTTCCAGCCCGACGGTCAGCGCGCCGACATCGGACAGGTAATCCGGCTCATCCTCGCGGCTCAGCTCGAAGCCGAAGACAAGGTCCATGTCGGGATGGTGGAAGGCCGGCCGGGTCAGGCTGCCTTCCAGCGAATAGTCGATGCCGCCGTAATAGCCGCCGGTATCGACGCCCAGACCTTCGATTTCGGCATCAAAGCGCAGCCGCTCGGCCCCGCCCCAGAGGTTTCGGTTCATCCAGTAGCCGCTGAGGCTGAGGCCTTCGGTGCTGGAAATCTCGACGCCTGCGCCGATCCGGTGCAGCCTGGCATCCCGGACCTCGATGGTGGTTCCCAGCGTATCCCCGGCAGAGGCATGGTCGTCCTCGGTGACCACGGCCGAGGAAAAGGCCCCCGTGCGGCGCATCCGGTCGGCGGCCTTGGAGACCTCGTCGGGATCATAGACCTCGCCTTCCGGCAGACCGGCGATTTCGAGGATGCGTTCGGGGCGGACGTTGCTGTCATAGCTGTCGGGCGACAGGGTGACGGTGCCGAAGGTCAGCTGCGGCCCCGGCGTGACGTCGAAACTGGCCGCGACTTTTGAATCGGCGTGATTGGCGGTGATCTGCTGCCCGGTCACATCGGCCAGCGGATAGCCTGCCTGGCGCCAGTCGGTGATACCGGTGCGTCCGGCCTGGCGGATCACGCTGGTCTTGGCAGTAGCCCCGACGGTGAAGCCTGCCGGTGGCTCGGATCCGGTGGGCAGGGGGTCGATCTCGGCCTGCGAAAAGGTGAACAGCGGGCCGGGTTCGACCGAGATCAGAATTTTCTCGGCCGTCACGTTGCGTTGCAAGGCCGAGACATCGACCGCCTCGCGCCCGTCGATCTTGATCGAGACATCGGGGCCGAAATAGCCTTCGTCATACAGGGCGGCGATCATGCGCTTGTAATCGGCCTTGGCGGCGGCAATCAGTTCCTGCGCATCCGTGATCTCGTCCGTCTCGACGGCCTTTACCGACAGCGAGGCGGCGCGGAGCGTCTTCACCAGGTCTTCGTCGCTGCCGGCGTTCAGGACGACTTCGGCGGCGTTCGGCGCGGTGAGGGGGGTCAGGGAAAGAAGGCAGCCTAGAGCGGTGGCTCGGGCTAGGGATGGGCGCCTGTGCATAGTCGCGCGGATCCTCTGGCATGGGGCTTGGCGCCGGGTCATGACCTGACGCCGTATTGCGTCCAGGCCGCCCGATGCGGAACTCATGCGGCCTACGGTAGAGCGATGCCTGTCCATTGACCAGAAAGAGTTAATCACTTTCGCACGGCCGTGGCGGAATGGTGCCTTGGCGCAAGGGCGCGCGCAGGGGCGTTGTCCGCCGTGTGAACGGAGTGACAACTGGCCTTGCCACTGCCCGCGTGCTGCTGTCCGGCCGCGCCGCAACCCGGTATGGGGGTGCCCTGGCGTCGCCTTGCAGCCGTGAAACAGGAAAGCTGCGTATTGTGCTGGATTTTCGGGTGCCGCGTGTTACCGTTAGCTAAACCCTTGAGGCCCTGCGGGATTTCCCGCCGGGCGGCGTCGCGCCACGGGGAGCAGATTGCGAGGAGCAGGACAAGGGAGGCGCGCGACGAAGAGGGATTGGCAGGGTGTCACCGACGGGGAGGACCGCAGGTGGGACATCGGGCCGATTTCGACAAGGGCGCAAGATTTTTGTGCAGCGCGGCGCAAAAGCGATTTGCATTTCGGAGGTTTACGCGGAACCGCTCTCGCTTACCGGCAGAGCCTCTGCAACGATCCCTCCAATGATGCCCAAGGGAAAAGGGTCTGAGGGTGGAGATGGACGAACGGAAGTTCTTTGACGAGATGGCGCAAGCGGGCGAAGCCCCCCGGGCGCCTTATGCCGAATACGCCGAATGGTTTTCCGGGGAAGATCCCCGGACCCTGCTGAAGAAGTCCGCCGAGGCAGAGACTTTCTTTCGGCGGATCGGCATCACCTTCAATGTCTACGGTCAGAAGGATGCGCAGGAACGCCTGATCCCCTTCGATATCGTGCCCCGGATCATCGCCGCGCAGGAATGGCGGGTGCTGGAAAAGGGCATCGAACAGCGGGTTCGCGCGCTGAACGCCTTTCTGGCCGATATCTACAACCGTCAGGAAATCCTGAAGGCCGGACGCCTGCCGGAACATATCATTTCGCGCAACGCGGCCTTCCTGCCGCAGATGATCGGCATGATGCCTCCGGGCGGGGTCTATACCCATATCGTCGGCACCGATCTGGTGCGCACCGGCGAAAACGAATTCTACGTTCTGGAAGACAATGCGCGCACGCCCTCCGGCGTCTCCTACATGTTGGAGAACCGCGAGACGATGCTGCAGATGTTCCCGGAACTGTTCAGCAAGATGAAGGTCCGCCCGGTTTCCAGCTATCCGGCCGAGCTGCGCCGGTCGCTGTCCGACTGCGCGCCGCCCAATTTCGACGGGGTAAAGCCCTCGGTCGCCGTGCTGACGCCGGGCATCCACAATTCGGCTTATTTCGAACACAGCTTTCTGGCCGACCAGATGGGTGCGGAGCTGGTCGAGGCGAATGACCTCAAGGTCATCGGCGGCAAGGTGCAGATGCGGACCACCCGCGGCTACAAGCCGATCGACGTGATCTACCGCCGGGTCGATGATGAATACCTCGACCCGCTCAGCTTCAATCCCGAAAGCATGTTGGGCGTGCCGGGTATCATGGATGTCTACCGCGCCGGCAATATCACCATCGCCAATGCACCGGGCACCGGGATCGCGGACGACAAGGCGCTTTATTCCTACATGCCCGACATCGTGGAATTCTACACCGGTGAAAAGGCCATCCTGAAGAACGTGCCGACCTGGCGCTGTTCGGAAGAAGACAGCCTGAAATACGTGCTCGACAACCTGGCCGACCTTGTCGTGAAGGAAGTCCACGGCTCCGGCGGGTACGGCATGCTGGTGGGGCCCGCGGCCTCGAAAAAGGAAATCGCCGCTTTCAAGGACAAGCTGATCGCGCGGCCCGACAACTATGTGGCCCAGCCAACGCTGGCCCTGTCGACGGTGCCGATCATGACCAAGAAGGGGCTTGCGCCACGCCACGTGGACCTGCGCCCCTTCGTGCTGGTGGCACCTGGACGGGTGCATATCACCGCCGGCGGGCTGACGCGCGTCGCACTGAAGGAGGGCAGCCTTGTGGTCAACTCCTCTCAGGGTGGCGGAACGAAAGACACCTGGGTTCTGGGGGACTGATCAGACATGCTTGGACGTACGGCTGGCGGCCTCTACTGGATGTTCCGCTATCTCGAGCGCAGCGAGAATACTGCACGGCTTCTCGATACCGGGTTCCGCATCGCGTTGACCGGATCGATGGGGTCATCGGAAAGCGAATGGGAAAGCGTCGTGACCACCGCCGGTGGCCGCGAGGATTTCATCGCCAAATGGGAGACCTTCGATCAGTCGAATGTCACCAACTACCTGCTGCGGGATCGTGACAACCCGTCGTCGGTGCTGTCCTGCATCGACGCGGCGCGGGCGAACGGGCGGATGGTGCGCACGGCGCTGTCGTCCGAGGTCTGGGAGGCCGTCAACGAGGCCTGGATGAACATCCGCGAACAGCTTCAGCGCCCGGTGTCGGTAAACAACCTTGCCAGTGTGCTGGCCTCGGTGCGCCAGCATTCCAGCCTGGTGCGGGGGGCGTTGCACGGCACCATGCTGCGCAACGACATCTACGATTTCTCGCGCCTTGGCACATTCATCGAACGGGCCGACAACACGGCGCGGATCCTGGATGTGAAATACTACGTGCTGCTGCCCTCGGCGGCGCATGTCGGCGGGTCCATGGACAATGTGCAATGGGAAACCATCCTGCGCTCGGTCTCGGCCTACCGCAGTTTCCGCTGGCTGAACGAAGGCGATGTCAGCCCCAAGGCGATCGCCGATTTCATGATCCTCGACAAGCGGATGCCGCGCAGCCTGGCCTATTGCCTGTCCGAAATGGTCGGCCACCTGGAATACCTCAACAAGGAGATGCCGGAAGATCTTCCCTGCCTCGATCTGGCGCGCCAGCTCAAGGCGCGGCTGGAAGGGCGGGATATCGAATCCGTCCTCGACGAGGGGCTGCACGAGTTCCTCAAGGTCGCGATCATCGAAACTGGCCACCTTGCCAGCCAGATCCAGGAAGATTTCCGCTTTTACGGATAGAACATGCGCCTCGCCATCACACATACGACGACCTATTCATATGACCGCCCGGTCGATTATGCCCTGCTGCAACTGCGCCTGACACCGCGCACCGCCGCCGGGCAAGAGGTCCTGTCCTGGCAAAGCAATGTCAGCGGGGCCACCCGGCAGGTGCTTTACGACGACCACTTCCGCAACGTGACCGAGATGGTCGAGATGGACGAGGGCGCGACTTCGGTCACCATCCAGTCCCAGGGCGAAGTCGAGGTGCAGAACCTGAACGGCGTGATCGGGGCAGGCACCGGGCTGGCACCGCTGTGGCTGTTCAAGTCGCAGACGTTCGCGACGACCCCCGGCGCCATGATCCGCAAGCTGGCCGGGTCGGTGAAAGAGGCCTGTGCGGCCAACCAGTTGTCGGGGATGCACGCGCTTTGCGGCGCGGTCAGCGAGGCGGTCGCCTACAAGTCCGGGACCACCACCGTGACCACCACCGCCGAAGAGGCCGCCAAGGCAGGCGAAGGGGTCTGCCAGGATCAGGCCCATGTGATGATCGCCGCCGCGCGGATCCTCGGGGTGCCGGCGCGCTATGTCTCGGGCTATCTGCTGATTGACGGGCAGATGGACCAGGGTGCCACCCACGGCTGGTGCGAAGTCTGGCTGGATGCGCTTGGCTGGGTCGGCTTCGATGTTGCCAATCAGGTCTGCCCGGATGACCGTTATGTGCGCGTGGCCCTTGGCCGCGACTATGGCGAAGCGGCACCTGTGCACGGTCTTCGTCAGGGCGATGCGGAAGAAGAGCTTTACGTTTCGGTGCAAGTTCAGCAATAGGGTCCCCTGACCGGGGGGTTCTTCCCCGGTGGCCAGAGCGGAGCGCCGGAAATGACCTATTGCGTAGGCATGCAAGTTGATCGCGGGATCCTTTTCATGTCCGACACCCGGACCAATTCCGGTGTCGACAACATTTCCACCTTCCGCAAGATGTTCCACTTCGACGTTCCCGGTGACCGTTGCCTGACCCTGATGACCGCCGGCAACCTGGCCACCACGCAGGCCGTCATCAGCCTGTTGCAGGAACGCGGCAAAAGTCCCGATGAACGCTCGCCCGACATCGAACGCCTGCCGTCGATGTTCCAGGTCGCCCGGCTTGTTGGCCAGACCCTGCGCGAAGTCATCGGCGAACATGCCGGCGCAGGCCAGACGGCCAGTTCGACCTTCCATGCCACGGTGCTTCTAGGCGGGCAGATCGGGGACGGCGAACCGCGTCTCTACCTGATCTACCCCGAGGGCAATTTCATCGAGGCCAGCCCCGACACGCCCTTCTTCCAGGTGGGCGAAACCAAGTATGGCCGCCCGATCCTGATCCGCGCCTATGAGCCGGACATGTCCTTCGAAGAGGCGATGAAGCTGCTGCTGGTGTCTTTCGACAGCACGATCAAGGCGAACCTGTCGGTGGCCCTGCCGCTGGATTACCACATCTACGAAAATGGCTCTCTGGCCATGGGCCGCACGGGCCGGGTCGAGGCGGATGACGCCTATTTCCAGGAAATCTCCTCAGGTTGGGGTGTCGCCCTGCGCGAGGCCTTTTCGAACCTGCCGTCATTCACCTTCGACTAGGCTGTTCGTCCCTGGGGTCGCGGCACGCCTGCTTCCGTCTTCGGATCGGGGACGGGCAGGGGACTGACCGTCCCGAACGTGCGTCTTTCAACTTCCCCGACCATCCGCTGGACGACATGGTCCCGATCAGGCCCCTGACGCGCCATGGGCCCGGTATCGGGACAATTGCGATGGCAGTTTTGCGGCGCCGCAATACCCGTATGAGTCGTATCAGGTCGGCAATATGTCGCCTTAGTGACAAAAAAACGCCTAAATATCCGGCAATGGCGCGCAGAATCGCCTTCTATGCAGGCAGAATGGTGGAATCCGCTCACCTGTATACCCACCCCTACGTCACCCCGTAGGAAATGCAGAGCAGACGGGCCACCTTCCGAAAGCGCCAGTGACAGGACCGTGAAAGGTCCGTGACCGGCGCAAAACAGGGAAGGTGCGCCCAGGAGCTTCCGGAAGGTCGCGGATCGGAGCGCATGCAATTCTAAAGCTGCACGGCTGCGTCCTGGGGGAGGATGTCTTGATTTCATTGCAAGCAGACTTCGGGTCCGGCCCAAGCAGCGTCACAAGGGGAAATTCCAACCTATGTCGCAATTTCTGAAAACGATGCTGGGCGCAGCCGCGGGCTCGCTTCTGATCTCGGGTGCTGCCGTGGCGCAGGACGATACGATCAAGATCGGCATCATGCATTCTCTTTCCGGCTCGCTCGCGATCTCGGAAACGACGCTGAAAGACGCCATGCTGATGCTCATCGAAGAGCAGAACGCCAAGGGCGGTGTCCTGGGCAAGCAGCTTGAGGCGGTCGTGGTCGATCCGACCGACAACTGGCCGATCTGGCCGGAAAAGGCGCGTGAACTGATCGCCGGTGTCGGCGTCGACGTGATCTTCGGCTGCTGGACCTCGTCGTCCCGCAAGGCCGCACTGCCGGTCATCGAGGAATTGAACGGCCTGCTGTTCTACCCGGTGCAATACGAGGGCGAAGAATCCTCCTACAACGTGTTCTACACCGGCGCCGCGCCGAACCAGCAGGCGATCCCGGCTGTCGATTACTTCCTCGAGGAACTTGGGGTCGAGAAATTCGCCCTGCTCGGCACCGACTACGTCTATCCGCGCACCACGAACAACATCCTGGAATCCTACCTGACGGACAAGGGCATCGCCGAGGAAGACATCTTCGTCAACTACACGCCCTTCGGTCAATCGGACTGGTCGACCATCGTTTCGGACGTGGTTGCCCTGGCGGCGGACGGCAAGAAGGTCGGCGTGATCTCGACGATCAACGGCGACGCGAACATCGGCTTCTACAAGGAACTCGCCGCGCAGGACATCTCGGCGGATGATATCCCCGTGGTCGCCTTCTCGGTCGGTGAAGAGGAACTCTCGGGCCTCGACACCACCAACCTTGTCGGTCACCTCGCCGCCTGGAACTACTTCCAGTCCGCCGATACCCCCGCGAACGAGGAATTCGTTGCCAAGTGGAAGGCCTATGCCGGTGAAGACCGCGTGACGAATGATCCGATGGAAGCGCATTACATCGGCTTCAACATGTGGGTCCAGGCGGTCGAACAGGCCGGCACCACCGATACGGATGCGGTGATCGCGGCCATGGTCGGCCAGACCTTCCCGAACCTGACGGGCGGCATGGCCGAAATGCTGCCGAACCACCACCTGACCAAGCCGGTGCTGATCGGCGAGATCATGGATGACGGCCAGTTCGACATCATCTCGGAAACCGATCCGGTTCCGGGCGATGCATGGACCGACTTCCTGCCGGAATCCGCTGTTCTGACCTCTGACTGGGTCGAACTGGAATGCGGCATGTACAACACCGAGACCGAGACCTGCGTGCAGCTGAAGTCCAACTACTGATACCGGTTGCCCCGCGTCCTTTGCGGCGCGGGGATCCGGATCCTCCGGGGCAGGCGTGCGCAATCCGTGCGCCTGCACCCCGAACCCGGCCAGGCGGCCACCGGAATTTTCCTCCTTCCGTTTGCAGGATCTTATGATCAAAAGACTTTTCCCGGCTCTTCGCACAGGTTCCCGACTGACCAGGGGTCTTGGACTGGTCCTTGCATTCGGTCTTGTCGCCGCGACCGGCACGCCCCGGATTGCCGAGGCCCAGACCGGCGGTGCGATCCAGCCGATCCTTCAGGAAAATGCCGAGATCCTTCTGGAAAGCTCGCGCCGCACGATTCAGCCGGCAATCGACGCCATCGCCGGATCCGACCTGCCGCAGGCGGTCTTCGTGCTGGAAACCTGGGCTGGCCGCGATTTGCAGATGCGCGAATCCGACGGCATTTTCTACAAGCTGACCCGCGAGGGTTCGGATTACCTGCTGACCGATCTCGACAGCGGCGAGGTGGCGGAAACCCTGGCCGATGACGACGGCTTTGAACAATTGCGTCCCAATTCCGGCATCCGTGCCCTGATCGCCGTGGCGCTGGTGCAATTCCAGCTCTCCGACCCCGATCCGGCCAAGCGTATCGACGCGCTGGACGCGATTGAACGCAATGGCGAGGCAAGCCACCTGACCCCGCTGCGCAATGCCATCGCGGATGAAAGCGATCCGGCGATCAAGGCCCGCAAGGAGCGCCTCGAAACCCTGCTCACGATCCGTTTCGACCCCGACAACGCGGCCCGCATCGCCGCCATCGAAAGCGTCTCCGGCGACCTCGATGTCAATGTCCGCGCCACGCTGAACCCGCTGGTCGCCACCACGACCCATGCCGCAGTCAGCCTGCCCGAAGACGAGAATATCGCTTACGAAATCACCCCCGGTTCGGATGATTTCACCCGCGAACAGGCCTATGCGATGCTGGTGGACGAAGACCTCGCGCCGCCCCTCCTGACCAATGCCGATCTGCGCAACACCCTGGCCGCCAATATCGCCGATGGCGCGGTCGGTGGCGTGCCCCTGGCGGATCTTTCCAACCCCGAAGCCCGCGTCACCGCCTATGCCAACCTCGTCGCTTCCGGCGCCGCGCCACCGGCTGCCACCGAGGACGAGATCGACGAGATCATCGCCGGCTTCACCTTCTACGCGACCTATGCCGAACCCGATGCCACCGTGACCGAGGCCGCCGAAGATGCCCTGACCGCGATCGGCTTCAACGTCGGCCTGAACCAGTTCGCCGATTTCCTGCTCGACGCGTTGTCGCTTGGCTCGATCTACTTCCTGGCGGCCATTGGCCTTGCGATCACTTTCGGGGTGATGGGGGTTATCAACATGGCGCATGGTGAGTTCATCATGATGGGTGCCTATACCGGCTACGTGGTGCAACAGGTGATCCCGAATTACACGGTCTCGATCCTGGTGGCGATCCCGCTGGCCTTCGCGGTGACCTTCGCCGCCGGGGTGGCCCTGGAACGGCTGGTGATCCGGCACCTCTATTCGCGCCCGCTGGAAACGCTGCTGGCGACCTTCGGGATCTCCATCGCACTGCAGCAACTGGCCAAGAACATCTTCGGCACCCAGGCCCGGCCGCTGACCTCTCCGGCCTGGCTGGATGGCTCGCTGATCCTCAACGACGTGGTAGGGATCTCCTACATCCGGATCGCGATCTTCGTGCTGGCGCTGATCTTCCTCGGGGTCTTCCTGTTCATCATGAAACGGACCCGGCTCGGCCTCGAAACCCGCGCCGTGACCCAGAACCCGAAAATGGCCGCCTCCATGGGGATCAACCCCGAATGGGTGAACATGCTGACCTTCGGCCTCGGCTCCGGCATCGCCGGGATCGCCGGCGTCGCCATCGGCCTCTATGCCAAGGTGACCTCCGAACTCGGCCAGGATTACATCGTGCAAAGCTTCATGACCGTGGTCGTCGGCGGCGTCGGTAACATCTGGGGCACCCTGCTGGGCGCCGCGATGATCGGCGGGCTGCAGAAGGGGATCGAATTCTTCAACCCCTCCAACACCCTGGCCGCCCAGACCTACATGATCGTCTTCATCATCATCTTCATTCAGTTCCGCCCAAGAGGCATCATCGCCCTCAAGGGCCGCGCAGCAGGAGACTGACCAATGATCATCCAGGGCCGCCCCGCCAATCTCGACCGCCCGCCGCTGCCCGTCGTCCAGGGCGGCAGGCAACCCGAGAAGATCGACACCGACGATTGATCGTTTCCCTGTTTCAAATATCCCGGGGAGTCTCCCGCATGGGAGACGGGGCAGAGCCCCCGCCCCGCCCGCAACCGAAAACCCGTCAGGACCTTGATCGTGCCCGCTGAGCCAGAGACCGCAGACAAAGCCCCGGAGGACCGGACGTGAAGAACAGCTTCTTCTTGCGAAACCCATCGATCCTGATCTTCATCGCCTGCCTGGCGCTGTTCACCCTCGCGGTGACGTTGCTCAGCGAGGCGACTGGCACCGGGCTGATCTCGACCTCCTTCGTCAAGACCCTGGGCAAGACGCTCTGCCTCTGCCTGATCGCCGTGGCGATGGACATGGTCTGGGGCTATTGCGGCATCCTCAGCCTCGGTCACTTCGCCTTCTTCGGGCTTGGCGGCTACATGGTCGGCATGTGGCTGATGTATGAACGCACCCGGCTGATCATCGTCGATTCCATGGCCAACGTCGCCATTCCCCCGACCCCGGCAGAGGTCACCGATGCCATCGGCAGCCAGATCTTCGGCGTCGTCGGCTCCTCTGAATTCCCGGTGGTCTGGCACTTCGCGCATTCGCTGCCCCTGCAACTGGCCCTTGTCGTGATCGTGCCCGGCCTGTTGGCGCTGGTCTTCGGCTGGCTGGCCTTCCGCAGCCGCGTGACCGGGGTCTACCTGTCGATCCTGACCCAGGCGATGACCCTTGGGCTGTCGCTCTACCTGTTTCAGAACGAAAGCGGGCTGCGGGGCAACAACGGCCTTTCGGGCCTGCAGAACCTGCCCGGCGTCGAGGCCAGCCAGGCCGTGATTTCGATGTGGTTCTTCTGGGCGGCGGCCTTTGCCCTCGGGGCGGGGTACCTCGTCTGCGCCTGGGTGGTCTCGGGCAAGTTCGGCTCGGTCGTGCGCGGCATTCGCGATGACGAGGCGCGGGTGCGCTTCCTCGGTTATTCGGTCGAAGGCTACAAGCTGTTCATCTTCACCTTCACCGCGATCATCGCGGGGATCGCCGGCGCGCTCTATTACCCGCAGGCCGGCATCATCAATCCCGGCGAAGTCGCCCCCATCGCCTCGATCTACCTGGCGGTCTGGGTGGCGATCGGCGGGCGAGGGCGGCTTTACGGTGCGGTGATCGGCGCAGCACTGGTGTCGCTGATTTCGTCCTGGTTCACCGGCGGGCTGGTGCCTTCGGTGCCGCTCGGCTTCTACACCATCGACTGGGTGGACTGGTGGCTGGTGCTGCTGGGGCTCAGCTTCGTGCTGGTCACGCTGTTTGCGCCCAAGGGTATCGGCGGGCTGTTCGACCTGATCGGCGACCGGATCGCCCCGAACCGCCATGGGATGGCCTATTGTCCCGACAAGGGATCACTGCGCGAAGAGGAGGGATCCGAATAATGGCAACGCTTCTGGAAGTTTCCGGGATTTCGGTCACCTTCGATGGCTACAAGGCGATCCGCAACCTGTCCTTCTCCATTGCCGAACGCGAACTGCGGGCGATCATCGGTCCCAACGGGGCGGGCAAGACCACCTTCATGGACATCGTTACCGGCAAGACCGCGCCTGACGAAGGCCGGGTCATCTGGGGCGAGAAAAGCACCAACCTGCTGAAGATGTCCGAAGCCCGCATCGCCCAGGCCGGGCTGGGCCGCAAGTTCCAGCGCCCCACGGTCTTCGAGGACCAATCCGTTCAGGACAACCTGATGATGGCGCTGAAGAACCCGCGCGGCTCCTTCCGCTGCCTGTTCTTCCGTCCCGGGTCCAGGGACCGGGCGCGGGTCGAGGAGTTGGCGGAGGAAGTGGGCCTGTCGGATTCCCTGACCCGCAAGTCGGGTGAGCTGTCCCACGGTCAGAAGCAATGGCTGGAAATCGGCATGTTGCTGGCCCAGGAGCCGCGCCTTTTGCTGGTTGATGAACCCGCTGCGGGCATGACCCTGGCAGAGCGCGAACATACCACCGACCTGCTGCGCGAAGCGGCCAAGACGCGGGCCGTCGTGGTGGTGGAACACGACATGGAATTCGTCCGCCGGCTGGGCTGCAAGGTGACCGTGCTGCACGAAGGCTCGGTCCTTGCCGAGGGCAGCCTGGATCACGTGACCAAGGACCCTCGGGTCATCGAAGTATATCTGGGGCGCTGAAAATGCTGAACGTGAACGGCCTGACATTGCACTACGGCCAGAGCCAGATCCTGAACGGGATCGACCTGGAGGCGCACACCGGCCAGGTGACCTGCATCATGGGCACCAACGGGGTTGGCAAGACGTCGCTGCTGAAGGCGATCTCGGGGACACATCCACGGTCTGGCGGGGCCATGTCGCTGGATGGCGAGGATCTTGGCCGGTTGCCGGCGCATCAGCTGGCCCACAAGGGCATCGGATATGTGCCGCAGGGGCGGATGATCTTTCCGCTGCTGACGGTCGAGGAGAATATGCAGACGGCCTTTGCCTGCCTGCCGAAATCCGAGCATTTCATTCCCGACGAGATCTACGAGCTGTTCCCGATCCTGAAGGATTTCCTGCATAGGCGCGGCGGGGACCTGTCGGGCGGACAACAGCAGCAACTGGCCATCGCGCGGGCAATGTTGACCAAGCCCAAGCTGCTCTTGCTCGACGAGCCGACCGAAGGCATTCAGCCCAATATCATCCAGCAGATCGGCCGGGTGATCGAATACCTGCGCGACAAGGGAGATATGGCGATCATCCTGGTCGAGCAGTATTTCGAGTTTGCCTATGGCTTGGCGGATCGCTTCTACGTGATGCGGCGCGGATCGGTGACCGCATCGGGGACCAAGAGCGATCTGACCAAGGAAGAGCTGATGGCCGAAGTCTCGGTCTGAGGTCGGGGAGGGGGCGCTGCCCCCATCGCCTGCGGCGATTCCCCCGGAGTATTTACGGCCAGATGATGAAGAGCCGGGGCGCAGGTGCGCCGCCGGTGAGGGTGTTGGAATCAGGTCTCGATCCAGAGGGTGATCGGCCCGTCGTTGGTCAGCGTGACCTGCATGTCGGCGCCGAAGCGTCCGGTTTCGACGGGCAGACCCTGTTGGGCGAGGCAGTCGGCGAAATGTGTATAAAGGCGCAGGCCGTCTTCGGGGGGCGCGGCGCTGGAAAAGCCGGGGCGATTGCCTCGGCTGGTATCGCCGGCCAGGGTGAACTGGCTGATGACCAGCGCGCTGCCGCCGACATCGGTGACCGAGAGGTTCATCTTGCCCGCTTCGTCGCTGAAGATCCGCTGCCGGGCGATGCGTGTTGCCAGCTTTTCGGCCTCGGCTTCGGTATCGCCGCGCATGGCGCAGACGAGGATCATCAATCCTGCTCCGCAACGGCCGATGACCTCGCCCTCGACAGCGACTTCGGCACTTGTAACCCGTTGCAATAGCGCGCGCATTTCGATCCCTTTCCGGTGATGGCGAGGGCAGGGTAGGGGGGTAATCGAGGCGCGGCAAGAGGGCTAGCTTGGTCCGGTGGGCTGCAGGTCCTGCGACAGGGCGCGGATCAGGGGCCGAGCCGTTTCCAGCGTCATGCCGGGGGCAAGCCGGGGATCGTAGAGCATTTTCAGCATCATCTCGTCCTGGCTGGTGAGCAGGGCGAATTCCATGTCGTCGTTGAAGATCGAGGGCCGGGCCTCGGCGCTGTCATTGCGCAGGCCGAGGCCCTGGGCGACCTCTTCGTGGATGCAGGCACGTCGCATCAGGGGAGGATGTTCGGCCCGGATTAGCACCACGGCGGATTGGTAGACCGCGCTGCCTTGCGCGGCAAAGCCCAGAACCAGGCAATGCACGCCGATCGGCAGGTCGAGAAGCTGTGCCTGCGCACGGGCAGAAAGGTCCGGGGCGATGCGCTGGATCTGGGCGATGGCTTCGGGCCGGTCCGCCTCGTCGATCACCATGACATGGAAATTGGCTCCCGACGGGACATAGCGGATGTCATGCCCCGTGATCCGGGCAAGGCGGCTGGCGTAGTGGCCGAGCGTCGCGGTGTCATTGCGCCGCAACCCGCCCATGGGGACCGTGGCGCCGAAGCTTATTCCGATGCGCACCGGACCGTCCCAGCGGCGCAGGACCTGGGCGCCCCCGGCAGCGGCCCGCATGAAATGTTCGTCGCTGAAGGCCACCGCTTCGAAATTGCGTGCGAGATCCTCGGCATCAAAGTCGGTGTCGGGGCCGCCCCCATCGACGCGCAGCAGGCCGCGCACCTGAAGGTCGTCCTGCTGGCGACGGTAATAGGCAATCAGGACCTCGTCCCGTTCGGTTGCGGCTGGCGGGGTGCTGTGAGCGGGGGGCGAAACGGGGCGAGGACCGTCGCTGGGGGCCAGGTCGGATCCGAAGATCGACCCGCAGCCTGCAAGGCCGACCATCACGGCCAGCCTCAGGGAGGGCAACAGGATCGGGCGGCAAGCCTGTTGCCAGCGCGCCCCATGGCCCGCCCTGACCGCCTTCAGGCGGGTCTGTGATCGATGCCCCTTGCCCCTTGCCATCCGGCCCTCTTATCCATGTGTCGGCGCCTGCTTGTCCGTCGGCCCGCCGGTTTGGCGTTCCGTCTCATTTGCTTCGGCGCGGGGACCCGTCAAGGGGGCGCCGCCCGCGCGGGCCGCCGCAAGGGCCTTGCGCAGGTCCGCCTCCATCGTGGCCAGGTCGGATTCGGCGGCAGAGCGGCGGGCCTTGCCCTGATCGGCGATCTGAAGGCTGTCCTCGATGGCGCCGATCAGGTCGGCATTGGCCGCCTTCATCCTGTCGATGTCGAAGACGCCGCGTTCGGATTCCTCGCGGACCCGGCGGTTGGTTTCGCGCAAGGTGCGGGCATTGCTGGTGAGCAGGTCGTTGGTCAGGTCGCTGGCGGCTTTCACGGCCTCGGCCGCTTCGGCGGTGCGCTGCAGGGTCAGGGTCTGGGCCAGCTGGCTTTCCCAGAGCGGCACCGTGTTGATCAGGGTCGAGCTGATCCGGGTCACCAGGCTCTTGTCGTTCTCCTGCACCATGCGGATCGAGGGCAGGCTTTGCATCGTCACCTGGCGGGTCAGTTTCAGGTCATGCACCCGGCGTTCCAGATCGTCCCGCGCGGCGCGCAGGTCATGCAATTTCTGCGCCATGAGCGGCCCGTCGGCGGGGCTGGTCGCATCCGGTCCCGCGTCGGGCATTTCAGCAAGGACGGCTTCCAGTGCCGGGATCTCCTTGCTGTCGATTGCCGCCAGCTTGCAGGTCCCTGCCGCGATGTAGAGCGCCAGGGCATTGTAGAAATCCAGCGTGCGTTCATAGAGCAGGTCGAGCGACTTGATGTCCTTCAGCAGCTGGTGTTCGTGGTCCAGAAGGTCGTCGGTGATCCGGTCGACCTGATCCTGCAACATCTCGAACCGGGCCGAAAAGCGGGCCAGCGGCGCGGCGCGGCCGCTGAGCCTTTCCCAGAGGGTGCGATCCCGGCGCAGGTCCAGTTCACTGACCGAAAAGCCGCGAATGGCGGTTACCATCTCGCGCAGGCTGTCCCCGGCAGGGCCGGCTTCCTTGTTGCGGACATCGGCCAGCATGGACTGGCTGATCTGTTGCAATTCGCCCTGGGCGCTGGCCCCGAACCCCATGATGGACCCGCTGTCCGCCAGGTCGATCTGCGCCATCAGGGCGCGGATTTCGTCACTGCCTTCGGCCTCTTCGGGCGGGATCTCGGTCGGCGAGGGTTCTGGCAGTTCCAGCGCGGTGACCTCGTCGACGAGCCTCTGTTGATCCTGTGCGCGAAGGCGTGTGTCGGTAGAGCGGGCGTCACTGGTGCGGGTGTCGCTGGACATGCGGTTCATTCCGTCCTTTCAGGCTGTGATGTGATGCCTTCGCGGCGAAGGCGATCGCGCAGCACTTCGATCTCGATGGTCATATCCATGGCATCCTCCTGCAACATCTTTTCGGCTCTCGCAGCGAAATTGCCCTGAAGATCGTCCAGCAGGGCCTCGTATTCTGCCCGGTCGGCGGGGGATTGCCGATGGGCATAGACTTCGGCAAAGCGTTCGGAGGCCGCGCGGGCACCGGTAAGGTAGACGCCCAGAAGGCGGCGCGCCTGGCCAAGGTCGCGGGGGTCTTCCTCGACCAGCAACAACAGGTGTCGGGCGCTGCCTTCGAAGTCCTGCAGGCGCTCGTTGAGCGCCCTGTCCTTCAGCGTTGCAATGGCGTCGCGCATCGCGGCCAGTTCGGTTTCGGCGCGTTCCACTACCCGCAGCACGCGGTCGTGTGCGAAATCGGGGTCGCCTTCGGGAATTCGGTCATGCAGGGGGTCCAGGCCGAAGGCCGCCAGATGCAGCGCGCCGGTGATCAGGCCAAGGATCAGCGCCCCCCCCGGCGTGGCACCGTGGGCCAGCGTTGCCATCATGGTGCCGCAGCCAAGGGCGAGGCTGGCGATCAGCTTTCGCGGCAGGGCCGGGCGCCGGGCACGACGGCGTGACCGGAAGGCCTGCTCGGCCAGCAGCCCTTCGCTGGTGAGGCGCGCTGCGCCACCCCAGAGCAGGGCCGCGCCAAGGCCATAGGCCAGCTCAGCCGGCGGCAACCAGAGTGCCGAGAGCGCGCTGAGCACAGCGGGCAGGTAGAGCAGATTGATCCGGGCGCCTGCCGGTCGCACCCTTGCGCTGCCCGACCGGGGCAGGCCCAGCCGGTTGGCAAGCCGTGAGGTTCGGGTTTCAGCGCTCATTCCAGGACCATCAGGCCTGTGGCGGCGCCGGTCATGATGAGAATCAACAACAGGTAGGCGAGGTTCTGCAGCGGCGTCGTGCGGCGCAGGACGACCTCGGCTTGCCCCGTGTCGCGGCGGTTTCGGCCAAGCGCGGCCAGCAGGGCAGTCGACAAGGCCACCAGGCCCGCCACCACCAGTAGGGCAAATATCACCCGTGCCATCAGATCCTCCGGTTGCTCCCCTCAATCTAGGGCCGGGGTCCCGCAGCTTCCAGTGCCGCAGCGGCAAAGTCGGGAAATTCGGCCGGGGTTTTGACCGGATTGTTTGAGACAGGGTGTAGCCGGAGGGTGCCGGGCGAGATCAGAAGCCCCGGCGCGGACCGCCGGGTTTGCCGCGTGGCGGGGCGCTGGATCTGGGGCCCCCTGCTTTGGTGCCGCCCGTTCCGGGGCTGCCTGTCCTGGGCCCGCCCGCCTTGAAGCCACCTGTTTTTGGGCCACCGGGTTTGCCGGGACCAGACCTTGCAGGCTTGGCCCCCTTCTGGCCTGCCGCAGAAGGTTTGCCACCGGCGGAGGGCTTGCCACCGAACCGCTTGGCTCCGGGCGCGAAACCATCGCCAGACGGTCGGCCACCGGAGCCCGCGGGCTTGCGGCCCGGGGTGTCCGAGGGGACCTCCCATGGGGCTTCGCCATCGGCGGGGCCGGGCTTGCGTTTGCGCGTGACGCGGCGGGGGCGTTGCGCGGCGGCGGGTTCTTCTTCGGCTTCGAGGCCAAGCTGATCGCGCATGACCTTGCGGCGGATCTCCTCGACCGCGCCGGGTTTCAGCTGACCCAGCTGGAAGGGGCCATAGCTGGTGCGGATCAGCCGGTTCACGGTCAGGCCGACGTTTTCCAGGGCGCGACGGATTTCACGGTTGCGGCCTTCGCGCAGGCCGATGGTCAGCCAGGCGTTGGCGCCTTGCTGGCGGTCGATGGTGACGTTCATCGGCTGAAAGGTCTCTCGGTCGACGACGATGCCTTCGCGCAGGGGCTCCAGCGAGGCATCGGTTGGCGCGCCCTTGACCCGGACGCGGTACTTGCGCAGCCATCCGGTCGAAGGCAGTTCAAGCTGGCGTTTGATCGCGCCGTCATTGGTCAGCAGCAACAGGCCTTCGGAATTCAGATCGAGCCGGCCGACGGACATCACGCGGGGCATGTCCTCGGGCAGGGCGTCGAAGATCGTCTCGCGGCCCTGTTCGTCCCGTGAGGTGGTCACCAGCCCGGTGGGCTTGTGATAGAGCCAGAGCCGCGCGGGCTCGGCGGCGGCCAGCGGTTTGCCATCGACCTGGATGCGATCCGAGGCGGTGACATTCAACGCCGGGCTCTGGATCTTCTTGCCGTTGACGGACACGCGCCCGGCCTCGATCAGCTTTTCGGCGTCGCGCCGGCTGGCCACACCGGCACGGGCCAGAACCTTGGCGATCCGGTCGCCTGCGGGGGCAGTGCCATCGGGCGTCGCGGATGCGCCGCGCGGTTCAGGCCCCCCGGAACGCGGGGTGCCGGAGGTCTTGGTGTCGGGGTGCAGGCGGGGTGGACGTTTGCTGGTCATCTTTTGGCTCTACCTTGTCGCGCGGACTTGCGAAAGCCAAGAACTGCAGGCAGGGAAAGGCATGAGCTTTACCTCCCACATGGAACTGGCCCTGGCAGAGGCCCGCGCGGCCGCCAGCCGTGGCGAAGTGCCGGTGGGCGCCGTGGTCGCCGATACGCGTGGCCGGATCGTTTCAAGCGCCGGAAACCGGACACGAGAGCTTTGCGACCCCTCCGCCCATGCAGAGATCCTTGCAATCCGCGATGCCTGCCGCCAAGCTGGCAGCGAGCGCCTGCAGGGCCATGCGCTTTACGTAACGCTGGAACCCTGTCCGTTCTGCGCAGCGGTGATATCCTCGGCACGGATCGCGCGGCTTTATTTCGGGGCGTCCGATCCCAAATCCGGTGGCATTCTTCAGGGGCCACGGATCTTCAGTCATCCGCAAGCGCACCACGTTCCTGAAATATATGACGGAATCGCGGCCGAAGAGGCCGGGAAGCTACTGAAGGACTTCTTTGCCCTGAGGAGATAGCACCTGGCAAACTAGGCGCAGGGGGCGCTGCCCCCGTCTCCGGGCCGGAGACTCCCCCGGGATATTTTGAACAGGGAAACAATAGGGGCCTACGGCGGGGTTGGTTTGCCCGTTTCCCTGTTGGAAATATCCCCGCCGGAGGCTTTGATGTTCTTTGTCGCGCGACTTTCGGTCCGCCCGGAATCAGCCGCGGAAAAACCCTTCGTAGATCGGTTCCATCGTGCCGGTTTCGAAAAGCGAGGAGACCGAAGTGCCATTCCAGATATTGAGTATCGCCTGAGCAAACATTGGCGCCGTGGGCAGGACGCGGATCTTCTTGCAGTTCTGAACGGGGTCAGTCGCGGCGATGGAATCGGTGATGACGAGGTTTTCCATGACCGAGTTTGTGATCCGCTCGACCGCCGGGCCCGAGAGCACGCCGTGCGAGACATAGGCGTGGACTTCGGTCGCGCCGTAGCTGAGCAGCAGTTCGGCCGCCTTGCAGAGCGTGCCGGCCGTGTCGCACATGTCGTCGACGATGATGCAGATCTTGTCCTTCACCTCGCCGATGACGGTCATCTCGGCCACTTCACCGGGCTTTTCGCGGCGCTTGTCGACGATGGACAGGGGCGCGTTGATCCGCTTGGCCAGTTCGCGGGCGCGGGCCACGCCGCCGACGTCCGGCGAGACGATCATGATGTCGCCCAGCCGGTCCTTGAACTTTTCCTTGATGTCGAGCGCGAAAATCGGGCTGGCGTAGAGGTTGTCCACGGGAATGTCGAAGAAACCCTGGATCTGGGCCGCGTGCAGGTCCATCGTCAGGACCCTTTCGACACCGGCTTCGACCAGCATGTTGGCGACCAGCTTGGCGGTGATCGGGGTGCGGGCCTTGGTACGGCGGTCCTGGCGGGCATAGCCGAAATAGGGGATCACGGCCGTGATGCGCGAGGCCGAGCTGCGGCGCAGGGCATCGGCCATGATCAGCAGCTCCATCAGGTTGTCATTGGCCGGGTTCGAGGTCGACTGGACAAGGAACATGTCCTCGCCGCGGACGTTCTCGTAAACCTCGACGAAGATTTCCCCGTCGTTGAAGCGCTCGACACGGGCTTTCACCAGGTCGACGCTCATGCCTCGGTGCATGGACATCCGCCGGGCTATCGCCGTGGCGAGCGGCGTGTTTGAATTCCCAGCGATCAGCTTGGGTTCGACATAGTTCGGCATGGCGGTCTCCGACCCGGGCAGTGACAGATTCGTGACGTTGAACCCCGATTAACACCCCGTTACGGTCTTGCCAAACAACGTGCGCATTGCGGGGATCCCCATGGCCAGGCATATCGATTATTTCTTCACTCCGATCTCTCCTTTCACCTATCTTGCCGGCGACGGGCTGGAGCAGCTGGCCAGGGCCCATGACCTGTCGGTCACCTACAAGCCCGTCAATCTGGGTAAGGTCTTTGCTGCCACCGGCGGCGTCGCCCCGGCAGACCGGGCGCCGGCCCGCCAGGAGTATCGCATGCAGGAATTGCGCCGGGCCAGGGCCAAGACCGGGATGGACATGGTTCTGACACCGGCATTCTTTCCCACCAACCCGGCGCCGGCCTCTTACGCGATCATTGCGGCGCAAGCGGCGGGGGGAGGCGACCTTGGCGCGCTGGTGCAGTCACTGCTGCGCGCTTGCTGGGCCGAGGAAAAGGACATCGCCGAAGACGCGGTGATCCAGGAATGCCTCTCGGCCAGCGGATTTGACACATCGCTGACCATGTCGGGGATGCTGACCGGCGCTGAAACATTCGAATCCAATACCGAAGAGGCCGTCGCCAGCGGTGTCTTCGGCGCGCCCTTCTACATCGTCGACGGGCAGGAGAAATTCTGGGGGCACGATCGCCTGGGGGATCTGGATCTCTACCTGCAGGGCCGCCTTTGATGCCATCCGCGACGTTCGGCGGGACGCAGACATTCTGGCGCCGCTGGGGGGATGACGGGGCCAGCCGTCAGATCCTGATGATCCACTGTTCGCTGGCGCATTCCGGCGCCTGGCAGGGCGTGGCGGCCAGTCTTGAAGACATGGCCGAAAGCCGCGCCTTCGACGTGCCCGGCCATGGCAAGTCCGGGCCCTGGGACCCGGATCGCCTGTTTCAGGAACAGACGATGGCCATGGCGGTCGATCTGATCCGCGACTGGGGCGTCGGCCCCGTCGATCTGGTGGGGCACAGCTTTGGTGCGACGGTCGGCCTGCGGCTGGCGGTCGAAAGGCCGGATCTGCTGCGGTCCCTGACCCTGATAGAGCCGCCTTTCATGACGCCGGCTTTCCGCGCCTTTCCAGAACTGGAGGCGCAGCACGACCATGAAATGGCGGGCTATGATCTGGCGGTGAAGGCCGGGCGGCGCGAGGAGGCCGCGCGCGCCTTCATGGCCGTCTGGGGCGATGGCCGGGCCTGGGATCGCCTGCCGGAGGTCCAACGACAGGGCTTTGTCGACCGGATCGGGCTGATCGAGGCGCTGCGCGCGACCAATTACGGTGATCCGCTTGGAATGCTGGCAGAGGGGCGCCTGGCGGCGCTGGATCTGCCGGTCCTGCTGGTGGAAAGCGCCGATGGCCCGGTCTATGCCGCCCGTATCAACGAGGCTCTGGCGCAGGAAATGCCCTGGGCCGAGCGCGTCGTGGTTCCCGGCGCGCATATGGCGCCGATCACCCATCCGGTAAAAACGGCGAAGGCGATCCGCAGTTTCCTGAACGCGCAGGATTAAAGCGCGGCGGGCAGCAGGGTATAGGGGGGCCGCGTGGGTCGGGTGGCCCCTTTTCCCGTTACGTGGTTCAACCGGCGGCGATGTCGAGAAAGCGGTCGATCTCGGTTTCGGGCAGGGACCAGTCACAGACGAAGCGGGCCTCGACCGTTTCGTCGGGGTCGCCGTCGAGCGCGCCGAACAGGTAGTATTTCGCGCCCGCGTCCTGAAGGCGGCGATGGGCCGCGCGGGGCAGGGCGGCAAAGGTCAGGTTCGCCTGCGGATCCTGCAGCAGATGCGCTCCGGGCAGGGCGCGCAGACCTGTCGCAAGGCGCGCCATGTTGGCATTGGCCGCGCGCGCCATGTCCTGCCAGAGATCACCTTCGAGATAGGCGAGCATCTGGGCCGACAGGTAGCGGTGCTTGGAAAACAGATGCGCGCCGCGCTTGCGCCGCAGTTCGAATTCCCAGGCCTTTTCCGGATCGAAGATCACCACCGCCTCGACCCCGACGCAGCCGTTCTTGGTGCCACCGAAGCTGAGCGCATCGACACCGGCACGCCAGGTCATCTCGGCCGGGGTGCAATTCTGCGCCACCAGCGCATTGGCGAAACGCGCGCCGTCCATGTGGGTCTTCTGGCCCGCGGCGGCGGCAATGTCGGTCAGGGCGGCGATTTCGGCAACGCTGTAGACGCGGCCCTTTTCGGTGGCCTGAGTGATCGACAGCGGACCGGGCTGGGCGCTGTGCACGGAAATGCGGGGGCTGTCGCCCATGGCGGCGGTCAGGGCGTCGGGCGTGATCTTGTCGCCCGTGCCGACCAGCGTCAGCTTGCCCGCGCCGATATAGAATTCGGGGGCATTGCATTCGTCGTTCTGGATATGCGCATCGGGCGAGCAGAAGACCGTCTGATAGGGCGCACAAAGGGTCGCCAGCGCCAGGGCATTGGCGGCCGTGCCGGTGGCGACAAGGTAGACGGCGGCCTCGGGGGCTTCGAAGATGTCGCGCAGGCGGTCGCGCACCTGATCCATGATCTCGTCATTGCCATAGGGCATGGCATAGCCCTGATTGGCTTCGGTCATGGCAGCAAGAATGGACGGATGGGCCGGCCCGGCGTTGTCCGAGGCAAAGTACATCTATTGCGGTTCCTCTATGATGTAATCCTCCCAGTCGTCTTCATCGATCTCGAACTCCGGCACGGTCTGGCCACGCAGGGTGACCCCGGCGGCATGGACGGTTTCGGGATCGCCCGAGATCAGCGGATGCCAGTCAAACAGCGGCTCGCCTTCATGCAGCAGTTTGTAGGCGCAGGTCTGGGGCATCCAGTAGAGGTGCTTTTCCAGGCTCTTCGCGGTCAGAGAGATGCATTCGGGCACGAACTGATGCCGGATGGGATATTGCGCGCAGAGGCAGGTGCTGTCGTCCAGCAGGCGGCAGGCGACGCGGGTCATGGCGACCTCGCCGGTTTCGTCGTCTTCCAGCTTGTTCAGGCAGCATTTGCCGCAACCGTCGCACAGCGCTTCCCATTCGGCCTGGGTCATCTTCTTCAGCGGGACGGTTTCCCAGAACCGGGGCCGCAGGCCGCTTCGGTCGATCCCGCTCATGTTGCGTTCAGCCCGCTCATGTCGCGTTCAGGATATCGCGGCTCTGCGCGCAATCCCGGTCCATCTGCGCAATCAGCGCCTCGAGGCTGTCGAACTTTTCCTCGGGGCGCAGGTAGTCGACCAGCGCGACCGAGATCTCGCTGCCGTAAAGATCGCCGCGGAAATCGAACAGGAAGGTCTCGAGGTTCGGTTCCTGCCCGTCGAACATCGGCCGCATTCCCAGGGACGCCGCGCCCTGATAGCTGCCCTTGTGCGGCCCATCCAGAACATCGACCAGCACCGCATAGACGCCGTATTTCGGCTTGTGCAGCGATTTCAGCGACATGTTCGCGGTTGGATAGCCAAGGTCACGGCCGCGCTGATCGCCCCGGATCACCAAGCCTTCGATCCGGTGCCAATGGCCCAGCATGTCTGCGGCATCGCGCGGGCGACCTTCGCTAAGCGCGCAGCGGATCGCGGTGGAAGATACCTCTTGCGAGTCGGTTTCGACCAGCGGCGCGATGGTGACGCCAAAGCCCATCTCTGCACCAAAGCGTTTCAGATCCTCGACCCCGCCAGCCCGGCCCTTGCCGAAATGGAAATCTGCGCCGACGATCACATGGCGCAGCCCCAGACCGCCGCGCAGCACCTTGTCGGCGAAATCCGCCGGGGAAAGCGAGGCAAGAGCGGGGTTGAAGTTCAGCTCGTACAGGATCTCGACGCCGATCTTTTCCAGCCGATGCGCGCGGGCGGCGGCATTGGTCAGGCGGAAATCTCCGCTGGCGGGCGCGAAAAGCTGACGTGGATGGGGTTCGAAGGTGATCAGCCCAAGCGGCGCGCCAAGGCGCGCGGCCTCGGCGCGGGCAAGGTCGATCACCAGCCGGTGACCGATGTGAACCCCGTCGAAATTGCCGATCGCGGCGACGGCGCCGCGATCGCGATCAGTGACGAATTGATAGTCCCGGACGATACGCATGCGCTTGGCCTAAACCGCGTCCGGGGCCGTGACAAGAGCCACCGGATCAGAGCGTCGGGTAGAGCGGGAATTTTGCGCAGAGCGCAGACACTTCGGCTTTGACCTTGGCTTCGACCTCGGCATTGGCTTCCTCGCCATTGGCGGCCAGCCCGTCGACCACTTCGGTGATCCAGTCCGCGATCTGGCGGAACTCGGCCTCCTTGAAGCCGCGGGTGGTGCCCGCCGGGGCGCCCAGACGGATGCCGCTGGTGACAAAGGGCTTTTCGGGGTCGAAGGGCACGCCGTTCTTGTTGCAAGTGATGCAGGCCCGGCCAAGTGCCTTTTCGGCGGCCTTGCCGGTCACGCCCTTGGGACGCAGGTCCGCAAGGCACAGGTGGTTGTCTGTGCCACCCGAAACGACGTTGATCCCGCCCTTCATCAGCTGATCGGCCATGGCTTGCGCATTCTTGACGACCTGCGCCGCGTAATCCTTGAACGACGGCTCCAGGGCTTCCTTGAAGGCGACGGCCTTGGCGGCGATGACATGCATCAGCGGGCCGCCCTGTAGACCGGGGAAGACGGCCGAGTTGATCTTCTTGGCAATGGCTTCGTCGTTGGTCAGCACCATGCCGCCACGCGGACCGCGCAGGGACTTGTGGGTGGTGGTGGTGACCACATCGGCGATCCCGATGGGCGAGGGGTGGACACCGCCCGCAACCAGACCGGCGATATGGGCCATGTCGACCATCAGGTAGGCGCCGACCTCGTCCGCGATGTCGCGGAAGGCCTGCCAGTCCCAGACACGGGAATAGGCGGTGCCGCCGGCGACGATCAGCTTGGGCTTGTTTTCCAGCGCCTTGGCGCGGATGTCTTCCATGTCCAGCAGTTCATCCTGCTGACGCACGCCGTAGGAGACGACGTTGAACCATTTGCCGGACATGTTCACCGGCGAGCCGTGCGTGAGGTGCCCACCCGAGTTCAGGTCGAGACCCATGAAGGTATCACCGGGTTGCAGCAGCGCCAGGAACACGGCTTGGTTCATCTGGCTGCCGGAGTTGGGCTGGACGTTGGCAAAGTTGCAGCCGAACAGCTCCTTGGCGCGTTCGATCGCCAGTTCCTCGGCGATGTCGACGTATTGGCAGCCACCGTAGTAGCGCTTGCCCGGGTAGCCTTCGGCATATTTGTTGGTCATGACCGAGCCCTGTGCCTCGAGCACGGCGCGGCTGACGATGTTCTCGGACGCGATCAGTTCGATCTCGTCGCGCTGGCGGCCCAGTTCCTTGCGGATCGCGCCAAAGATCTCGGGGTCGCGGGAATCCAGCGCCTCGGTGAAAAAGCCGGTGTCGGTCATGGCAGCATCTCCATCAAACAGGTTTGGCGCTACCTAACCTGTTGCCTGCCTGTGCGGAAGTGTCCAAATCGTCATGATCTTGTTGAAAAACGGCAGGGATGGTTCGCAATAGGTAAGTTCTGGTCCCCGGCGGGAAGTTGTGATTGTTTCAAGACCGGACAGGGACCCCGGAAATTTCGGGCGTCCCGCCGGGACCGGTGGGGCCCGGAAGTTGGGGAACAGGCGACGATGAGCATCAAATTGGCGTTTACGGCCGGCCGCAGCACGCTGGCACAGGCGGCCCGCAAGAGCCTGACCGCCCGCTATGGCGCCGTCCCGGAAGCCGAGGCAGAGGTGATCGTGGCGCTTGGCGGTGACGGGTTCATGCTGACCACGCTGCATCGCACCATGCATCTGAACGTCCCGGTCTACGGCATGAACCGGGGCACGGTGGGCTTCCTGCTGAACGAATATTCCGAAGACGACCTGATCGAGCGCCTTGAGCAGGCCGAAGAGGCCCTGCTGAACCCGCTGGCCATGAAGGCGACCCGCGCCGATGGCAAGGTGCACGAGGCGCTGGCGATCAACGAGGTTTCGCTGATCCGGGCGGGGCCGCAGGCGGCCAAGCTGCGGATTTCGGTGGATGGCCGGGTCCGGATGCAGGAACTGGTCTGCGACGGCGCGCTGGTGTCCACGCCCGCGGGATCGACTGCCTATAATTATTCTGCCCATGGTCCGATCCTGCCGATCGGCACGGACGTGCTGGCCCTGACCGCCATCGCCCCCTTCCGCCCCCGGCGCTGGCGCGGGGCCTTGCTGCACAAGAACGCCACGATCCGCTTTGACGTGCTGGAACCGGAAAAGCGCCCCGTGATGGCCGATGCCGACAGCCGGTCGGTCACCAATGTGCTCTCGGTCGAGGTTCATTCCGAACCGGGCATCGAACATCGCATCCTGTTCGACCCCGGTCACGGGCTGGAAGAACGGCTGATCCAGGAACAATTCGTCTGATCCAGCGGCCCCTGAGCGCGGATCGCGGCCCCCTGATCTCATGGCGATTGCCCGCCTATGCGCCGCCTCGTCCGGGGAACCGGCAACGCCCCTGCCACGTTTACTATCCGAAGGGCACATGGAGGTGCCCGTTCTGGAAGGAGCATCAAGATGAACTGGGATCGCATTCAAGGTAACTGGAAGCAATTCAAGGGCCAGGCACAGGCCAACTGGGGCGAACTGACCAATGACGACCTCGATGTCGTCGAAGGCCGCCGCGAAGAACTGGTCGGCAAAATCCAGGAACGCTACGGCATTGCCAAGGACGAAGCCGAACGTCAGGTCGACGATTTCACACGTACCAACGTCTGATCCGACGTTCGTCCTGCACTGACGATACGATGTGACGACAAGACCTGACTGACAAAAGCGGCCCCTTTGCGGGGGCCGCTTTTTTCGTGCCCGCCTGCCACGCCGGCGCTCAGCCTGTTTGGGCTGCTTCGCCGGTCGCAAGGCCGATGGTTCGCAGGGCGGCGGCGATTTCGTTTAGAATGGCGGGGTCGTCGATTGTGGCGGGGGGCTTGAAGGCGGCGCCATCCGCGATCTTGACCATGGTGGCGCGCAGGATCTTGCCCGAGCGCGTCTTGGGCAGGCGATCCACGATCACCGCGTTGCGGAAGGCGGCCACCGGGCCGATCCGGTCCCGCATCAGGGTGACGCATTCGGCCACCACCTCGGCCGGGTCGCGGGTCACGCCGCTGGTCAGGCACAGGAAGCCGACCGGGCATTGCCCCTTCAGCGCATCGGCAACCCCGATCACCGCGCATTCCGCGACATCCGGATGGGCGGAAAGGACCTCTTCCATCGCGCCGGTGGACAGGCGGTGCCCGGCTACATTGATCACGTCATCGGTGCGCGCCATCACGTAAAGATAGCCCTCTGTATCGATCATCCCCGCATCGCCGGTTTCGTAAAACCCGGGGAAGGTGGTGAGATAGCTTTCACGGAACCGTTCTTCGGCGTTCCAGAGACCGGGCAGGGTGCCCGGCGGCAGCGGCAGCTTGATTGCGATGGAGCCGAGCGTGCCCGGCGCCACGGGATGACCGTCCTCGCCCAGCACCTGCACGTCGTAGCCCGGCATCGGCACCGAAGGTGAGCCGCTTTTGAACGGCAGCAATTCCAGCCCCAGCGGGTTGGCGGCGATGGCCCAGCCGGTTTCGGTCTGCCACCAATGGTCGATCACCGGCACGCCGAAGTGCTTTTCCGCCCATTCGATCGTGTCGGGATCGGCGCGTTCCCCGGCGAGGTAGATCGCCTGCAGATCGTGCTGGGCATAGCGCTTGATCCAGGTGCCGTCCGGGTCCTCGCGCTTGATGGCGCGCAGGGCGGTGGGGGCGGTGAAAAAGCTCTTGATGCGGTTGTTCTGGATCACCCGCCAGAAGACGCCGGGATGCGGGGTGCCCACGGGCTTGCCTTCAAAGACCACGGTCATCGCTCCGGCGATCAGCGGGCCGTAGCAGATATAGCTGTGCCCGACGACCCAGCCCACGTCCGAGGCCGCCCAGAAGCGGTCTCCGGCGCCGATGTTGTAGATATTGGTCATGCTCCATTGCAAGGCGACCAGGTGTCCGGCGGTGGGGCGGATCACCCCCTTGGGCTGGCCCGTCGTGCCCGAAGTATAAAGGATATAGGCCGGATGATTGCCCTCGACGGGGACGCAGTCGGCTGGCTCGACCCCGTATTGGAAGCCGTGCCAGGACAGGTCGCGCCCCTCGATCAGCTTGGCGACCTCCTGTTCGCGCTGGAAGATGACGCAGAAGTCGGGGGAATGGGCGGCCTGGTCGATGGCCGCATCCAGCAGGGGTTTGTAATGCACGACCCGGTTCGGCTCCAGCCCGCAGGAGGCGGCGATGATCGCCTTCGGTGTGCAATCGTCGATCCGCACGGCGAGTTCATTGGCCGCGAAACCGCCGAAGACCACGGAATGCACCGCGCCTAGTCGGGCGCAGGCCAGCATGGCCTCCAGCGCCTCGGGGATCATCGGCATGTAGATGATGACCCGGTCGCCTTTGGTGATGCCGCGCTGACGCAGCGCCCCGGCCAGGGAGGCGACGCGGGTCTGCAATTCGGCGTAGGTGATCCCCTTGGTCGCATGGGTGATCGGGCTTTCGTGCTGGATGGCGATCTGGTCGCCCCGCCCGGCCTCGACATGGCGATCCACCGCGTTCCAGCAGGTGTTCACCAACCCGTCCGAAAACCATTCGTAGAGCGGTGCCTTGTCATCGAACAGCGCCTTGCTGGGGGGGCGAACCCAGTCGATGGCACCGGCGGCTTCCATCCAGAATGCCTCCGGATCCGCCTGCCAGGCGGCATAGGTTTCTGCATAACCCATCTGATCTTCCTCCCTGTCCCCGTCCGGCTCTCCCTGCCTGGGGTGCCTAGATGGGTAGCGGGGGAAGGGGCGCCGGGGCAAGCGTCTTGGCGGGGTGCGGCCCGGACCCTGTCAATAAATTTTCAGGATATGGCCCGCCCGGATTGCAAAGTTTTGCAAAGTTGGCGGATGTTTGCAGTTGGTTTTGCGTTTCAGCAGAGTTTGCAAACCCTGCAAATCTGCATCTGGGGAACAGGTTTTGCGGCCGGGGCACCCGCAGGCCCCCGGCTGGCCGGCCTTAGCCGTAGTGATCGACAGGCGTGCCGGCGATGGCCGACATGTTCAGCAATCCGCGCGCCGTGGTCGAGGGCGACACGATATGGGCGCAATTGCGCATCCCCATCAGGATCGGGCCGACTTCCAGCCCGCCGCCCTTCATCTTGAGGATGTTGCGCACGCCGGAGGCGGTGTCCGCATCACCGAAGATCAGCACGTTGGCCGGCCCCTGGAAACGCGAGGCGGGGAAGATCCGGTCGCGCAGCGCCGGGTCCAGCGCGGTGTCGACGTTCATTTCGCCTTCGTAGAAGAAATCGCGCGGCGCGGAGTCCAGCAGATCCATCGCCGCCCGCATCCGTGCGCCGGAACCGCCCTCGAGGTTGCCGAATTGCGACCGCGAACACAGCGCCACCTTGGGCGTCAGGCCAAAGCGTTTCACATGGCGCGCGGCGCCCATGGCGATTTCGGCCAGGTGTTCGGGCGAAGGTTCACTGTGCACATGCGTATCGGCCAGGAACAACGGGCCGTCTTCCAGGATCATCATCGACAGCGCGCCGGTGGCCCGGCGGCTGCAATTGCCCAGCACCTGCTGGACGTAGTTCAGGTGCCAGCGATATTCCCCGAAGGTGCCACAGATCAGGCTGTCGGCCTCTTCACGGTGTACCATGATCGCGCCGATGGCGGTGGTATTGGTTCGCAGGATCGCCCGCGCGCTGTCCGGGGTCACGCCGCGCCGGTCCATCAGGCCCAGATAGGTCGTCCAGTAATCGCGGTAACGGGGGTCGTTTTCGGGGTTCACCACCTCGAAATCCTGGCCGGGGCGCAGGGTGATTCCGGCACGCTGACAGCGTTGCTCGATCACTTCTGGGCGGCCGATCAGGATCGGCAGTTCAGTGGTTTCCTGCAACATCTGCTGGGCGGCGCGCAACACCCGTTCGTCTTCGCCTTCGGCAAAGACGATGCGGCGCGCGGCGGTGGCGGCGGCCTCGAACACCGGTTTCATGAACAGCGCGGACTTGAAGACCGAGGAATTCAGTTGCGCGGCATAAGCGTCCAGATCCGCGATCGGACGCTCGGCCACGCCGGTTTCCATCGCGGCCCGTGCCACGGCGGTCGAGACCACGCCCGAGAGGCGCGGATCGAAGGGTTTGGGGATCAGGTAATCCATCCCGAAGGTCAGCTTTTCACCCTGATAGGCGGCAGCGGCTTCGGCGCTGGTGGTCTTGCGGGCCAGTTCCGCGATCCCTTCGATGCAGGCGATCTGCATCTCGTCGTTGATCTCGGTCGCGCCGACGTCCAGCGCCCCGCGGAAGATGAAGGGGAAGCACAGGACATTGTTGACCTGGTTGGGGAAATCCGACCGGCCGGTGGCGATAATCGCATCCGGGGCCACCGCGCGCGCGAGGTCGGGCATGATTTCCGGCGTCGGATTGGCCAGGGCAAAGATGATCGGTTGCGCGGACATTTGCGCCACCAGTTCGGGTTTCAGAACGCCGGGGCCGGACAGGCCCAGGAACATGTCCGCGCCATCCATGACCTCGTCCAGCTGACGCTTGTCGCTGGCTTGCGCAAAGGCCGCCTTCTGCGGGTTCATGTCCGCTTCGCGCCCCTCGTAGACCAGCCCGTGGATATCGCAAAGCCAGATGTTCTCGCGCTTCACGCCCAGCTTCACCAGCATGTTGAGGCAGGCAATGCCCGCCGCGCCGCCGCCGGTCGAGACGATCTTGATGTCACCGAAATCCTTGCCCGCGACGCGCAGCGCATTGGTGGCCGCAGCGCCGACGACGATGGCGGTGCCGTGCTGGTCGTCGTGGAAGACGGGGATGTTCATCCGCTCGCGGCAGATCTTTTCGACGATGAAGCAATCGGGCGCCTTGATGTCCTCAAGGTTGATCGCCCCGAAGGTGGGGCCAAGGGCGCAGACGATATCGGCCAGCTTCTCGGGGTCCTTTTCGTCGACCTCGATGTCGAAGCAATCGATCCCGGCGAATTTCTTGAACAGGACCGCCTTGCCTTCCATCACCGGCTTGGAGGCCAGCGCGCCGATATTGCCAAGGCCCAGAACCGCCGTCCCGTTCGAGACCACCGCGACGAGGTTCCCGCGCGAGGTATACTTGGCCGCCGTCGACGGGTCGGCCTTGATCTCAAGACAGGCTTCGGCGACGCCGGGGGAATAGGCCAGCGACAGGTCGCGCCCGTTCGCCAGCGGCTTGGTCGCGCGGACCTCCAGCTTGCCGGGCTTGGGGTTGGCGTGGTAATTCAGCGCCGCGTCGCGCAGGGAAGTCTTGTCGGTATCAGACATGATCTGCTTCGTCCTTCATCAGGTAGTTCAGCGCTAAACCAATTCCCGTTCGGGGAAAAGCCCCGGCAGCGCCCGTACCGTTCTGGCCGTACCGTTCTGGCCGTACCGTTCTGGCCGTACCGTTCTGGTCGTACCGTTCTGGCCGGACCGTTCCGAAAGGCTGGACCTGCCTCCGCGGTGCCACTCCATTTGGCCTGCAACCGCGCGGAACCGCTTGCCTCTTTGCGTCGTGGCGTTATGCCTTGCAAAGATTAAGAGGACGCTGAAGATTTGCCACCGGGGGCGGACCTGCCGCGAACGGCGGGCAGGGGGCTGTGCTGCGGTGAAGCCGCTGGCGAACCCCTTGGTCGTCGTTGGCTCTTGCAAGAGGCGCTCAACGGTCATTCGCAACCGGGCCGTCACCCCTGCCTTCGGGCATAGCCGGACCCGGCCCATTCGATGCGCAACGCCCCTGCGGGGGCCGGAAGGAGATACCTATGGATTTGCTGGATGCCGCCCGCGCTGTGCGTGAAAACGCCTATGCGCCCTATTCCAACTTCAAGGTGGGGGCAGCGATCCGGTCGGCTTCGGGCGCGGTCTATGCGGGGTGCAACGTGGAAAACGTGGCCTATCCCGAAGGCACCTGCGCCGAGGCCGGGGCGATTGCCGCCATGGTCGCCGCCGGGGAAACCGAACTGACCGAAGTGCTGGTGATCGCCGACAGCCCGACGCCGACGCCGCCCTGCGGCGGCTGCCGTCAGAAACTGGTGGAATTCGGCGGGCCGGATGTGAGGCTGACCATGGTCACCAGCGGCGGCAGCACGCTGGAAACCACCCTTGCCGATATCCTGCCGGGCAAGTTCGTCGCAGACCACATGGCCAACAGCTGAGGGCGCGCGCCATGGATGCAAGACGCATATTGCTGGATCTGCAACAGGGTCGCGTGCCGTCGCGAGAGGCGCTTGGCTGGTTCGCGCAAGGCCTCGCCGATGGCGCGGTCAGCGATGCCCAGGCCGGGGCCTTTGCCATGGCGGTGCTGCTGAACGGGATCGGGGACGAGGGCCGCGTGGCCCTGACCCTTGCCATGCGCGATTCCGGTCAGGTGCTGGAATGGGATCTGCCTGGCCCGGTGCTGGACAAGCATTCCACCGGCGGGATCGGGGATTGCGTCAGCCTGGTGCTGGCCCCGATGCTGGCCGCCTGCGGGGCCTATGTGCCGATGATCTCGGGGCGGGGGCTGGGCCATAGCGGCGGGACCCTCGACAAGATGGAGGCAATCCCCGGCCTGACCACCCAACTTGGCGAAGCTGCCTTTCGGCGGGTCGTCGCGCAAACCGGTTGCGCCATTGTTTCGGCGACCAGGGACATCGCCCCGGCGGATCGTCGTCTTTACGCGGTGCGCGACGTGACATCGACCGTGGCCAGCCTTGACCTGATCACCGCCTCGATCCTGTCCAAGAAACTGGCCGCCGGACTGGATGCGCTGGTGCTGGACGTGAAATGCGGCTCCGGGGCCTTCATGAAGACACGCGAGGCTGCTGGCGCGCTGGCCCGCGCGCTGGCCTCGACCGCCAATGCCGCCGGATGCCCGACCGAAGCCCTGCTGACCGACATGAGCCAGCCGCTGGCCGCCGACATGGGCAACGCGCTGGAAGTCGCCGCCGCCATGCGCGTCCTGACCGGCGAGGAACGCGGACGCCTGGCAGAGCTGAGCATTGCGCTTGGGGCCGGGTTGTTGGTCGCCGGAAAGCTGGCGCCAGACCGCGAAGAGGCCGCGATGCAGCTTGAGATCAGCCTGACCTCCGGCGCAGCGGCAGAGCGGTTCGCCCGAATGGTCGCGGCCATGGGCGGCCCTCGCGATTTCCTGGAAAGCTGGCGCAACCTGCTACCCGAAGCCACGGTGATCCGCGAAGTCCCGGCGCCGCGATCGGGCCATGTCAGCGCCATCGACGGTGAGGCGCTTGGACTTGCCGTGGTGGATCTGGGCGGCGGGCGCATGGTGGAAAGCGATGTGATCGACGGTGCCGTCGGCCTGTCGGACCTTGTTCGCATCGGCCAGCCGGTGGTGGCGGGCCAACCGCTGGCGCGGGTGCATGGCGCGCGCGAAGGCAGCGCCGAGGCGGCATTGCAGTCCGTCCTGTCCGCAATCACCATCACCGATGGCGCCCCGACGCCCGCACCGCTGGTCCTTGAAAGGATTACCGAATGAGCCGCGCCTTTCTTGTCGTGATGGATTCCGTTGGTATCGGCGGCGCGCCGGATGCCGGGTCTTTCTTCAACGCGGGCCTGCCCGACACCGGGGCCAATACGCTGGCTCATATCGCACAGGCTTGCGCCGAACAGGGCCGGTCGGGGCCGTTGCATCTGCCCAACCTCGTGCGGCTTGGCCTTGGGGCCGCTGCGGAACTGGCCACGCAGGATGCCCTGCCGGGTCTTGGGGATGCGCCGGTTTCGGGCCGTTGGGCCGCCGCTGCCGAGGTCAGCCCCGGCAAGGACACCCCGTCGGGGCATTGGGAACTGGCCGGTGTGCCTGTGCCTTGGGACTGGACCTATTTCCCGAACGAAACCCCGGCCTTCCCGGCCGATCTGACGGCCGAGGTCTGCCGCCTTGCGGGCACTGACGGTATCCTTGGCAATTGCCATGCCTCGGGCACCAATATCATTGCCGACCTCGGGGCCGAGCATATGCGTACCGGCTGGCCGATCTGCTATACCTCGGCCGACAGCGTGTTCCAGATTGCCGCGCATGAGGACAGCTTTGGCAACGAACGGCTGCAAAAGCTGTGCCGGGATCTGGCGCCGCGCCTGCATGCCATGCGGATCGGGCGCGTGATCTCGCGCCCCTTCACCGGCAGGCCGGGCGATTTCCAGCGCACCACCAACCGGCGCGATTACTCGCTGGCGCCGCCCGCCCCGACGCTTTGCGATTGGGTGCAGGGGGCCGGGCGTTCCGTGCATGGGGTGGGCAAGATCGGTGACATCTTTTCTATGCAGGGCATCGACGATGTGGTGAAGGGCGCGGATGCGGACCTGATGGACCACCTCGACCGTCTGGTGGATGAGGCCGAAGACGGCAGCCTGACCTTTACCAATTTCGTCGAATTCGACAGCCTTTACGGCCACCGCCGCGACATTTCAGGCTATGCGTCCGCGCTGGAATGGTTCGACGGGCGCATCGGCAAGGTGATCGCGGCGCTGCGGCCCGGTGACCTGCTGGTGATCACGGCGGATCATGGCAACGACCCCAGCTGGAGCGGCTCGGACCACACCCGTGAAAGGGTGCCGGTACTGATGGCAGGGGGCGGAACAGGATCAGCCGGGCTTTGCGACTTTGTCGATGTCGCCGCCACCGTGGCGGCGCATCTCGGCGTTCCGAACGCGGGCACGGGGCGGAGCCTTCTGTGACCGAAGACCCGATTCCCGAATTGCAGAAAGTGGAACTGCATGTCCACATGGAAGGCGCCGTGCCGGCCGCCTTCATGCGGCGTCTGGCGCAGGAAAAGAAAAAGGACTTCTCACAGCTGTTCACGGACGGGGGTGACTATCGCCGCACCGACTTTCTCGAACTGCTGGAGACCTATGCGGCCCTTGCTGCCTTGCCCGACAGCCCCGAGGATTACGCCCGGCTGACCCGCGAAATGCTGCAACAAAGTGCGGCCGGCGGGGTCATCTATACCGAGGCCTTCCTGTGCCCGGCGCATTGCTGCAACAATGACCTTGGCGCCTGGAAGGAAATCACCGAAGCGGTGCGCGAAGCCGCCGAGGCCGCCGAGACGGATCTCGGGGTCACCCTGCGCCTGATCGTGTCCTCCTTGCGCCATCAAGGGCCTGCCAAGGTCCGCGCTGCCGCCCAATGCGCCGCCGAGACCGCAGGGGATTTCGTCGTCGGCTTCGGCATGTCCGGCGATGAGGCGCGCGGCAAGTTCCGCGATTTCACCTATGCCTTCGACATGGCCCGCGAGGCAGAGCTGGGCCTGACCGTCCACGCAGGCGAATGGGGCCCCTCGCGCATGGTACGCGAGGCAGTCGAGGAACTGCGGGTCAGCCGCATCGGCCCGGCGCCGCGCGCGGTCGAAGACCCGGCGGTACTGGAACTGCTGCGCAGGCATGATGTCACGGTCGAGGCCTGCCCCGGTGCGGGCGTGGCCCTTGGGCTTTATCCCGACCTCGCTCATCACCCGGTTGAACAGATCCGCCGGAGCGGTGTGAAGCTGACGATCTCGACCGATGACCCGGCTTATTTCGGCCTGTCCATGGCGTCGGAATACGCCGCCCTGCGCAAGACCTTCGGCTGGGATGACGAGATCTTTGCGCAAATCGCGAAAACCGCGCTCGACGCCGCCTTCTGCGATACGGTAACGAAGGCGAAACTGGCGAAACGACTGGAGACAGCCCCATGACATCCGAAACCGACCACCTGACAGTCGTCACCCATCCGCTGGTGCAGCACAAGCTGACCCTGATGCGGGAAGAAGAGACCTCGACCGCGAAGTTTCGTCAGCTGCTGCGCGAGATCTCGCAGCTACTGGCCTACGAGGTGACGCGCAATCTGGAAATGACCTCGAAAACCATCAAGACCCCGATGTGCGAGATGGAAGCCCCGCTGCTGGATGGCAAGAAGCTGGCGCTGATCTCGATCCTGCGGGCCGGGAACGGGCTGCTGGACGGTATCCTGGAACTGGTGCCCGCCGCGCGGGTCGGTTTCGTCGGGCTTTACCGGGATGAAGAAACGCTTCAGCCGGTGCAATATTACTTCAAGGTGCCGGAAAACCTTGAAGATCGTCTGGTGATCGCGGTCGACCCGATGCTGGCCACGGGCAACAGCTCGGTCGCGGCGATCGATCTTCTGAAACAGGCGGGGGCGACGAATATCCGCTTCCTTTGCCTGCTGGCCGCCCCCGAAGGCGTGGCCCGCATGAAGGAAGCGCATCCCGATGTGCCGATCATCACCGCCTCGCTGGACGAAAAGCTGAACGAGCAGGGTTATATCGTGCCGGGTCTCGGGGATGCGGGCGACCGGATGTTCGGCACCAAGTAGAGCGGCGCAAAGCGTGACAGGATTGGCAGGGCGGGGCGAAGGTCCCGCCCTTTCCCATATGCGCGATCAGCTGCGGCAGACCGCCTGAAGACGCAGCCAGTCGCCATCGCTCATCACCGGATCGGGCGCGCCGCCGGGATAGGCGTCGCCCGCGATCAACCCGTCGACCTCCTGCCCGGACAGGGCAAGGGTGCGCGCATAGGGGGTCAGGCTCAGGCCGACCTCGGCAAAGCCGGTGACCACCTCGGCCTCGGTCAGGGGATCGTGATCGCCGTCGAGCAGGCGCAGGGCCTGACGGCGCAGCACGGCGTCGGACAATTCGCCGGTGGTCAGCAGTTTCAGAACGGTGCCGATACCGGCGGCATGCAAAAGTGCCTTCATCGGGTCCTGCGCCCCGGCGCGCAGCCGTTCGGCCAGCAGGTAGCCGGCGATTACATCCGGGTCGCCACTTTGATCGATCAGGGTCTCGTTGATCAGGATGATCTTGCCGGGCAGGTGGGTGGTTTCCGCCAGCCCGCCACGCACCACGCGCAGGCGGTAGCTGTCGTTGGGGTTCAGCCGTGTGCCAAGACGTTGCAGCGCCGCCATGCCCGCGGGATCGCCGCAGGGCGCGCCGGTCAGCTTCTGCACCTCGTCAAGGATGCGTGTGCCGATCTCCTGACGGCGGGCCGGGGCCAGAAGGGTCAGCGCATGGGCTTCCAGCGCCGGGGGCAGCCAGACGAAAAGCACCAGCAGAAGCACCGCCATGAAGCCGGCCACCGACCAAAGCCGAACCCGGCCGCGTTTGGGCCGCCGCCGGTCCACGGCCCGGCCCAGCTTTTCCAGCGCCTCGATCATGTCGCCTTCGGCGGCGCTGACCTCAAGGGTTTCGCCGGGGTCGCCATCGGGGTGGTAAAGGGCGGGAAAGTTGCCGGGATTGGTCCGTTGAAGAGCGGCCAGCGACCAATGCGCGAGGGGGCGATCCTGCATGTCGTAGATCACCAGAGTGGCATCGCCGAGCGAGATAATGACATCGCGGCGCTGGCGCTCTGGGGCGTCGCGCCAAAGCGCGGCAGCTTCCAGCCGCTGATACTTGTCCAGTGCTGTCATCGGGTTCTGCTCTTCGGGCCTTTGTCCTTGCGGGCCTGAAACATCCGCGGCCGGCTGCGCGGGCCTGTTACCGGCACTTTAGCGCAAAGGATAGCATGGGGCGTGGCCAAGCCGCAATCTTGCTGGGCGTTGCCGCCACGTCCAGCCGGCGGGGGCGGGGCGGAATCCTGCCGGCGGCGGGGCAGGCGAAGCAGATCGGTTCATGCCCCGCCATAACGATTCGCCTGACGCCTTCGGGTGACGTGACTCGCCGTCGGAGCAAGGACGGGACCGCAAAGGCCTGACGCGCCTCTGAGTCAGTACATGCAAATCTTGATGCGATACGGCGTCACGTTATTTTTACGGGGCGTCAGTTATCTGTACACAGGTATTGTCTTTTAGGCGTTTTGTTGCCCATTGCGTGAGGCATCTTGCGAAACGCGCTTCGGTTTGGTGGTTCACATTCAGGAATGTTCGGTTTCCTGCTTGTCCCGAGTTGCACCGTTGACGCGTTCATCGGAACATGACCGTGGAACGAAACGGCTGGCCTTGCATTGCAATTTGCAATACCGGCCTGTTGGGAATGGAATTTTGTGTGGGATCTCCTGCTCAGGGGGTCAGACGTAAACCGGAGCGGGTGAAATCGGTTATCAGAAGCATAATGGTCGGCGCGACATCGGAAAGGGCGCTCCCGCAGGGGCGGGCCTTTCCGAAGTGATGAGCCATGTGCATGGTCTGTCCCTTCCCGGGTGCGAAACGGCCTGGGCCGCAGGTGGCATGCTGGCGGGCACCAGGGTGGCGGGCGCCGCTGGCTGGCAACCGGTCGAAACCCTGCAGCCAGGGGACAAGGTCCTGACGTTCGACAATGGGCTGCAACCTGTCCTCAGGGTGCGCAGGACCACTGTTTCCGGGCATGGGGCGAGCGGGATGACCACCTTCGCGGGTTTGCCCAAGGTTCTGCAAATCCCGGCCGGCGTGATTGGGAATTGCGCGACGATGCAGGTTCTGCCCCGGCAGGGGCTTTTGGTCAAAAGCCGACTGTCCGAACAGACCTATGGCAAGCAGCTGGTTCTGATCCACGCGGGCAGCTTGCTTGGCTATTGCGGTGTGACCCGGATGGCGCAAGGGCATTTGCCGGAAATCTGCCTTCCTGAATTTGAAATCGGCCAGGTTGTATTTTGCAGTTCAGGCGCGCTTTCCAGTTGTCCGGCTCTGTCGGAAGTAATCTCGGAAAATTGCGAAGCCGAATGCGGCACATCCGAATACCGTTATCTGACCGCCCGAAGCGACCGTCCCTTTCTGAATGCGATTATTCAGGAACTCGTCTCCGATTGGCGGCATAACCGGAATGTCGCGGTAAATGGGCTGTAAAGCCCGATTGCCAGCGCAGCCAGGTGTTTGCGCTTTTTTCTGACCAACCTGTGAAAACCGCGGTCCTGCGGGCACCGCACGCCCGGCGACCAATGCTGCCCGCCTCGGATATCCTCAGACAGCGCGCAGGAACAGGCCGAGCGCCGTGGCTGCGACCAGCAATCCGGCGGCGGTTTCGGCAAGGGCCAGCAGCGCGGCAGGGGCAACGCCGCTTGGCAGGTGGCGCAACAGACGCTCCAAGGCGCCCGCGCGCAGGATGACCGACAGAAGCGCGACTGCGATGGTGACCGAGGCGACCCCCAGCCCCATGGCAAAGGTTCCTGCGATCCCGGCGGCCAGAATGTCCATCCGCCACGTCAGGACCAGCAGGAACAATGCCCCGGTGCAGGGGCGGGCGGCGATGGCGGCGATCAGGATGACCGCTTCGCGCAGACTGCGGGCTTGGGTGGCTTCCTGCGGTGTGGGGCCGTGGCGGTGACCACAGCCGCAGCTGTCGGTTTCGTGGCTGTGGTGGTGCAGTGCGTGATCGTGATCCGGTTCGGCGTCATGGCCAGATGCCTGCGCCTGATCATGCCATTCGTCCTGACGCGTCGGCCGGGTCAGCGCACGGCGGATATGGGTCAGCCCGCGCAGGCCAAGCCACAGGCCGATCATGCCGATTGCGGCATAGGAAAGGGGTGCCAGCCAGGCTTCGGTGACGCCCACCAGGCGTTCGCGCGACAGGTTCAGCAGGGCCAGCCCCGCGCTGACCAGCAGCACGGCGCTGGCCGATTGGGCCAGCCCGGACAGCAGGGCCAGAATGGACAGGCGCAGCGCCGAAACCCCCTGCGCCATGCCATAGCCGGCGATCAGGATCTTGCCATGCCCCGGTCCGGCCGCATGCAGGAAGCCGTAGGAAAAACATAGCCCCAGCAGCAGTGACAGCGCCCCCGGGTCGCCGCCATGCAACGCCCGAAGGGCGCGGGCAATGGCATTCTGCGCATCGCGCTGCCCGGCAGTGGCCCATTGCGACAGATCCGCGAGACCGCCGAAGCCCCACAGATAAAGCGCCAGCGCCCCGATGCCGAACAGCAGGACCAGCGGCAGGACCAGCGCCAGCAGGCCAAGCGCGCCGGCGGGGCGCAGCAGGTGATCGTTGGACAGGCTCACGAGCGGGCCTCGCAGTGCAGGCGGATCTCGTCGGAAAAGCTCTCTCCGACCTGGGGGTAGTCCAGCGCATCGGCCGGGATCTCGGCCATCTTGCGGGCCAATGCCTCGTAGGCGGTGTCCATCACCGGCGGTGTGATCTCGGCCTGGCAGCCTTGATCGAGGGTCACGCCCCCCCCCAGATCATAGCCGGTATAAAGCCCCGGATCATAGGCCCGCGCAGAGACCTCGTCGGCGGCCACGGGCGTCAGCAGGACACGGGCATGGCGGCTGACGAATTGCCCATCCCGCAAGGCCACGCCAAGGCTGTGCGGGGGGCCAAGGGGCAGGGGCGCGCCGTCCTTCTGAAGGTAAAGATCGCCCTCGAATCCGGGCATCCAGTTCAAGTCGTAACCGTCCAGGGTTTCAAGCTCGGCCTCGGTCAGGACGCCATCGTAATCGGGGTCGAGACCCAGTTCGTCGAGCACCAGCATGGTGTACAATTCGTCATAGGCCCAGGTGACCTCGACCGCCGTCAACTGCTGTTCGGGTGAGATCACCATGTGCAGAGCGGTCGAGACGAAGATATGCGGATGCGCCGCCGCGCCAAGCGGGACGAAAAGCGGCAGAGCCAGGGATGTGGTCAGGGTGAGAGGCATGCGCATGGCTCTGATCCTACGCCCTGACGTGGCGCGGCGGAAGGCATCACGTGGCCCCGCAGCAGGAAGCCGCCGGACTTTTTCCCTCGCTCGGCACGAAGTGGAAAGAACGGGCCCTGCGATGCGAATGGGGGCCTCCCCCGCGCGGATAGACCAATGTGCTGACCCCGAAGGCCGGCAGGGGCGACCCCGACGGCACCAGAGAGACCACCGCGCAGAACGGGTCGGCGCGCCGGGGCACCCGCAGCGCCCGGTATTTCACCGCCAGGTTCATGCCGATCCGGGCGCAGACCGCGAGACCACAGGCATTTCCGGCGAAGACCAGCGAAAGGGCGATCGGCGACAGGCCATTAGGGACGGGCCATCCTGGACGGGTCACAGGTCGAAATCAGGATCACCTGGGCGGTCGCGATACAGGCGAAAAGGCCGCGCTGAACGATGGCCATGGGCCCGGCTTGGGGCGCAGTCGTCCTTCTTCAGCCGCCGTCATGCGTAGGTGCCGAGGGCCCAAGAGGGTTGACTGGCCGCGCGGGATCGGGTGTCGGGCATCACGAAGAGCATTGGCACGAAGGGGCATCACCAAGAGCATTGGCACGAAGGGGCATCACGAAGAGCATTGGCACGAAGGGGCATCACGAAGAGCATTGGCACGAAGACCAGGGCCGCCAAGCCGGCCAGTGTCGCAAAGATCGCCTGCCGGCGCGTCACCACCGGGATTGCCGAGCCGAGAAGCGGTGCCATCAGCAGGGCCAGGCCCACCACCTTCCCGACCACGCCTTTGACACCCTGGGCAAGGCGCCGGAACAGCAGCTGGTTCGGCCCTGCGACGAACAGGTCGCCGAGCGAGGTGGCAAGGAACAGCCCGACGCCCATCAGTGCGCCGGGTTTGCGGCAAGTGCGGACCGACACGGGCCCAAGCACCAACTGGCCGAGGCAGATACCAATCAAGAAGGCCATGACCGACAGGTCGGTCCACCCCTCGGCAGCATCGAAAACGATCGCCTACTGCGGCATCCCGGCCAGCCACGCGGGCCCCGAAATCACGGCCCTGCTGCTGTGTTTTTCCCGCTATGTTCTGCTGCCGGAACCACTGGCAATGGCGCCCTTCGCCAAGGCAAAACCGCCCGGAGTTCCCTCCGGGCGGCCTGATCTGCATATTGTCGTCGCGCCTCAGGCAGCGGCTGCTTCCGGTCCGAAGCGCTTGTAGAAACTCTGACCCTTGGCCGCCATGTCGCGCAGCAGGTCGGGGCAGGCAAAACGCGGGCCGAAGGTCTCGGCCAGTTGGTCGCAGCGTTCGGCGGCATAGGGCGTGCCGATCATGTCGAGCCAGGCAAAGGGCCCGCCGGACCAGGGCATGAAGCCCCAGCCGAGGATCGCGCCGACATCGCCTTCGCGGATGTCTTCCAGCACGCCCTCTTCCAGCGCGCGCACCGCTTCCAGCACCTGTGAGAAGATCAGGCGATGCTGGACCTCGATCAGGCTCGGCTGGTCATCCTTCAGCGGATATTGCGTCTCCAACCCGTCCCAAAGGCTCGTGCGCTTGCCCTTCTCGTCGTAGCTGTAGAAGCCCGCCTTGGTCTTGCGGCCCAGGCGGCCTTCGTCGTGCAGCCAGAACATCAGCGCGTCGACCCCTGCGGCATCCGCCGGATAGGCATCGCCCATGGCCGCCTTTGTCGCCTTGGCGATCTTCACCCCAAGGTCGATCGAGGTCTCGTCGATCAGTTGCAGTGGCCCCACCGGCATGCCGAGGATGCGCGCCGCATGTTCGACCAGCACCGGCGACACCCCTTCGCTGACCATCCGCCCCCCTTCGTTCAGGTAGGGGATGATGCAGCGGTTGGCGTAGAAGAAGCGCGCATCGTTGACCACGATGGGCGTCTTGCGGATCTGGCGCACGAAGTCGAGCGCCTTGGCCACGGCCCGGTCACCGGTCTGCTTGCCCTTGATGATCTCGACCAACGCCATCTTTTCGACCGGCGAAAAGAAGTGGATTCCGATGAACTGCCCGGGCCGGGAAGAGGCCTTGGCCAGCTCCGAAATCGGCAGGGTCGAGGTGTTGGAAGCAAAGATGCAATCCTCGGGGATCACCGCCTCGACGGCCTTGGTGACCTCGGCCTTGATGGCCGGGTCCTCGAAGACGGCCTCGATGATCAGGTCCGCATCCGACAAGGCGGCGTAATCGGTGGTCGCGGTGATCCGCGCCAGCACCTGTTCCTTCTTCTCGGGCGTCGCCTTCTTGCGTTTGATGCCTTCGTCGAGCCAGGTTTCCGTATTGGCCCGGCCGCGATCAGCAGCCTCCTGCTTCTGGTCGATCAGCACGACCTCGATACCGGCATTCGCCGCGACCAGCGCGATGCCCGCGCCCATCATGCCCGCGCCCAGCACGCCGAGCTTGCTGACCTTCTGGTCCGGCGCCTCGGGGCGGTTCGCGCCCTTCTCCAGCGCTTCCTTGTTCAGGAACAGCGACCGGATCATGTTGGCCGACGAGGGGTTCATGAGGACTGAGGTGAACCAGCGCGCCTCGATCTTGAGGGCGGTATCGAAGGGCACCATGAGGCCCTCGTAGATGGCGCTCAGCATGGCCTTGGGGGCCGGGTAGGCGCCCCAGGTCTGGGCCATGATCATCGCATTGGCACCGACGAAGGTCTGGAAACCGGCCGGGTGGTAGGGCGCGCCACCGGGCACCTTGTATCCCTTGGCGTCCCAGGGTTTCACGATATCGGCAGGCCCGGCGGCCAGTACCCATTCCCGGGCGGCGGCCAGCGGATCCTCGGCCACCTCGTCGATGAGGCCGGCCTTGGCAGCCCCCTTGGGGTCGCTCAGCTTGCCCTGCAAAAGGAAGGCAGAGGCATTCATCACGCCGAGCTTGCGCACCAGGCGTGTGGTGCCGCCCGAACCGGGGAAGATCCCGACCTGGATTTCCGGCAGGCCGATCTTGGCCCTGGGGTTGTCGGCGGCAAAGATCCGGTGGCAGGACAGCGGCAGTTCCAGCCCGATGCCAAGCGCCGTGCCGGGCAGGGCGGCCGCGACGGGCTTGCCCCCCTTCATGGTCTTGAGGTCGGCGCCGGCCAGCTCGATCTTGCGCAGCAGGTGGTGCAGGGCCATGACGCCGTCGAAGACGCCCTCGACCCCTTCTTCCTTGAAGCCCGCGATGACGTTCAGGTCCATCCCCGCCGCAAAGGTGTCCTTGCCCGAGGTGATGACGATGCCCCTAACGGCCTCGTCGGCCAGCGCCGCATCGACATGCGCGCCCAGCTCGTCGGCACCTGCCAGGGTCAGGACGTTCATGCTTTTGCCCGGCAGATCCCAGGTGATGATCGCGACGCCCTCGGCGTCGATTTCCATGTTGAATTCGGTCATGTCTCGCTCCCTTGAGAGGACCCGGCCTGGGGTCCGTCAATCCGTGTGCCGTCGCGGCGGATCAGCCGCCGCGCGCCGTTTTCGCGAATGAGGATCTTGTCGATCTCTGAATAGTGCACCACATCGTCCGCCTTGCGGCTGCCTACGATCAGGTAGGAACAGGGCGCGCCCGAGCGGTTCACCACATGGTGTCCGTTCGCCACGCCCGCCGGCCAGCAGCAGGCGTCGCCGGGCTGCAGCAGATGGGTGCCGTCGTCTTCCACCAGCGTCGCTTCACCGCTCAGCATGTAGAGGAACTCGTCCTCCTGCTCGTGCCAGTGCCGGTCCGAGGATTTCGATCCCGGTTGCAGCGTCTCGACAAAGGCGCCGAACTGGCCAAGGCCGCCGGTGTCAGAATAAAGCAGCGCTTCAAACGGACCCAGATGCGCCGCCTGTTCGGGCGTGCCGCTGTCGCGACGTGCCTCTGCATGGCGGATGACGACCATCAGACCAGCTCGATGATCGTCGCCGCGCCCATGCCGGAGGCAACGCAAAGCGTGGCCAGACCGGTGCCTTTGCCGCTGCGCTCCATCTCGTCGAGCAGCGTGCCGATGATGATCGCGCCGGAAGCCCCCAGCGGGTGACCCATGGCGATGGCGCCGCCGTTCACGTTCAGTTTGGAATGATCGACGTCGAAGGCCTGCATGAAACGCAGGACCACGGCGGAAAATGCCTCGTTCACCTCGAACAGGTCGATGTCGCCGATCTCCATACCCGCGTCCTTCAGGATCTTCTGGGTCGCGGGGACGGGGCCGGTCAGCATGATCGTCGGATCGGTGCCGATCTTGGCGGTGGCGCGGATGCGGGCGCGGGGCTTCAGCCCATGCGCTTCGCCGAATTCCTTCGAGCCGATCAGGATCGCCGCCGACCCGTCCACGATGCCCGAGGAGTTCCCCGCATGGTGGACGTGGTTGATCGCCTCGAGATGCGGGTATTTGAGCATTGCGACCTTGTCGAAGCCGGGCATCACCTCACCCATTTCGCGGAACGATGCCTTGAGCGAGCCGAGTGCCTGCATATCGGTGCCGGGGCGCATGTATTCGTCGTGATCCAGGATCGGCAGGCCGTTGACGTCGCGGATGGTGATGATGCTCTTGGCAAAGCGCTTGGCTTCCCAAGCGGCAGTCGCGCGCTTCTGGCTTTCGACGGCAAAGGCATCGACGTCGTCGCGCGAAAATCCGTATTCGGTTGCGATGATGTCGGCACTGATGCCCTGGGGCACGAAATAGCTGTCCATGGCCACGGTCGGATCCACGGCAATGGCGGCGCCATCCGAACCCATGGCGACGCGGCTCATGCATTCGACACCGCCGGCGATATAGGCCGCGCCCGCGCCGCCCTTCACCTGGTTGGCAGCCAGGTTCACGGCCTCCATGCCGGAGGCACAGAAGCGGTTGATCGACAGGCCGGGGATGGATTCATCCAGATCCGAGGCCAGCACGGTCGTCCGCGCCAGGCACCCGCCCTGTTCGAAAGCCTGGGTGGCGTTGCCCCAGATCACATCCTCGACCGCGTGGCCTTCAAGGCCCGAGCGTTCGCGGATCGCGTTCAGCATCTGCTTGCCCAAGGCGACAGATGTCACCTCGTGCAGGCTGCCATCCTTGCGCCCCTTGCCACGCGGGCTGCGCACGGCATCGTAGATATAGGCTTCGGTCATGGGGTCCTCCGTCCAATTGAAACTGCAGGGCTCCTCCGCCCTCTTCTTGTGCCTATCTCATCAGGCGGGGCGGCAATTTCCACCACGACGTTGCGTTGCAGTTTCACAGACCGCGATCCGAAGGCCGCCCGGGCATGAGGTCATAGGGATGCTTCCAGCCCGGAAGATCTGCGATATTGTCCAGCCAGCGGTCGATATTGGGCCATTCGACGCGATCAAAGGTGAAAGGCTCCGGGTAATAGAGGTAGCCGCAGTTCGAGAAATCCGCATGGGTGGGCCCATTCCCAACCAGCCAGTCCCGGCCCTCCAGCACACGATTGAGCGTTGCAAGGGCGGATTTGAGCCGCGCGGTGACAAAGCCGATGACCTCCTGGTTGCGCTTTTCCTCCGGCAGGAAGTTCATTTGGAAACGCAGCATGCCAGCCTGGCTCGACATCTTGTGATTGTCGAAGAAAACCCATTTCATCACGTCGCGCGCCTCGTCCGGCGTCGCGCCGCCGAACTTGCCGGTCTTCTCGGTGATATACATCTGGATCACCCCGGACTGGGCCAGCGTAAGGTCGCCATCGACCATAACAGGCGCCTCGCCGATGGGGTTCAGTGCAAGGTATTCGGCGCTGCGGGTCGCGCCGTGAAAGAAATCTACCTTCACCGGCTCCCAATCGAGCCCGGACAGGGCCAAAGGCAGGGCCGCCTTGTAGGAATTTCCGCTTTCGCCGAAGCAATGGAGTTTGATGGTCATGGGGCTCTCCCGGATGTTGGCAGGGCAGGTGGGGGTTTCACACCCCCACACCCCCTCGGAGTATTTATGGCCAGATGATGAAGAGCAGGTCACGATAATTTAACTACACATCGGGCAGGCTTGCCGTGCGTTACAGGCTGGAGAGCCGATGGACGTGCCAGGTGACGCCCCGCTCCGACATATCCGGTAGCCAATCCGGTGGAGCAGAGCGGGGCGGAGCCACTTTGCCCTACAAGAAACCGTACATTGAGAGCCCCTGCCTGATGCGTCAGGCGCGGCTCTTTCATCTGGCCGGAAATACTCCCGCCGGAGGCATTGACCGTTCTCAGCCGCTGCGCAGGCCTTTTGGGGACTGCGCCTGGGCAGGTCCCCCTAGAAACACGAAAGGGGAACACACCATTGCCAATGTATTCCCCGGTCCGTGAGTGCGGCATTTTCCGCCTTTCAGTCCCGTTTCACCCGACATGCGGGCTCAGAACTGGTCCTCGTCTAGGGCCATGACTGGATCTGCTCCGGAAAGGATCCGTTGCAAGTGCATGGCGGTCGCGGGCAGGCGGCGGGACATGTAGTAGCGCCCCGTCACCAGTTTCGTCTTGTAGAACGCTGCGTCGCCAGTGCCCTCTTCGAGCTTTGACTTCGCGGCAACAGCCATGCGGGACCACATGTACCCAAGGCAGACGTGCCCGAAGAGATGCATGAAGTCATAGGATCCGGCGAGCGCGTGATTGGGGTTCTTCATTCCGCTTTGCATGAAGAACATCGCTGCTTCCTGAAGCTGTTTGGACGAGGCCTTCAGCGGTTCGATGAACTGGGCGTCGATCTCTGCGTCCCCGGCGTTGTCCTTGCAGAAGCTCTTGATCAGATCGAAGAAGGCCAGCGCGGTCTTGCCGCCCTTGAGGCCGAGCTTGCGCCCGACAAGGTCCAGCGCCTGCACGCCATTGGCGCCTTCGTATATCATGGTGATCCGGGCATCGCGGGTAAACTGGGACATGCCCTGTTCCTCGATATAGCCGTGACCGCCAAAGATCTGCTGGGCCTGCACCGTCATGTCGTAGCCCTGGTCGGTCAGGAAGCCCTTCAGTACCGGGGTCAGGAGCGAGATCATCGCTTCGGCCTCTTCGTCGCCCGTGGCGCGGGCCCGGTCGATCATCGTGCTGCCCCAGAGGCCGAAGGCGCGGGCGCCCTCGATGAAGCTTTTCTGATCCATCAGCATCCTGCGTACGTCCGGGTGGACGATGATCGGATCTGCCGGTCCATCGGGGTTCTTCACGCCGGTCACGTCGCGGCCCTGCAGCCGTTCGCGCGCATAGATCACCGCGTTCTGGTAGGCCGCGACCGCCTGGGACAGGCCCTGCATACCGACGCCGAGCCGGGCTTCGTTCATCATTGTGAACATTGCCCTCATGCCCTTGTGTGCATCGCCCAGCAGATAGCCGGTCGAGCCGTCATAGTTCATCACGCAGGTGGCATTGCCGTGGATACCCATCTTCTCTTCGACCTTGCCGACGGAGACGCCGTTCAGATCGCCGAGCGTACCGTCGTCCTTGACGATGAACTTCGGCACGATGAACAGCGACACGCCCTTGATGCCATCCGGCCCGCCGGGGATCTTGGCCAGCACCAGGTGGATCACGTTGTCGGCCATGTCGTGGTCGCCGGCAGAGATGAAGATCTTGGTGCCGGTGATGCTGTAGGAGCCGTCCTCCTGCGGCACGGCCTTGCTGCGCATCAGACCCAGGTCCGTGCCGCATTGCGGCTCGGTCAGGTTCATGGTGCCGGTCCATTCGCAGCTGACCATCTTGGGCAGGAACATGGCCTTCTGACCGTCCGAGCCATGGGCATGGATCGCCGAATAGGCGCCATGGGTCAGGCCGGGGTACATCATGAAGGCCTGATTGGCGGCCGAGAACATCTCTCCGGTTGCTACCGAAAGGATATAGGGCATTCCCTGGCCGCCGTAATCGGGATCACAATCAAGACCCGTCCAGCCGCCCTCCCGCAGCTGGTCGAAAGCCTTCTTGAAACCGGGCGGCGTGCGGACCACTCCGTTTTCAAGGCTGACGCCGTGCTGATCGCCGATGGCGTTCAGGGGCGCGATAACCTCGGTGGAAATCCTGGCGGCTTCGCCAAGAATCGCCGCGGTGAAATCACGATCCAGATCGGAATACCCCGGCACATCCTGTGCAGGAACGTCCAGAACATCGTGGATCACGAATTGCAGATCATCAGTCGGACCGGTGTAGCTGGGCATCTTGTCCTCCCCCAAGCCTTCGTTTTCACGCGGCCCGGCGGATCATTCCGCCGCTTTTTTCGGCTCCTGGTTCGAACCGATCAGCTTGGCCGCCCATTCCATCTGCTCTCTCAACTCGTCGATCGCGACGTCCAGTTCGGCACGTTGGGTTTCCATCGCCGTCAGGCGTTCTCTGGCCAGATCATGGGCCTTGACCAGTTGCGTCTGTTGCTGGTCACCCAAGTCGTAAAGGTCGAGAAGCTGACGGATCTCCTCCAGGCTGAAGCCAAAGCGCTTGCCGCGCAGGATCAGCTTGAGACGGGCCCGGTCGCGCCGCGTGAACAGCCGTTTCTGGCCTTCGCGGATCGGAAAGAGCAGCTCCTTCGCTTCATAGAACCGCAGGGTTCTGGGCGTCACCTCGAAGGTGTCGCACATCCTGCGGATCGTCATCAGTTCCTGTGTCTCTGTCATATCTTACCTATCGAATTCTTACGACTGGCGGGAAATGCAGGCGACGGTTCATGAATACAAGGCCCTTTGAGTTGACGTAACTGGTACGTCACGTCACGGATTGCTTGACGTTAGATAAATTTCGTTCGGGCGCTAACATTCGAAATTTCCTAAGGTGTTCAGAAGCGAGAGGGCTGACCCCCGGTCACCCGGAGCCTGTTTCATTTCCATTTCGTCGCTGTCCGGAACGATTCGTCCGAACCGTTCCCTGACATGTTCCCGACCCTGTTTCCCGGTTCCGGGCCGACCAACCGGGCCGTCCGAAGTCCGATGTTCCGGCGCCGGAGGTGGGATCCCTTGCCGTAAAAGTTTCATGTAGAATTCATGTATTTCGCGCGGTGGGGAAGTCAAAGCCACCGGCGCTTTCCCGCGGCCCCATGCGCGTGATCCCGCGTCTGGGGGCAGTCGGGCGGGCAAGGGTCTGCCATGCCGCAAGCCTTCAGGCGCGGGCTGCGAGCGGGCGAACGTGCTTCAGTCGACGCCCAGTTCGGCCTTGGTGCTGTCGCGCAGGCGTTGCAGTTCTTCCATGGCCTCGTCGATATGGCGGCGCTGTTCGGCCAGTTCGCTCATCTGTTGATCGGCCATCTCGATCCACAGGTGCATCTGCGCTTCGCTGCCCTGCTGTTCGCGCATTTCCAGCCATTGGCGGATCGCTTCCAGGGAAAAGCCGAAACGGCGGCCGCGCATGATCAGCGTCATCCGTGCCACTTCGCGCGATCCGTACCACCGCGCACGGCCTTCACGGTCGGGGCCGAGAAGCTCGATATATTCGTAATAGCGCAGGGTCCGGGGCGTTACCTCGAACTTTTCGCACATCTCTCGGAAACTGAGCGGTTTTTCGGTCATCGGCTATCGGGATCCGGCATGGGTGGGCAACATCCCTGACGGTAGTCGGTGATCCGGCCAAGGGCAACAGCGACGTCTTGCCCTTGGCGGGGATAAGAGTTTCTATGCCGGGACCGAAAGGGAACCCTATGGCGCAAGAACACGATACCCCGCACACCGACCCGCAGCGCGATCCGCCGGGGGAATTCCAGGCCGAAACGCTGGTCGATCCCCATGCCGACATGCTGCAACTGGCGCGGAAATTTTCGGCCAGCCTGCCCCATGCCCGCGCCCTTGGTATCACGGCCGAGGCGATGGCGCCGGGGCGTGCGACCTATGCCATGCCCTATGACAAGCGTTTCATCGGCGACCCCGAGACCGGGGTGATGGCCGGCGGTGTGCTGTCGGTGCTGCTGGACACCAGCTGCGGCGCCTCGGTTCTGAGCCATCCCTTGTGTAACGGGCAGACGGCGACGCTGGACCTGCGGATTGACTACATGCGCGCCGCCACGCCGGGGCAGGGCCTGCGGGCGGAGGCGGAATGCTATCACGTCACCCGCTCGGTCGCCTTCGTGCGGGCCAACGCCTATGACAACGATTCCGACAGCCCCGTGGCCAGTGCTGCAGGGGCCTTTACCTTCCAGAGCCGCGCGCCGGGCGAGAGCCCGGACAATGCCCTTTCCCCCAAGCCGGAGGCAGGCGCATGATCCGGCCCGAACCCGTCCAGGTCATCAAGCAGCGGCGCGATGCCGCCCTGCAGGCGCTGGTCGGCGGGGTGCCCTATATCGGTTTCATGGGCATCCGCTTTGACCGGCGCGGGGATGAATTGACCGGCATCCTGCCCTACGCCGAGATGCTGATCGGCAATCCCGCCTTGCCGGCGCTGCACGGCGGTGCGACGGCGGCCTTTCTCGAGGTTACCGCGCTGATCAGCCTGAGCTGGAGCCTGCTGTGGCAGGATCTGGAAAGCGGGGTTCTGGACCCCGACGACGTGGCGGCGGGCAAGCTGCCGCGCCTGCCCAAGACCATCGGCGTAACGGTCGATTACCTGCGCTCGGGCCTGCCGCGTGATGCCTATGCGCGGGCCGAAGTGTCGCGATCCGGGCGGCGCTATGCCTCGGTCCGGGTCGAGGCCTGGCAGGACAACAGGGCGCGACCCATTGCCCAGGCCTCGGGTCATTTCCTGATGCCGCAGCGGGCGCCCGACGCATGAGCATTTCCGAGGCGGCCGCAGCGGCGGCAAGTCCGGAGGGGGGCAAGCGGCTGACCCATCGGCGGGTCCTGAAGATCGCCGTGCCCATCGTGCTGTCCAACGCCACGGTGCCGATCCTTGGCGCGGTGGATACCGGCGTGGTGGGCCAGCTGGGCACCGCCGCGCCGATCGGTGCGGTGGGGATCGGGGCCATCGTGCTGACCGCGCTTTACTGGGTCTTCGGCTTTCTGCGCATGGGCACCACGGGGCTGACGGCCAATGCCGCCGGCGCCGGTGACCGGGCCGAGGTCGCCGCGCTGCTGACCCGGGCCCTGATGCTGGGCCTTGCCGCCGGTTTCCTGATCCTTGCGCTGCAGGGCGGGCTGTTCCGGCTGGCCTTCCTGATCTCGCCCGCCTCGGCCGAGGTCGAGGATCTGGCGCGGCAATACATGGGCATCCGCGTCTGGTCGGCACCCGCCGCCGTGGCCGCCTATGGCATCACCGGCTGGCTGATCGCGCAGGAACGCACCGGCGCGGTGCTTGTGCTGCAACTGGTGATGAACGCGGTCAACATCAGCCTCGACGTGATTTTCGTGCTGGTGCTGGACTGGGGCGTGCCGGGTGTGGCCGCGGCGACCTTCATCGCCGAATGGGTTGGCTTCGGCCTTGGGCTGTGGCTGTGCCGGGCGGCCTTCCGGGTGCCGTCCTGGCGCGACTGGGAACGGGTCTTCGACCGGGCCGGACTGATCCGCATGGCGCTGGTCAACCGCGACATCCTGTTGCGATCCCTCGCCCTGCAGGTGATCTTTCTCAGCTTCATGTTCACCGGCGCGCGTTTCGGCGACATCCAGCTGGCCGCCAACCAGGTGCTGCTGCAATTCCTCGAAATCACGGCCTTTGCGCTGGACGGTTTCGCCTTTGCGGCCGAGGCGCTGGTGGGCCAGGCGATGGGGCGGCGCGATGTGACCGGCCTGCGACGCGCGGTGCTGCTTAGCTCGATCTGGGCAGCGGTGATCTGCCTCGGGCTGGCGGGGCTGTTTGCCCTGACCGGCGGCGGGCTGATCGACCTGATGACCACCTCGGAAAACGTGCGGGCCGCGGCGCGCAGCTATCTGCCCTGGATGGTTGCGGTGCCGGTGCTGGGCATCCCGGCCTGGATGCTGGACGGAGTCTTCATCGGCGCGACACGGGCCGAGGACATGCGCAACATGATGCTGCTCAGCCTCGCGATCTATGTGGCCTGTGCGCTGGTGCTGGTGCCGATGCTGGGCAATCACGGGCTATGGGCGGCCTTCCTGATCAGCTTCGTGGCGCGGGGGGTGACCCTTGGCGCGCGCTATCCGGCGCTGGAAAGGTCGGCGGGGGCCTGACTGCCCTTTTATCTGACAGCCCGGCGGCTGGTCCGCCGGGCGGAAGTCAAATCAGTTCCAGCACCGTTTCGGGTGGCCGTCCGATCACCGCGCGTTTGCCCTGAAAGGCGATGGGGCGTTCGATCAGGCGGGGGTGCTTTGACATGGCGTCGATCAGCACCTCTTCGCTGTCGTCGCGCGACAGGCCAAGCTCGCGGAACAGCGGTTCCCTGACGCGCATCATGGCGATGGCCGGAACGCCCAGCATCGCCAGGATGACCCGCAGGTCGGTGCCATCCGGCGGGTTGTCGAGGTAGCGCCGCTCGGTCAGGTCCGCGCCCGCGTCCTGCAACAGCTTCAGCGCCTCGCGGGATTTGGAGCAGCGCGGATTGTGCCAGATGGTGATCATCGGATTCTCCTCTCGGGGGCGTGTCTCAGGGGCGTGTCTCAGGGGTGGCGCGGTCGGATCACAGCCATTCGTGCCGGCCGGTCCCGACAGCCTCGGCGACATTGGCAAAGCCGTCGCGTTCGAGCAGGGCATCGAGACCATGCGCGATCCGGGGTACAAGGCTCAGCCCTTCATAGACCAGCGCCGAATACAGCTGCACCGCCGAGGCGCCGGCGCGGATCTTGGCATAGGCCTGTTCGGGCGTGGCGATGCCGCCGACACCGATCAGGGGCAGGGCGCCATCGGTCAGCTGCGACAGGCGGGCCAGCACGCGGGTGGAGATTTCGAACAGCGGCGCGCCGGACAAGCCGCCCGCCTCGCCACGATGGGCCGAGGCCAGCCCGTCGCGCGACAGGGTGGTATTGCTGGCGACGATGCCGGAAACGCCGCTGGACAGGGCGACCTCGGCGATATCTTCAAGCTCGGGCGGGGACAGGTCGGGCGCGATCTTGAGGAAGATAGGGATCGGACGGGGCAGATCGGCGCGCACCTGCATGACCCCGGCCAGCAGCGCGCCAAGGGCCGCCTTGCCCTGAAGATCGCGCAGCTTTTCGGTATTGGGGGAGGAGACATTGACGGTCGCGAAATCAAGATGCGCGCCACAGTGGGACAGCACGCGGGCGAAATCCGCCGCCTTGTCGTCGCTGTCCTTGTTGGCGCCAAGGTTCAGCCCGACGATGCCGCCCCCGCTGCGCGCCGCGAGACGGGCGCAGATCGCCTCCATCCCGTCATTGTTGAAGCCGAAGCGGTTGATGACGGCGCGGTCCTCGGTCAGGCGGAACAGGCGCGGTTTGGGGTTGCCCGGTTGCGGGCGTGGCGTGGCCGCGCCGACCTCGACAAAGCCGAACCCGGCGCGGGCCAGCGGGCCAAGCGCCACGGCATTCTTGTCGAACCCTGCCGCCAGCCCGACCGGATTGGGCAGGTCCAGCCCGGCCAGCGCAATGCGCAGACGGTCCGAGGTGACCATGCCGCCAAGCGGCACAAGGCCCGCGCGCAACGCATGCAGCGACAGCCCATGGGCGCGCTCGGGATCGCAACGGTGCAGCAGGCCAAGGCCGAGGGCCTCGATCCCCTTGCCGATGCTGCCCCCCTTGCTGGTCACAACAGGCCGTCCGGGAACAGGTGGCGCCCGCCGGACAGGGGCAGAGCCCAGTGGCTGGAGACATCTTCCATCCGCAGTTTGCGATAAAGATGCGGGAACTGTTTGCCTCCGCGCGAGCTTTCCCATTTCAGGTCCGCTTCCATGGCCTCGGGATCGCAGGCCGCCAGGATCAGCTCATCCTGATCCTTGAAGTGCAGCGCGGCGGTTTCGGCCACGGTGTCGGCCGAGGAAAAGTGGATGTACCCGTCTTCCAGGTCGATCGGCGCGCCGGCGGTTTCGCCCTGCGCGACAAGTTCATCCCATTCGGTCTTGCGGAAAATCTTGTAAATCATGATGGCCTCCGGATGCCCGCTAATCGGTCACCCGTCAAGGTATTGCACCCGTGGGGCAGGGCAAGCGTCTTTGGAGGGGGGGCGTCAGTCTTCGCCAGCCCGCTCACCGCGACGCGACAGAGCCGGACAGGGTCCCCTTGAACGAAACGGCGCACGCGCGCAATGTAACGGGAACATGACATTTCTGCCGCTGCGCTAATCGCCGGTGCCCGCTTACCGCAATGTCATCGGTCCGTGGCTGAAATCTGCTTTGACAGGGGAAGCTTTGGCGGGGACCATCCCGGAATCGGATGAACTTGTCGCCTGATCTGACGGGGGGCGGGATTTACCCCGGACCTCGCTGAACCCCGGATTTCGTTGACCTCCGGATCCCGACTGTACCTTGGAAAAGGACCCCAATATGTCTTTCCGCCTTCTTGCCGGCACCGCCGTTCTTGCCCTTTCGGCCAGCGCTGCCATGGCCGATTATTCCCTGACCATCCTGCACACCAATGATTTCCATTCCCGGTTCGAGCCGGTCAGCAAGTACGATTCCAGCTGCTCGTCCGAGGAAAACACCGAAGGCAAGTGCTTTGGCGGTTCCGCGCGTCTGGTGACGGCCATCGCCGACGCGCGTGCGCGGGCCGAAAATTCGATCCTCGTGGATGGGGGCGACCAGTTCCAGGGCACGCTGTTCTACACCTACTACAAGGGCAAGCTGGCCGCCGAGATGATGAACAAGGAAGGCTATGACGCGATGACCGTGGGCAACCACGAATTCGACGATGGCCCCGAGGTTCTGCGCGGCTTCATGGATGCGGTCGACTTCCCGGTGCTGATGTCCAATGCGGATGTTTCGGGCGAACCGATGCTGGCCGATACGCTGATGAAGTCCACCGTTCTTGAGGTGGGTGGCGAAAAGATCGGGCTGATCGGGCTGACGACCGAGGACACGCCGGAAATCTCATCCCCCGGTCCGAATGTGCATTTCACAGATTCGATCGAAGCAGTTCAGGGCGAAGTCGACAAGCTGACGGCCGAGGGTGTGAACAAGATCGTCGTGCTGTCCCATTCCGGCTATGGCGTCGATCAGGCGGTGGCTGCCGGAACGACGGGCGTCGATGTGATCGTCGGAGGGCACACCAACACCCTGCTGGGTGATATGGACGGCGCCGAAGGGCCCTATCCGACCATGGTCAACGACGTGGCCATCGTGTCGGCCTATGCCTACGGCAAGTTTCTCGGCGAGTTGAACGTGACCTTCGACGATGACGGAAACATCCTGGAAGCCGCCGGTGCGCCGCTGTCGATGGACAATATGGTGACCGAGGACGAGGCCACCGTGGCCCGCATCGCTGAAGCGGCTGCTCCGCTGGAGGAAATCCGCACCAAGGTGATCGGCGAAGCGGCCGAGGCGATCGAAGGGGACCGTACGGTCTGCCGGGCCGTGGAATGCCCGATGGGCAACCTGGTGGCCGATGCCATGTTGGACCGTGTGGCGGATCAGGGTGTGACCATCGCGATCACCAATGGCGGCGGCCTGCGGGCCTCGATCGATGCGGGCGAGGTCACCATGGGCGAAGTCTATACGGTGCTGCCGTTCCAGAACACGCTTGCCACCTTCGAAACCAGCGGCGCGACCTTGGCCGAGGCACTTGAAAACGGCGTCAGCGAAGTCGAGGAAGGTGGCGGGCGCTTCCCGCAGGTCGCGGGCATCAAGTTCACCTTCGATGTTTCCAAAGACGTGGGCAGCCGGATCAGCGACGTGATGGTCGCAGAGGGCGAGAGCTGGGTGCCGGTCGACCCGGAGGCGAGCTATCTGGTGGCGACGAACAACTTTGTGCGCAATGGCGGCGACGGCTATTCGATGTTCTCGGATGCCGAAAATGCCTATGATTTCGGTCCTGACCTGGCCGAAGTGCTGGCGGCCTATGTTGCCGAACATGCGCCCTACAAGCCCTACACCGACGGTCGCATCACCAAGGCCGAGTGATGTCAGCGCCCGCGATTTCGGTCGCGGGCATGCAGGGGCCGTGCCCCTTGGGTGGCAAGCCGGAGCGGCTTGCCACCTTGAGTATTTCCGGCCAGATGAAAGAGCCGGGAGCGGCGCCCGGGCGTGAAACGGAAAGGGAGTTGGGGACATGGATCACCCGTTGATCGACCTCATCAATGCGCGGATCGAGAAGGCCGAGGCCGAAGGCGCCTTTGATGATCTTCCCGGTGCCGGGCAGCCCTTGCCGGATTGCGACGATCCCGAAAACGCGCTTCTCAACCGGCTGATGCAGGAGGCGGGCGGGGCGCCGGAATTCGTGACGCTGGCGCGCAGCCTGAAGACCCTGCGGGCCGAACTGGCCGAGGAGGGCGACCGGAGCCGCCGGCGCGAGATCCTGAAAGAGATGTCGATGACCGAGGCCCGGATGGACATCGCCCGCCGCGACTGGAGCCGCTAGGCCCGATGTGTGGACGTTTCGCCACGACCCTGCCGACCGAGGCCATGGTCAAGCTGTTCGAGGCCACCCCGGCCAATGACCTGCCCGAAGTGCCGCAGTTCAATGTCTGCCCGACCACGCCCGTCGCCACCCTGCGCGCTGGTGACACGGGACGGCGTCTGCTGGCGCCGATGCGCTGGGGATTTCTGCCCCATTGGTACAAAAGCCCGACCGACGGCCCCTTGCTGATCAATGCGCGGGCCGAGACCATTGCCGAAAAGCCCGCTTTTCGCGCCGCCTGCCGGACCCGGCGCTGCCTGATCCCTTCGGCGGGGTTCTATGAATGGCACCGTGCCGGGGAAAAAAAGCTGCCTTGGTTCATTCGTCGCCGGGATGGTCAGCCACTGGTGATGGCAGGGATCTTTCAGGAATGGGAGAGCGGCGACACCAGCCTGATGACCTGCGCCATCGTCACCACCGCGGCAAATGGGGTTCTGGCGCCGATCCACCACCGCATGCCTGTCGTTCTTGCGCCGGCGGACTGGCCCCTTTGGCTTGGCGAGAAGGGCAAGGGCGCGGCGTCTTTGATGGTGCCCGCACCTGAGGATGTGCTGGAGCGCTACCGCGTGGGCGGCGCGGTCAATTCCAACCGGGCAAGCGGCCCCGCCCTGATGCAGCCGCTGGAAACATGACCCGGACGGGCGCGCGAAATCGTTGCACTGCAGCGAAGGATGTGGAACCCTTTAGGGGAGGTCACCGTTAGTCCTTAGATTGTGGTTTCATAGGAGGGTGTCGATATGGCCGAGGCCAGCATTGCGAAAACGAGCGCTGACGAGAAGAACCCGAACGGACCGACGGATAGCGCCGATGTCCAGGCGCAGTTGCGTGAACTGCGCAACGATGTCTCCGAGCTGACAAAACTGCTTGGGGAATACGGACAGGCGCAGAAAAGCTATTACACCGGAGCTGCCCGTGCCAAGGCCGAGCAGTTGAAAGGCGACGCCGAAGCGAGCTATTTCAAGGCCGAGGAACAGGCGCGCGAAGCCTATGCCCAGGCGGAAAGCAAGATCCGCGAAAATCCGGGCGCATCGGTCGCGATTGCCTCCGGTGTCGGCTTTCTCGTCGGTCTGCTGATGTCGCGGCGCTAAGGATATCATGTTCGGATCGCTGAAATATTCCCTGGCCCGGATAGTGCGCAAGGCGGGCTATTCCGCCGGGGCCATCGTGATGATGCTGATCGGCCTCGGTTTCCTTACCGGGGCCGCATGGCTGTACCTGGTCGAGATCCGAAGCCCGCTGTTTGCCGCCCTGGTGATCGGCGGGGCCTATTTCGGCATTGGTTTGGTGCTGGCAGCCCTGGCAAATGTCGACCGACCGGTCCCGATGGCGCACAGGGCATCGCACGAACCTCCGGCGGCCGGATCCTCTGCCGGGCTGATCGCGGCCTTGCTGCAGGGCATCGGGGCCGGGATCGCCGCGGGTGGCGCCCGCAAGGCGCCGCCTCCGCCACCCCCGGCGCCGCCTGCACCCCCACCGGCGCCTTATCCCGACAACCAGCGCCCGCCCCGGTTCTGAGGTGCCGCGCCGCCCTGAGCGAAGTCCCGCGATTGGCAGGGGCGTGGACGCAGTGGTGGGCGCAGTGAATGCCGGGCACCGGCTCCCTTGGCGGCGCAATTTTTGGTGATGACGCTAACAGTGACTGCTATTTCAGCAATCGCGGTTTCCGCCGTACAAGCCGGGTCAATCTGCATAGCCGATAAGGCGGGTTTTCCTTCTTTCTCCTACGAATAGGCTTCCGTTGGGCCGAAATTTGCCGTTTTCTACAGTCGCTTGACGACGGAAGAGACGATGCAGGTAGCAGTAATCGGGGCCGGGGTGATCGGGGTCAGTTGCGCCCTTTCCCTACGCGCACGCGGCGCGGATGTGGTGATCTACGACAACGACGGCCCCGCCGCAGGCGCGTCGCGTCGCAATGCCGGCATCTTTGCCACCTATGCCGTTGTCCCCGAATTCACCCCCGGCCTGCTGCGCCGTGTCCCCGAAATGCTGCTGAACCCGCAGGGGGCCCTGTCGCTGCGCCTGGGGCATCTGCCCCGGTTGCTGCCCTGGGGTCTGCGGGCCCTGCGCGCCGCGCGCCCCGCGCGGGTGGCCGAGGTGACAGAGGCGCTTTCGGCGCTGCTGCACCGCGTGACCCCGGACAGCGAAGTGATGCTGAGCGGCGCGGCCGCTCTGGACCTTCGCCGAAAGAGCGGGGCCTTGCATATCTTTCACAATACCACCGCGCGGTCTGCAAAGGATGCGGAATGGGACGAGATGGCCCGCCGGGGTATACCCTTTGAACCGCTGGATCAGGCGGAGATCGCCGCGTTGGAGCCCGCAATCGCGGCGGAATATGCGGCCGGATATCATCTGACCGACGTTTATCAGGCGGTCGATCCCGAACAGATCGTGCGGCGTCTCTTTGCCCATTACCTGCGCGAAGGCGGTCGGTTCGAACCGGGTCATGTCCGTTCCGTCGACACGGCAGGGACGGCGGCGGGGGCCCGGTTGCGCTTTGGCGATGGTGGTGAGCGGCGGCATGACGCGGTGGTGATCGCCGCCGGAGTACATTCGACAGCGCTGGCTCGTGGTCTCGATCTGCGCCTGCCACTGGAGGCAGAGCGCGGCTATAACACCACCTTGCCGGCGCCGGGTCTGGTGTTGAACCGGCCGGTCTGCGTCGTGGACAGCGGCTATTACATGAGCCCGATGAACAAGGGGCTGCGCATCGGCGGCAAGGTCGAACTGGCCGGGCTGAAGGCCGCGCCGCGCTGGTCGCGAGCCAATGTGATGGTCGAGCATGCCCGCGGCGTCCTGCCGGGGCTGAATCCCGAGGCCGGAAAGCGCTGGATGGGCCTGCGGCCATCGACCCCGGACAGCCTTCCGGTGATCGGCCCGGTGCCGGGTCACCCTGCGGTGATGCTGGCCTGCGGTCATGGCCATCTGGGCCTGACGCTGGCCGCGCCAACGGGCGAACTGGTGGCGCAATTGCTGTCGGGAGAGCCGACAGATGTCGACCCCGCGCCCTATAGCGCAACGCGTTTCACCCGCTAGCACGGGACGTCACCAGCACGGGACGCCGCCAGCACACGGGGCACATCAGATCATCTATCCGGGGAATTGTTGGAGCGGGTAGCGGGAATCGAACCCGCACGACTAGCTTGGAAGGCTAGGGCGCTACCATTACACCATACCCGCTCAACGGGTCCGAGACATATTGCGGGGCCGCTGCGGGGTCAAGCGGGATAATGGCGGGATATCGATGCAAACGGCTGTGAGGCGGCAAAACCGTGCCGTCCCGACGGGGCAGGCGCGATCCCTCGGCCCGGAAGATTGCCGGGAAAAATGCCGGGAAATATTGACAAGGCAAATTGTCAGATGCCGCCGCAGCCATTATCTGTAGGGCAGCGGAGGAGAGATCATTACAGAAAAGACGCGTCATATCGATACGGTGATGCGTGCCGTGGGCTCGGGTTCGGCGGCGGCGCGATCCTGGCTTGCGGCGTCCTGGCGCCGTTCGGCGGAGCGGCACGGGCTTGATCCGGGTGGGGCTGCCGAGGCGCGGATGCTGGATGGCACGTCGCTTGCCCTGCGGCGCGAACGCCATGATCGGTTCCTTCAGGTGGCGGCGCCGAAGCTGGACCAACTGTTCGGTCTGGTCGGGGACTCGGGCTGCGCGGTGCTGCTGACTGACGAAACGGGCATCGTGCTGGACCGGCGCTGTACCGAAGGGGACGCGGCGACCTTTTGCGACTGGGGCCTGACGCCCGGCGCGGATTGGAGCGAAGCGGCCGAGGGCACCAACGGCATCGGCACCTGCCTGACCGAGGAGCGTCGGGTCACCATCCACCGCGACGAACATTTCCTGGCCCGCAACATCGGGATGAGCTGCATGGACGCGCCGATCTTCGGGGCCGACGGACAGCTTGTCGCGGCGCTGGATATTTCCTCGGCCCGTGCGGATCAGACAGAAGGCTTCAACCGTCTGATCGCGGCGACGGTCGATCAGACGGCCCGTGCCATAGAGGCCGAGTTCTTTCGTGTCTCCTTCCCCGGTGCGCGGATCGTGGTGGCCGACAGTGGCGATCATCCGGGCTCCATGCTGCTGGCGGTGGACAAGGACGACATCGTGATCGGTGCCACCCGCAATGCCCGCCGCGCGCTTGGGCTTGAACCGGTGGGGCGGTTGGTGCCGCGCCCGGCGCCGGATATCCTTGGCCGGGAAGAAGGCGCCACGGGCTTTGAAAAGGCCGAACGCGCCGCCGTCATGCGCGCGCTGACCCGTGCGGGGGGCAATGTATCGCAGGCGGCGCGGGCGCTCGGCATCGGGCGGGCGACCCTGTACCGGCGGATGAAGCGGCTTGGGATCGGCGAACAAGGTTAGCCGACCCGCCTGATCCCCCGTCCGATTGTCTCATCCCTGAGACAGATGGCCCGGCGCGGGTCTGGCCCCCGGGCTGACAGGGGACCAAGCCCGGCTACAGATAGATCCAGCACCGGGTGGAGGACCCGGTCAAAGAGGAGGATCTATCATGAACCAGATGGTGCAATTCGCGGACCATTTCACATCGCCGTTCCGCACGCGGTACGACAATTACATCGGGGGCACCTTCGTGCCCCCGGTCGGCGGGCAGTATTTCGACAATATCACCCCCATCACAGGCGAGGTCGTCTGCCAGATCGCCCGCTCTGGCGCGGCGGACGTGGACCTGGCGCTGGATGCCGCCCATGCCGCGAAAGGGGCCTGGGGCAGGACATCGGCCGCGGAACGGTCCAACCTGCTGCTGAAGGTTGCCGATGTGATCGAGGCGAACCTGAACCTGATCGCCTCGGCCGAGACCTGGGACAACGGCAAGCCGATCCGCGAGACGATGAATGCCGACATTCCGCTGGCCATCGACCATTTCCGCTATTTCGCCGGGGTGCTGCGCGGGCAGGAAGGCTCCATGTCGGAAATCGACGCGGATACGGTGGCCTATCATTACCACGAACCGCTTGGGGTGGTCGGGCAGATCATCCCGTGGAACTTCTCGATCCTGATGGCCGCGTGGAAGCTGGCGCCGGCGCTGGCGGCGGGTAATTGCGTGGTGCTCAAGCCGGCCGAACAGACCCCGGCGGCGATCCTCGTGCTGGCCGAGCTGATCGGTGACCTGCTGCCCGCCGGTGTGCTGAACATCGTCAACGGCTACGGGGCCGAGGTCGGCGCGCCGCTGGCAAAGTCCAACCGGATCGCCAAGATCGCCTTTACCGGATCGACCGCGACGGGGCGGATGATCATGAAATACGCCACCGAGAACCTGATCCCCGTGACGCTGGAACTGGGGGGCAAATCGCCCAACATCTTCTTCAGCGACGTGATGGCAAGGGACGATGCCTTTCTCGACAAGGCAATCGAGGGCTTCGTGCTGTTCGCCTTCAACCAGGGCGAGGTCTGCACCTGTCCGTCCCGTGCGCTGATCCAGGAAGACATCTACGAGGCCTTCATCGAACGTGCCATCGAACGGGTGAAGGCCATCAAGCAGGGCGACCCCCGCCTGCCCGACACCATGGTCGGGGCGCAGGCCAGCGCCGAGCAGCAGGAAAAGATCCTGTCCTACCTGCAGATCGGCGTCGAAGAGGGCGCGCAGGTGCTGACGGGCGGTGCGGCGGCCGATGTGGGCGCGGACCTTGCCAAAGGGTACTATATCCAGCCGACGATCCTGAAGGGGCACAACAAGATGCGCGTCTTCCAGGAGGAAATCTTTGGCCCGGTGGTCTCGGTCACCACCTTCAAGGACGAAGCCGAAGCCATGGAGATCGCCAATGACACGATGTACGGCCTTGGCGCCGGTGTCTGGTCGCGCGACATGAACACCTGCTACCGCTTCGGGCGCGGGGTCGAGGCCGGGCGCGTCTGGGTCAACAACTACCATGCCTATCCCGCCCATGCGGCCTTTGGTGGCTACAAGCAATCGGGGATCGGGCGGGAAAACCACAAGATGATGCTGGATCACTATCAGCAGACCAAGAACATGCTGGTCAGCTACAACCCCAACAAGCTCGGCTTCTTCTGAAGCAGGCTTCGGTTTCGGGTTTGGGGTTTGCGGCATGGCCGCAAACCCGGCGGGCAGGGCGGTCTGATCCGTCCTGCCCGCAATTCATCAGGCTGGCCTACATCGAATTGGGCAGGAACAGCACCAGCCCCGGCACCGCGATCAGCAGGGCCACGCGCAGGATGTCCATCGCCACGAAGGGCAGCAAGCCGCGGAAGATCGTGCCAAGTTCCACATCCTTGACCACCGAGCGCAGCACGAAGGCGTTCATGCCCACCGGCGGGGTGATGTAGGAAATCTCGGTAATCACCACCACGAAGATGCCGAACCAGATCAGGTCGAAACCTAGCGCCGAGACCACCGGGTAGAAGATCGGCACGGTCAGCATGATCATCGACAGCCCTTCCAGCACGCAGCCCAGCACCAGATAGACCACGAGGATGGTCAGGATCACGGTCATCGGCCCGTCTCCGAAGCTGGTGACGAAGGTCTGGATGTCCCGCGTCATGCCCGAAAGGTTGACGTAGTTGGTAAAGGTCAGCGCGCCGAACAGGATGAAGAACATCATTGCCGTGGTCTTGGCCGCGTCGAACAGTGTCGCGAAGGCGGTCGAGACCGAGAACTTGCCCGACAGCACCGTCAGCAGCAGCGCACCGGCCGCGCCCATGCCGGCGCTTTCGGTCGGTGTGAAGATGCCAAGGTAGATACCGCCCATGACGAAGACGAACAGCACGATGGCGCCGGCCGTGCCCTTCAGGGCGCGCAGCCGGTCGGCCAGCGGCAGCTTGGGTTCGGTCGCAAGTTCCAGCCCGCGGAACTTGACGGAAATCACCACGGCGGCGGCATAGCCGAGCACGCCCAGAAGGCCCGGCACGATCCCGGCCAGGAACAGCTTGCCGATGTCCTGCTGGGTCATGATGCCGTAGAAGACCAGGATCACCGAAGGCGGGATCAGGATGCCGAGGGTGCCCCCGGCGGCGATCGAGGCGGTGGAAAGCTCGTCGGGATAGCCGAAACGCCGCATCGAGGGCAGCGAGATCCGCGTCATCGTGGCCGCCGTCGCCATCGATGAGCCGCAGACCGACGAAAAGCCGCCGCAGGCGATGACCGTGGCCAGGGCCAGCCCGCCCTTGCGGTGGCGCAGCCAGGCATGGGCGGCGTCATAAAGATCGCGCGCGATCCCGGACTGGACGACGAAATTGCCCATCAGCAGGAACAGTGGCAGCACAGACAGCGAATAGCTGCGCCCCTGATCGAAGAAGGTCGTGCCAAGCAGCGACAGGGCCGGCGTCCAGCCGATGATGGCCACGGTACCGCCCAGCCCGATCAGGGTCAGCGCAACGGAAATCGGCATGCCGAGCAGCAGCAGGACAAGAAGGCTCACCATACCGGTGGGCCAGGAGGCTAGAAAGGACATGGACATGAGGATCCCTCAGGGGCGGCGCAGCGCAGAGCGCAGATCGCGCAGCGCCACGTAAAGCGTGACAAGCACCGCGACGGCGGCACAGGCCGCACAGAGCCAGGCGAAAGGGGCGACCGGGATGCGCAGGGAATTGGTGACACCGTTATAGCCGCCGATCTGGTTGCCATAGACCCAAAGCCGCCATGCGACGACGCCGAAGATCCCGGATGAAACCAGCGCCAGCAGGGCGCGCCGCCAGGGCTGGATCCAGCCCGGCATCTGGCTGGTAACCAGGTCCACGGTGACATGATCGTCGTCCAGGCAGACCGCCGGCAGGCCGATGAAGATCACCGACACCAGCAGGATCTCTGTCAGTTCGGTGGCCCCGATGACCGGCGAATTGAAGATGTAGCGCCCCAGCACATCGACCACGGTCAGGCCCATCATGGCCAGCAGCAGCAGGCCGCAGACCACTGCCAGCACCTTGCGGGGCCAGCGCCGGTGGCCGGGGCCCGGAGACGTCGCCGTCTCCGGGCCCTTGGCAAAGGTTTCTGCCGGGCTCGGGCTCATTCAGCCGCGACCTTTGCGATTTCGGCACGCATCATGGTCAAGGCCGCCGCCGCATCGACACCGGTTTCACCGACCTCGGCCATCTTGGCCTCGACGATGGGTTCCAGCGCCGCGGTCCAGGCGTCGGCCTGTTCTTGGGTGGCCGAGGTCACGGTGATCTTGTCCTTCATGGCTTCGATCCCTGCGGCATCGGCGCGGTCCCACATCTGCCCGGCCATGCGGGCCAGGGCCTCGCCTGTCACGCTGTCGATCTGGGTCTGTTCCTCGGGCGTCAGGCTTTCCCACTTGGCCTTGTTCATGACGATGTAGAACGAGGTGTTATACAGCCCGCCGGGCACCGAGATGCCTTGGGAAAGTTGCGGGATCAGACCGAAGAAGCTGACGGATTCATAGGGAAAGAAGATCCCGTCCGCGACACCCTGACTCAGCAGTTCATAGGCCTTGGAGGAGGGGCCTTCGACCGGCACGGCGCCAAGGGCCGTGGTGATTTCCTGAATGATACCACCGCCGACGCGCATCTTCTTGCCGTCCAGCACATCGGTCGCGGTCACGTCACCGTCCTTGATGAAGATCTCGCCCGGGCCATGGGTGAAGACCGCCAGCACCTTGACCTCGTCATATTCGCCGGCCGGTTTCAGCATCTCTTCCCAGGTGCGCCAGTAGGCGACCGAGACGGCCTCGGCACTATCCCCGAGGAAGGGCAGCTCGGCCAGGTTGGTGGTCTTGAACCGGCCCGGCGAATAGCCCTGCACACCAAAGGTGATATCGGCCACGCCATTGACGGCAAAGTCGAAATGCGCCGGCGGCGGGCCAAGCGGGGCAGGCAGGATATTGGTGGTGACGCTGCCGCCGGTGGCCGCTTCGATCTGTTCGGTCATCGGCACGATGACTTCCGAGACCAGCGGATGGGTCGGCGGCAACCAGTTCGCCACGGTCAGCGTGGTCTGGGCCATCGCCGGCGCGGTCAGGGCCAGGGCGGCCGTCGCGGTCATTGCAAGCTTCTTGAAGAGCATTTCAGTTTCCCTGTTGAGTTGTTGGTCGTTCCTGCGAAATATCGGAAAGTTCACGTAACCATTCTTGGTATTTTTGACGTATTTCCGAGTAACAAGTTCCAGAGCCGCCACGCCGGACCACAGATGGCCGGGCAGGGACGAGAAAAGAGGCAAAATGACAGATCTTCCGCAAGAGAAGAGCGATCCGGCGCAAAGCGATGCGGGGGGAAAGACGGGACCCGAGCGGGACTTTCAAAAGCAGGATTGGCCCTACTACTGGATCACCCGCACCTCGGCGCGCTATCTGCTGGCGATGGAAAAGCGACTGAAGGCCGCCGGGCTGGACGTGCCGCGCTGGCGCGTGCTGATGACGCTCTACGAAGACGAACATCTGAGCGTTTCCGAGATTTCCGAGGTCTGCATCATCAAGCTGAACACGGCGACGAAGATCATCCAGCGCATGGTGGCCGACGATCTTGTCACCACCCGGCCGCGCGCCCGGGATGCCCGCGTCACCGAGGTTGCCCTGACCCCGAAGGGCGATGCCCGCCGACACGAGGCCCATGCCATTGCAGAGCAGGTCTTTGCCGCCAGCTTCGGGGATTTCTCGGTCGAGGAACAGGTGCTTCTGAACGCCATGCTGCAGCGCGTCTTCACCAGTCTGGAAGATGTCTGACGCCCGCGTCATGCCCTAGTCCACCGTCAGCTGATGAAAATCGCGGCCGAACCAGATCAGGCTTTCGGCCTGACCTTCGGCTAGCTCCATGGCCTGGACTTCGCAGAAGAACACCGTGTGCGATCCTACCGTGCTGCTGTTCGAGATCCGGCAGTCGAAGGCCACGGGCGCATCCGTCAGCAATGGTGACCCGGTGGCAAGCTGGCGCCATTCGGCGGCGTCAAAGCGGTCTTCCCCGGCCTTGCTGCCGGCAAAGATGCCCGACAGGTCCCGGTGCCGCCCGGCCAGCACGTTGACAGCGATGACCCCGTTTTCGACAAAGATGTCATGGCTGCGGCTTTGCCGGTTCACGCAGACCAGCAGGGTGGGCGGGCTGTCGGTCACCGAGCAGACCGCCGAGGCCGTCATGCCGTGGCGACCGGCCGGGCCGTCGGTGGTCAGCACCGTGATGGCGGCACCAAGCCGGGCCATGCCTTCACGAAAGGTGCTTATCTCGGTTTCGTTCGGTGCGCTCATGCTGCCCCCCTCAGATGTCCAGCACCAGCTTCGCCGACTTGGCGCGCGAGCAACACAGGCACATCTCTGAATTATCTTCCTTTTCCTCGTCGGTCAGGAAATGGTCGCGGTGGTCGGGAAGACCTTCCAGCACATCCGTCAGGCAGGTGCCGCAGATTCCCTCTTCGCATTTGACGTCTACCGATATGCCGGCGCGCGCAAGGGCCGTGACGATGGATTCTTCGGCACCGACGGTGACGGTGATGCCGGTTTCCCGGGCTTCGACCTCGAATGTCTCGCCCGTCACATCGACCTCGGCCGAAAAATATTCGCGGTGGATATGGTCCGGCGCATGGCCCATGGCCTCTGCCGCCGCGATCAGCCAGTCCATGAAGCCCTCGGGGCCACAGATGTAGATATGCGTGCCGGGGGCCGGGGCGGGCAGGGCCGCAAGCGTCAGCTTCGTGGCGTCGTCGTCGTGGTGCAACCGGGTATGCCCGGCAAAGGGCGCGGCCCCGAGCAGGTCGAGGAAGGCGGTGCGCCCGGCACTGCGGGTACAGTAATGCAGATCGAAGGCCGCGCCCCTGGCCGCCAGTTCATGCGCCATGGCCAGCATCGGGGTGATGCCGATGCCGCCGCCGAACAGGCAACTGCGGTCGGCCTCGACCAGGGCAAAGTGATTGCGCGGTCCGGTCACGGTCACGGTCTGGCCGGGCCGGGCGCCGGCATGCAGCGCGGTCGATCCCCCCCGGCTTTCGGGGTCCTTGAGGATGCCGAGCGTCCATTGGCTGCGGTCGGCGGGATCACCGGCCAGGGAATATTGCCGCCACTGGTCGCCGATCGCGATGTCGATATGTGCCCCGGCTGTCACCGGAGGCAGCGGCGCGCCGTCGGGATCGGCCAGGGTCAGGCACATGATGTCGCCGGGCGCGTCCTGGCGGGCGGTGATGGTCAGGGTAAGGGGATTTGACGTCATCTGGGATCAGCGCATGAACAGGCCGCCGTTCACGTCCCAGCAGGCGCCGGTGACGAAACTTGCAGCAGGAGAGGCAAGAAGGGTGACGAGGCTGGCCACGAAGGCCGGATCGCCAAGCGACCCGGTGGGGATGTTCTTCAGGAACCCCTCCATCCGGTCGGGGCCGACGATGTCATGCACCATGGGGCTGTCCATCGGCCCCGGAGAGATGCAGTTGCAGGTGATCCCGAAGGGCGCAAGATCGCGGGCAAAGACCTTGGTCAGGGTCATGATCGCCCCCTTTGAGGCCGCGTAATGGGCGCCTGTCGCGGTGCCGCCGTTCTGACCCGCAAGGCTGGCCATGTTGACGATGCGGCCATAGCCGCGGTCCTTGAAGTGGCGGGCAAAGATCTGCGACCCGGCAAAGGTACCCCCGGCATTCACCGCCATGACGGCATTGAAATCCTCGGGCGTGATGTCCAGCACCGGCTGGGCGCGGGTCACGGCGGCATTGTTCACCAGCACCTCGACCGAGCCCCAGCGATCCACCGTGCGATCCAGCACTTTCTGGAAATCCTCGGGCCTTGCCACGTCCAGCGTGGCCGTCAGCGCCAGTTCGGAGGCAAGATCCAGTTCCTCGGCCAGGGCATAGCAGCCGGCCTCGTCCACATCGGTAATGATGACGCGAAAGCCCGCCCCGTGCAGCGCGCGGGTAATGGTCGCACCGATGCCGCTGGCGGCACCGGTGACAACGGCGGTCTGGGTCTCCATGGGCAGGGGCCCTCCCATCAGAACAGGTAGCTGATCGACGTCAGCACCCCGTCGGAGTTCAGCAGGCGGACGACCTTCTGACCGATGCGCAGGCCCTCGGGGGTGGCGATCAGCCGGTGCTCCACATTGGCCGCGAACAGGCGCTGGCGGCCGAACTTGTCCTCGACCACATGCATGGCAGACCGCAGGGTCAGGCTGCCCGGTTCAGAGGCGGTGACGACAAAGCGCGACAGGGTGCGCACGGTCTTCGCCGGGGGCGCGGCCGAGATCGAAAAGCCGCCCTGAAGCCGCTGCGCACGGGCGCGCCGCATCTGGTGGTCGTCATAGACGAGGTTCAGGTGATCGGCGAAATCCTCTGTATCCGGATCGACCGGGATCACGTAAAGACCCGCTTCGTCCCAGAGGCCGATCCAGGCGTCATAATCCTGCCGGTCGAGAATGTCGGCTTCTTCCCAGAGGAACTTCACCGCCTGGTCGAGGGTGATCTCGGTGTCTGGCAAATCCTTCACGCCATCATCTCCTGCCACTTGGCATAGGCCGCTCGCATGCCGGTTTCCGCACTTATGTCGCCCTTGGGCAGGCCATTGGGGCTGTCTTCCTCAAGGCCGAGGCCCCGGTGCACCATGACGTCCATGTCGACGCCCCCGGCCGAGCCGCGTTGGACCCGTTCCCAGACCTCGGCATCATCGGGCGAGCCGAAGCCCATCGGGCCCTGGAAATGTTCATGCAGGCGCAGGCGCATCTGGTTGGCCTCGGCCGGGCCACCGTCCATGCCGAGGGCGATGTGACGGATTTCGGTTTCCGCGACCGAGACGGGGCGCAGGATGCGGAAGAAGGACAGCGAACAGCCCGCGTTGGGGAACAGGTTCAGGTTGAAGCCGCATCCGCCCACGGCGCGCACGATCCGACGGATCTGGGCGTCGTCGTAGCGGTCCTCGAGGCTGGCGGCGAGGGCCTTGAACCGCTCGGGGATGGGCTCGTCCAGGTTCTCGTCCAGGTCGATCAGCTCGGGCATCATGACCATGACGGAATGGCCGTTGCCCAGATCCTCGACCCAGCCGTCATCGTCATCCATGAAGGAAAACGTCTGGTTGGTCTCGCCGTCAAGCGATTGCAGGAAGGACTTGTGTACCACCGGGAAGTGATAGGCGTCGGTGGTGTTTTCCAGCTGGATCTTCCAGTTCATCGGCACCTTGAACTGATGTTCCCCCAGCGTCTTGATCGGGAAACCACCGCCCTGTTTCATGAACAGGTCGATCCAGGGCTTGGCGTTGCCCAGGAAATCCTCCAGCGGCTCGGCCTCCTGGTCGAAGGTCGCAAAGATCATGCCCTGGTAGGTCCCGACCCGCAGTTGACGCAGGCCCAGCTGGGACTTGTCGAATTCGCCCGCGTAGCCTTCGGCATAGGGAATTGCGCGCAGCGATCCGTCCAGCGCATAGCCCCAGCCGTGATAGGGGCACTGGAAGGACGACGTCTTGCCCTTCTTCACCTCGCAGACCGAGGCCGCGCGGTGGCGGCAGCGGTTGACCAGCACATGCAGGGCGCCCTTGCGGTCCCGCGACACGATCACCGGCTGGGTGCCGACCCAGGACAGCTTGAAGTTGCCCTTGCCGGGCACTTCGCTTTCATGCGCCACCCAGACCCAGGCCTTGCCAAAGATCTTTTCCATCTCGACATCGAAGATGGCCGGGTCTTCGTAAAGCGGCGTGGCGACGCGATCGCCCTTGGCGAGGGCGGCGTATTGCGGGTCCTTGGTGACGCTGTCGAGGGTCATGGCGTTCTCCTGTCGAAGGGGTCAGAGATCGGGGATTTCAAGCGCGCGGCCCATGCGGGCCTCGACGGTCATGTATTTCCACAGCCGGTCGTTGCCCTCGCCCACGACGATGGTGCGCAGCAGGTTGCAGGCGGCCTGGACGGCTTCGCGGTTGGGAAAATCGGCCAGGATGTACCAGGTGAAGGGAAATCCCTGGCTGGCGCCGACCATGGTCTGATCGTCGTCGAAGGTGCCGACGATCTGGACCCCGTCAAGCTTGGAAATCGCGGACATCAGTTCCTGTGTGGCCTTCCAGACCGGGCCGATCTGGTCGAAGGGCAGGCTGAAGAAGGTCGGGTGGTTGTTGAAGCACAGAAGGGTGCGAAGCGGCTCGGTCATGGCGGATCCTGTTGTTTGCGGAAATGGCGGGTTGGGGCGCGGGGCCGGGTCAGGGAAAGCCGGGCGGGGTCGGCTGGCCGAACATGCCCGCCCCGGCGCTGGTCCAGGTCCCGGTGTTCATGAAGGCATGTTGCGCGGCACAGGCGCTGTCGATCATGCAGCGGCCAAGGGTATGGCCGGCGCGCATCGAATCCGATCCGCCAAGGGCAAAGGCCATGCGCGCGGCCTCGGCCCCGTCATGAGCGGCATGGGTGGACACAAGACGCGTGCGCAGGGTCAGTTCGGGATCGACTTCGCCCTTGGTCAGCAACTGGTCCCAGGCTTCCTCGATGGTTTCGAAGAAATGCGCGCGGGCACCGCGCAGGCGGGCTTCGGCCTTGGCCAGATCGGCCTGCACATAGGGCCGCGCCCCGGGGTTCGGCGCCCCGGTGATCGAGGCCTTCTGCGCCGCGTCCGATTTCAGCCAGTCGAGCGCCTCGCGGGCCGCGCCAAGGGCGACGACAGCAACTGCATGGGCGGCAAGGGCCACGGTGGGGTAGCGATAGATCGGGTCGTCCTGCTGCGGCTTGCCCCCGCGGATAAAGGTCCAGTCCATGTCGACCAGCGCCCCGTCCAGCACCACGTCATGCGATCCGGTGCCGCGCAGCCCGATGGTGTCCCAGGTCTGGTCGATGGTCACCTCGGCGGCGGGAAAGACGGCGGCGCGGGGAAGGGGCGTCTTTTCGCCCTCGATCTTGATGCCGACCGCGATCACGTCCGCCCCCATGGACCCCGAGCACCAGGGCCAGCGCCCGGAAACCCGCAGTCCATCACCTTCGGGCACCGCGATCTGCGGCGGGAACATCGCCCCGGCAAAGGTGGTATTGGGGTCGTTGGAATAGATCTGGTCGAAGACCGCCGGCGTCAGGGCCGCAAGGTAGGTGCAGGAAATGCCGAAGCTTGCGACCCAGCCGGTCGAGGCATCGGCGGCGGCGAGTTTTTCAATCAGTTTCAGGTAATCCTGTGGCGGCAGGGCATCGCCACCAAGACGTGCGGGCACGATACCGCGATAGGCGCCGATGGCCTTGAGCTTTGCCACCATGTCGCGGGGGACATGGGCCTTGGCCTCGAATTCCGACCGCCGGGATCGGATCTCGGCCAGGACCTCGTCAAGGGTGACATCCGGCAGCGCGCCGGGCGCGGGCAGCGGGGCGGCCTGCGGGGGCGCGGCTTGGGCAAGCAGATCGGACATCAGGCGGTTTCCTTCTGGCAGAGGCCCGCTTGCACAAGGCAGGTCGCGGGGATTTGGTCGCAGATCCAGCTGGCCACGGCGCAGAGACGCGCATCCGCGCCCTTGTGCCCGACGATTTGCAGACCGGCCGGCAGGCCGTCGGCGGTCAGGATCGGGATCGTCAGCGCCGGGTGGCCCGACAGGTTGAAGGGGCGCACGAAGCGGGTCAGCGGCAACACATGGGCCGGGTCCTGCGCCTGTTCCCAGGTGGGCGGCACCATGGGCAGGGTCGGCAGGATCAGCGCATCGCGCCCCAGAAGGGCGGCATCGAAGCTGTCGGTGAAACGGGTGCGGATCGCCTCGGCCTCGGCCAGCTGAGCGCCGGTGATGTCGCGCGCGGCCAGGACGCGCGTGCGGATATCCGCGCCAAGGGTCGCATTGCTGGCCGCCAACGCACCGAATTCCGCCGCAATCTCGGCGCCGATGACGGTCATGCCGGCGGCAAAGGCGTCTTCCATGCCCGGTAGGGGGACAGTCGGAAGATCCCCCAACCCGGTCAGGGCGGCGTCGAGCGCGGCCTGAATGTCGGCTTCGGCCTCGGTCTGGACCATTGCCAGCGCCGGGGGGCTGTCGCAGGTTTCAGGCGCGAAATCAGGGTCGAGCATCTGCATCGCACGTGTCAGCATCGCCATGTTCTGGGCAAAGGGCCCGATACAGTCCAGCGAGGACCCGACCGGCAGTGCTCCGGCGCGCGAAATCCGCGCAAAGCTGGGTTTCAGGCCGAAGACCCCGCAGCAGCAGGCTGGCTGACGGATCGAGCCGCCGGTATCCGTCCCGATGGCGAAATCAACCGATCCCTGCGCCACCAGCACGGCGGAGCCCGACGAAGACCCGCCGGGGATGCGATCCGGCCAGAGCGGGTTCTGCGGCGTCCCGGTATGGGCATTCGCGCCGGTCATGCCATAGGCAAGCTCGTGCATGTTGGCGAGGCCGATGATCTGCGCGCCCGAATCCAGCAGCGCCTGTACAACGGCGGCATGATCTGTTGCTGGGGGCGCGTCCTCGAAGGCGGCCGATCCCGCGCGGGTCGGCAGCCCGGCCACCGCAAGGCATTCCTTCACCGCCACCCTCGCCCCCCCCGGCGTGCCGAGATCCAGCGCGCGGGTCAGCGCGGCGGTGGCGTCTGGCGGGGTGGGGGATTCGGCGGGCATGATCTCTCCGGTCTGGTTGCGTTACTTTTACCGTAATATCCGTTTATCCAAAGCGTTCCGGCGGATTTCAGGGGGCGTGACGGTGTAAAAACGTGAAAATGCATGTTTTGCGGGCGCCGCGTCCGGTCAGAGGCCGGAACCGAGCCCGGCCTGTGCCCGAAGGTCAGGACCCCGCCCGGTCCATCTTCATCTTTCGTACCATGGCGTCGAAAAGCAATGTCGCAAAGCCTGCATTTTCCTTCAGCGCCTGGGCGTCGGCAGCGCATTTGCGCTTTACCTCTTCGGGCAGGATCGTGTTGGGGCCGGGAATGCCTGCTGCGGCACATTGGATTTCGGCCGCGCGCTGAACGGTCCAGAGCAGGAAGAAGGTCAGCGGAATATCGGCTTCGCAAACCGCGACGCCGTGGTTCTTCAGCACCAGCACATGCTTGTCCCCGAGCGAGGCAAGCATCCGCGCGCGCTCTTCGTCGTATAGGGTGATGCCTTCGAAGGTATGATAGCCGACCCGACCAAAAAGCTGCGCGCCATAGAAGCTGTCGTGATCTATGTCGAAGCCCTTCATGGTGATGGCCGAGATCGGGGTGGTATGGGTATGGGCGACGCAGCCGACATCGGGACGGTGTTCATGAATCACCCCGTGCAGGGCAAAACCGGCGGGGTTGGCGTTATGGGGGCTGTCTTCGATCTTGCGCCCATCGGTGCCGACCTTGATCAGGTTCTCGGGCGTGACCTCGTCGTAATGCAGGCCGAAGGGGTTCACCAGGTAGGCATGTTCGGCGCCCGGCACCCTGACCGAGATATGGTTGAAGATCAGTTCGGTCCAGCCAAGGTAGCTGACCAGGTGGTAGAAATCGGCAAGCTGGGCGCGCAATTCGGCTTCGGTCTTGCCGGCAAGGGGATCGGCCTTGATGTTCATGAGGGAATGTCCTGGAAGCTGAGGGTCTGGGTCGGGCGTACGGCCTGAAGGTCGGCAAGAAGGCGGGCGGTTTCGGGCATGGCGACACCCCGCGCCCCGGCAAGCTCCAGCGGTGCGTGGGTGATCGGGGCAAGTTCCAGCGCCCGCCCGGCCTCGGCGTCCTGCAACATCGAGGTGCGGAAAGCCCCCGCCTTGGTCAGGCGCGCGGCAAGGCTGTCGCTGACCACGATGGGATTGCCATAGGCGGCGGAAAGCACCTCGATCTCGCGGGCCAGCGCCGTGGCGCGGGTGCAGGACGCCGGGTCGGCGGCGATCTGCGCCAGCGTCTGACCCGTGAGGGCCGACAGCGGGTTGGTCGCCGCGTTCAGCGCCAGCTTTTCCCAGACCAGCGGGCGGATGTAATCGGCCCGGTCCAGCGCAATGCCGGCGGCGGTCAGTTCATCGGCCAGGTCGACGGGGCGGGGGCCGTCGGGGATGGTGGGGCCAAGCGCCAGAAAATGCGGAATGGTCGAAACCACGGTGCCATCGGGCTCGAATCCGGCGGTCATCATGGTGACAGCGCCGACAATCTGCTGGAACGGCACCAGTCGGAAAAGCGCGCCGTCCGGGTCGACGGCGCGTACCGGGTGGCCGAGATCGTCGAAGAACCACCAGGGGATGCCATTGACCAGCGGCACGATCCGGGTGTCCGGCCCGATGCCGTCGAGGTTGCCGCGCAGGGCCGCTTCGATCGCCGGGCCCTTGACGCAGAGGAATAGGACACTGACAGGGCTGCGCAAGGCCTCTGTCACCGGAAGGGTGATGGCGCGCGGCCCGTCCAGATCGCGGATCTTCAGGCCCTCGGCCCGGATCTGCGCCAGACGCGGTCCCCGCGCCACCAGCGTCACATCCGATCCGGCGGCCGCAAGGCGTGCGGCCAGCAGCGATCCGATGGCGCCGGCGCCCAGAATGGCGATGGAAGGTCGGAGCATCTTCGCCCTTACGTTACATGTTACGTGATTATTGAAGTAATCCCGAGTCGGCATTTTCCGGCAAGCCTTCTGCAGGGTTTCTGCCGGGAAGTGGTTCGCAAATTGGGTCTGACGGTGAAAAATGCGTCAGGCTGCCGGGGAACGGGGCAAGTGGCCCAAGCGGCCGGGTCTTTGCCGTGACGCATGCCCGGCCAATCCGCGCCTAATCCCAGGCGGGCAGATCCGCCGCATAGCGTTGGCGTAGATAGCGGGCGAGGGCGGCAATATCCGGCGTCGACAGTTCTTGCGCAAATGCGGGCATGTCGCGCAGGGACGTGCCATCGGGGCCGCGCAGCCCATCGGTGATGCTGCGGATCGCCGCCGCCGCGCTGGGCGCGCGCAGGGCCGGGGCCGCGCCAAGCGGGACCTGGGCCACGCTGGCGCTGTCGGGAAAGACCGGCTCATGGCAGCTGGCACATGCGCTTTCATAGATCCGGTGCATGCGATCGGGCTGCGGGGCAACCTGCTGCGGCAAGGGGGTGGCGGCGCCGCTGACCTGGCTCGCCAGATAGGTCGCCATGGCGGCAATGTCGCTCTCGGGCAGGGTTGCAAGGCCTGCCACCACCTCGGCCATCGGGCCGGAGGCGGCCGAAAGGCCGGGCGCGACACCGGTCGACAGATAGCTGCGCAGGCTGGCCGCATCCCAGCCACGGGCTCCGGCGGCCATGCCGGCAAGGGGCGGGGCGAACCAGCCATCGACCTCGGCGCCGGAGAGCGCGGCCTTGGATTCCGCCCCGAGGGCCGTGCGCGGCGTGTGGCAGGCGGAACAATGACCGACGGTCTCAACCAGATAGCGCCCCCGGTTCCATTCCGCATCCTGCGCGGGTTCCGGCACCAGCGGCGTCGCGTCGAGGTTCAGCATGTTCCAGAGCGGCAGTACGGTCCGGGGCACCCGCATCTGTGCCGCAGCGGTTTCGGCCCGCACTGGCTCCAGCGTTTGCAGATAGGCGTATAGCGCCTGCAGATCCGGGTCGGTCATGCGGGCGAAGCTGGTATAGGGGAAGGCCGGGTAAAGGTGCCGTCCGTCGCGGGAAATCCCCTGCCGCATGGCGCGGGCGAAGGCGGCATAGGACCAGTTGCCCAAGCCTGTCTCTGCATCCGGCGTCAGGTTGGTCGATGCCAGCGTGCCAAAGGGCGTCTGCATCATCCGCCCCCCGGCATTGGCGATGCCGCCCGGCGCGGTGTGACAGGCCGCGCAATTGCCAAGCGCGAAAAGCTGCTCTCCGCGGCTCAGGGTTTCGGCGCTGTAAAGTGTCGCGGCAGGCGCGGGCGCGGGCGCAATCGCGCGGGCTCCGGGCAGCAGGGACAGGCCGAGCCCCGCAAGGGTGGCGATCCCGCCCAGAAGCGCGAGCTTGCGACGGAGGCGGGGTTGGCGGGCCGGGGGCGCAATGGGTGTCGGGGCATCGGACACGCCGAGCGCCGCGCGCATCTTTTCGGGTGTGAAGGGGGCGGCGCGCATCCGTACCCCGGTCGCGTCGAAGATCGCATTGGCGATGGCGGCGGCGGCCGGCACGGCGGCGCTTTCGCCGGTGCCGAGCGGCGGGTCCGATGGTTCGGCGATGATATGGCTGCGGATCTCGGGAAGGGTTGCAAAGCCCGCCACCGGGTAATCGGCAAAGCTGCGGTCGCTGACAGAAATGGCGTCAAAGCTGACCTCTTCCTGCAGCACGCGTGAGGCGGTCTGGATCACGTTGCCGTGGATCTGCTGGCGCACGCCGTCGGGGTTGATGACCAGCCCCTGATCCTGGCCGATGGCGACGCGGGTCAGGGTGACCTCGCCGGTCACCGTGTCGACGGCGACATCCGCGACCCAGGCGGCGGCGGCGGCGGCAGTGCCGGGGAAGGGGCCATGCACATAGGTGGCAAAGGCAAAGCCCTGCCCATAGGCCATGCGCCCGTCGCGGCGCAGGCGCGGGCCGCTGCGCGCCTCCCAACCGGCCTTTTCGGCCGTTTCGCGGATCAGCCGCGCGGCGCGGGGATCGTCGAGGTGACGCAGGCGGAAGGCGACCGGATCCTCGCCCGCCTCTGTCGCCAGTTCGTCGGTAAAGCTTTCATGGGCAAAGGTATTGGGCAGGGCCGAGACCCCACGCAGCCAGGCCGCGCGCACGATGGGGGCCATGTCATGCACGGTGATGCGCTTGTGCGGGATCCGATAGGGCGGGATGATCGTCCGGTCACCCATGTCCGAGGGGCGCGGCTCGGGCGAGATCCGTCCGGTCAGCAACAGCGCCAGGTTGGGGCCGCGGTTGGAGGGATACCAGCTGTCGTGCCTGTAGGCGTGGAAGTCGCCGCCCTTCAGCGCGCCTGCAACCTGCATCACCTGGGCCGCGCCCTTGGGCTCCCACAGGGTTTCCTGTGCGCGGGTCAGCTGGACCGAGACCGGGCGGCCCGAGGCCCGCGCCAGCAGCAGGGCATCGCCCGCCACATCGTCGGCGCAATTGCGGCCGTAGCAGCCGGCGGCCTGGTGGCGGCGGACCTCGATCGAGGTTTCGGGCAGTTCGGTCAACTGGGCAAGGTCGGCGCGCAGCATATGCGGGTTCTGGGTGCCCGACCAGACAATCGGCTGGCCCGCGTTCCAATCCGCCAGGGCGCAGGAGGGCCCCAGCGTGCCATGCATGTGCCAGGGCCAGGAATAGGTCCGCTCAAGGCACGGGCCTTCGCTCAGGGCGCGGTCGATGTCGCCGGTCTGTTCCAGCAGGCGCGGGGTCGATGGCTGGGCGCGAATCGTGTCGTCGCGGGCTTCCATGTCGGGCAATTCGGGCGGCAGGGCCCAATGTACCGGCAGGGCCTCGGCGAGGATACGGGCGCGGGCGGCGCTGGTGGCCAGAACGGCCAGGAAATCGCCCTGGGCATGGACCGCGACGAATCCGTCCTGCCCGGCGATGGCCGCCTCATCGTAACCGCGCAGCGACCGACCGATGAAATCGCCCGAATCCCGCCCCGCATAGGGCGGGCGGATCACATGCCCATGCAACATGCCGGGCAGGCGCACATCCTGGATATAGTCGAACTCGCCCCGCAGCTTGGCCGGCAGGTCGCGGCGCGGGGCCGGGCGGCCCACGACGCGATAGGCGGAGGGATCCTTGACCGGCGTGTTCTCGTCCAGCGTCAGGGCGGCATCCCCGGTCAGCAGCGCGGCGTAGGGAAGCGTGTGATCGCCATGACGCAGGGCGCCACTGTCGGTCTCGACCTCCGAGGCGGGCGCGTTGAAGCGTAGTGCGGCGGCTTCGACCAGCCAGAGCCGCGCCTGGGCGGCGGCGATGCGCAGCGGCCGGGCGGTGATCTGGATGGTTTCAGAGGCGATGGTGGGCCCCTGGTCCGGCGTGCTGGCCGTATGCCCGAGGATCACGGCGACGGCCGCAAGGGGCAGGTCAAGCTCCTCTGCGATGATCTGGGCCAGCGCGGTTTCGATGCCGGTGCCAAGATCGACATGACCGTTGAAGCCACGGGCGGTGCCATCGGTGTCGAGGATCAGGAAGGTCTCGCGACCGGTTGCCGTCTCGCGGTAGATCGTCAGCGGCATGGGCGGGCCTTGCATTTGCGGGGGGCGCCGGGCAGGGGCGCAGGCAGGCGGTCAGACATCGGCACCCCGCAGCAGCCTGGCGGCTTCGCGGACCGAGGCGACGATTTCAAGATGCGCGCCGCAGCGGCAGATGTTGTGGCGCAGGGCGTCCCGGATCAGGGCGTCGCTGGGGTCGGGGGTCCGGCGCAGCAGCGCCACGGCCGTCATGACCATCCCGTTCAGGCAGTATCCGCATTGCGCGCCCTCGGCCTTCAGGAACCCCTGCTGGACCGGGTGCAGCGCGCCGGTCTCCGCATCTGCCAGCCCTTCCAGCGTGGTGACCGCAGCGCCATCGATGCGGGCGGCGCGCAGCATGCAGGCGCGGGCGGGGACCTCGTCGATCAGCACGGTGCAGGCACCACATTGCGCCATCCCACAGCCGTATTTCGGCCCCCGGAGGCCAAGCTCCGCGCGCAGAAGATCCAGCAGCGACAGGTTGGTATCGACATCGGCGGGACGGGATTTTCCGTTCACCGTCAAGGTTATCGCCTTGCGCACGCTGTCCTCGCCCCCCTTCGTCAGCGGCCCCGCCGCAGTGTTTCGTCAGTGAGGCACGGAATGCGCCCCGGCTCAACTGTTCCGTCGGTCCCGGCTGTCCTCGGACCGGCGGGTGCCCCGTCGGGCGTCGACCATCGCCAGATCGCCCGACCAAATATCGTATGTAGGGAAACAACTTTCCGCCGTGCGAGGTCAAGGAGGTTGCGCCTGCAGGCGCCTTCTGGCGGTGCGACCGTGGCGGGGGCGGGACAAAGTGACCGTTTGCGCGGCAATTCCCGCCATTACCTTGACCCCGGGGGCCTGCGCGGTCATGAAACCTCTGCTGAAATATTGGAGGCTGCCGTGGCCCGAGGACCCGTGACACTGGACAGCGCCGCCCTTGACCGTGACCCATCGCGACAAGTCGGTGCCCTGCGTGAACTCTGGCCCTACCTGCGGCCTTATCGCGGCATGATGGCTGGCGCCTTCGCGGCGCTGGTGCTGACCGCGACCGTCTCGCTGGTGCTGCCGCTGGCGGTGCGCCGGGTGGTGGACAATTTCAATTCCGAAAGCCTGTACCTGCTGGATCAGTATTTCGCCGCCGCCCTCGGCATTGCGGCGCTTCTGGCGGTGGGGACGGGGCTGCGCTACGCGCTGGTCACCCGGTTGGGCGAACGGGTGGTCGCCGATATCCGCAAGTCGATCTTCGGGCGGGTCATCGGCCTTAGCCCGGCCTTCTACGAAACCACCATGACCGGCGAGGTGCTGAGCCGGATCACCACGGATACCACGCTGATCCAGTCGGTTATCGGGTCCTCGGTGTCGGTCGCCCTGCGCAACGTGCTGATCCTGGTGGGGGGCATGGTGCTGATGCTGGTGACTTCGGCCAAGCTGACCGGGCTGGCGCTGCTGATCGTGCCGCTGGTTGTGGTGCCGATCCTGACCCTGGGCCGCCGTTTGCGCCACCTGTCGCGGGCCAACCAGGACTGGATCGCGGCCTCGTCGGGCAATGCCTCCGAGGCGCTGCTGTCGGTGCAGACCGTGCAGGCCTTCACCCACGAGGCACTCAGCCGCGCGGCCTTCGACCGGGTGACCGAGGAAAGCTATCGCTCGGCCCTGTCGCGGATCACGACCCGTGCGCTGATGACCGCCATCGTCATCTTCCTGGTCTTCGGCGGCGTCGTCGGCGTGCTGTGGATCGGGGCGCAGGATGTGCGCGCCGGGCAGATGTCGTCGGGCGCGCTGGTGCAATTCGTGATCTACGCGGTCATGGTATCGGGCGCAGTCGCTGCCCTGTCCGAGATCTGGGGCGAATTGCAGCGTGCCGCTGGCGCGACCGAGCGGCTGGTGGAGCTGCTGACGGTCACCGACACGGTGCTTGATCCGGCCCGCCCGATCGATCCGCCGTTGCCAATGCGGGGCGAGATCACCTTCGACAACGTGTCCTTCTTCTATCCCTCGCGGCCGGGCGTCGCGGCGCTGGATCATGTCAGCCTGAGCATCCGCCCGGGCGAAACCGTGGCGCTGGTCGGGCCCTCGGGCGCGGGCAAGTCGACGATCATCCAGATGATCCAGCGGTTCTATGACCCGGCATCGGGTCAGGTCCGGCTGGACGGCGTGGGTCTGAAGGACATGGCCCGTGCCGCCTTCCGCCGGTCGGTCGCGCTGGTGCCGCAGGACCCGGTGATCTTTGCCGCCACGGCGCGCGAGAATATCCGCTTCGGCTGGCCCGAAGCCCCGGATGACGAGGTCGAAGAGGCCGCCCGCGCCGCCGCCGCCGATGCCTTCATCAGAAACTTGCCCGAAGGCTACGACAGTCCGCTGGGGGAGCGCGGCGTGATGCTGTCGGGGGGGCAGAAGCAACGCATTGCCATTGCCCGCGCCATCCTGCGCGATGCGCCGGTGCTGCTGCTGGACGAAGCCACCAGCGCGCTGGACGCAGAAAGCGAACGCCTGGTGCAGGACGCCATCGACCTGCTTGCAGAGGGGCGCACCACGGTCATCGTCGCGCATCGTCTCGCCACCGTGAAGAAGGCCGACCGGATCATCGTCATGGACGAAGGCCGGATCGTCGCCGAAGGCAGTCACGATGAACTTGTCGCCGAAGGCGGTCTTTATGCCCGGCTGGCGCGGTTGCAGTTCACCGACGGCTCGGGCGTCTGAACCGCGCCGCCGGCATCGGACTTTGCCTAAGGCCGCGACCGGCTGCGCCCGGTGCCCTGTCGGCTGTTCGGTGTGGTTCAAGGGGCGGCGGACAGGCGGCCCGATGCGGCATGCGGGGCAGGTCAAGCTTTCTGTAGCGCCCGTCGATCTTTCCGTGGCAACGTCACGTCGGAAGAGGTCAACGCAGCGTTACACTTGCGGATTTTCGCTGTCCGTAAAATCTTTAGCCGTCCCTGACATGTTTCTGAGGAGGAGCAGAAGGGATCGGAACGGGAGGAAACCAATTGGCTTTTACAGGTAAAGAAGAGACGGATCGCCTCGGCAGCGAGATGCCGTGGTCGGCGCGCGACGTGCCCGCGACCGTGCACCAGATGCTGACGCGGACGGCAACGGCCTATCCCGGCAATGACGCCGTGTCCTTCCAGCTGGAATCCGGACCCGCAGCCCGCGCCGAGACACTGAAATGGGCCGAGCTGACCCAGGGGGTCACCCGGACGGCAAACCTGTTCCGCAGTCTCGGAATCGGGCCGCAGGACGTGGTGGCGCTGCTGCTGCCCAATACGACAGAGACCGCCTTTGCGGTGCTCGGCGGCATGGTCGCGGGCATCGTCAGCCCGATCAACCCGCTGCTGGAGCCCGAACAGATCGCAGCCATCCTGCGCGAAACCGGGGCCAAGGTGGTGGTCACGCTGAAAAGCTTCCCCCGGTCGGACGTGGCCCAGAAGACGGCCGAAGCGGTGCGCCATGCACCCGATGTGCAGACCGTCCTTGAGATCGACCTGAACCGCTATCTTTCGCCGCCCAAGAGCTGGCTGGTGCCGCTGATGCGGCCGAAGATGCCGGGGCGGTCGCATGTGGATGTCCGCCAGTTCGCGGCGGAACTGGCGAAGCAACCCGATCACCTGACCTTTGTCGATGATCCCGAAGACCGTGTGGTGGCCTTCTTCCACACGGGGGGAACGACGGGTATGCCCAAGATCGCCCGGCACCTTGCCTCGGGGATCGTCTACAACGGCTGGCTCGGCGCGACGCTGCTGTTTTCCGAGGAAGACAACATCATGTGCCCGTTGCCGCTGTTCCATGTCTTTGCCTGCCAGGTGATGCTGATGGGCGCGGCGAGTTCAGGCGCCCATGTGGTCCTGCCGACCCCGGCGGGCTATCGCGGCGACGGGGTCTTCGACAATTTCTGGAAACTTTGCGAGCGCTGGAAGATCACCTTCATCACCGGCGTGCCCACGGCCTTTTCGGCGCTGATGCAGCGCCCGGTGGATGCCGATCTGTCGACGGTCAAGCTGGCCTTTTCCGGGTCGGCCCCGCTGCCGCATGAATTGTTCCGCCGCTTCGAAGAGGCCGCAGGCGTCAAGATCCTGGAAGGCTACGGTCTGACCGAGGCGACCTGCCTCGTGTCCTGCAACCCGGACATGGGCGAGCGCAAGTTCGGCTCGGTCGGGGTGCCGCTGCCCTATACCGAGGTGCGCATTCTGGACAACTCCCACGGTGATCTGCGCGAATGTGGTGTCGACGAGGTCGGCGAGATCTGCATCGCGAGCCCGGGCGTCTTTGCCGGTTCGACCTATACCGAGGCTGCGAAAAACGCCGATCTGTTCCACTACGACCGGTATCTGCGCACGGGCGACCTGGGGCGGCTGGATGCGGATGGCTACCTGTTCATCACCGGACGGGCCAAGGACCTGATCATCCGGGGCGGTCACAACATCGACCCGGCCGTGATCGAAGAGGCCCTTTTGACCCACAAGGCCGTCGCCTTTGCCGGCGCCATCGGCCAGCCCGACAGCCGGGCCGGTGAATTGCCCTGCGCCTATGTCGAACTGGTCGCCGGGGCCGATGTCACCCCAGAGGAACTGCTGGCTCATTGCAAGGTGCATGTCCACGAACGCGCCGCGATCCCCAAGCATGTGGAAATCCTTTCCGAACTGCCCAAGACCGCCGTCGGCAAGGTCTTCAAACCCGAGCTGCGCAAGCAGGCCATCAAGCGGGTCTATGATGCCGCCCTGGCCGAAGCCGGGCTGGACGTGACCGTGCAGGAGGTCGTCGATGACCGGAAACGCGGGCTGACCGCCCGCCTGCGACGCGGCGCCGATGTCGATGATGAAAAGCTGGTGCAGCTTCTGGGCAATTTCACCCGCCCCTGGGAATGGGCCGAGCCGAAACCGCAGGCCTGATCCCTGTTTGCCTCTTGCCGCAATGGCGGCGGGGGCGGCACGCCGAAAACCGGCGCTGACCTGCCGGGGATGCAGGAAGGGGGCAGCGCCAGCCCTTCACGGCGGCACCATCTTTGCAATTCTGCCAAACCGGCTCGGCAGATTGTCAATCTGGCCGGGCAGGCGTAAGTCGACGAAAGGGGCCGATGGGCCCCGAGTCGGGCCTTTGGCATGCCGTCGAAGGCCGCTCCGCGTCGGTGCCAGTTATGAATTTCGTCGTCTTCGTCAACGGTGTGGGATTGCTGTTCTCGGCGGCTCTCATGCTGATGGACGCGGCGATCTTTCCTGCCACCAGGACATTGTTCGTCGAAAGCGCCCTGTTGACCGGATTTCCGGGGGTCATACTCGCCCTGGCCTCGGCCAGCCGGTTTTCCGAGGTCACGCGTCTGCATGGTTTCCTGCTGACCTCGTCGATCTGGGTGACGGCGGCCCTGGCCGGCGCGGTACCACTGGCGATGTTCGGGCTGACACCGGTGGATGCGCTGTTCGAAGCCATGTCGGGCATCACCACCACCGGCGCCACTGTAATGAGCGGGCTGGACGCAACGCCGCGCGGTATCCTGTTGTGGCGTGCGACCCTTCAGGCCGTGGGGGGCGTCGGTTTCATCGTGACCGGTATCGCGCTGCTGCCGGTGCTGCGCGTCGGGGGCATGCAGCTGTTCCAGACCGAAAGCTCTGACCGCAGCGACAAGGTCACGGGCACAGCAGCGACCTTCGCCCTGGCGACGCTGGCGGTGTACCTTGGGCTGATGGGCCTTTGCGCGGTCTTCTACGCGGCGGGGGGCATGGGGGTCTTTGACGCGATCACCCATGCGATGACGACACTGTCGACCGGGGGCTATTCGAATTACGATGCCTCTTTCGGGCATTTCACCGGCAGCTACCTGCAGTGGGTCGCCACGGGTTTCATGCTGGCCGGGGCGCTGCCCTTTGCCTGGTACATCCGGGCCTGGCGGCGTGGCGCCATCGCCAGCGAACAGGTCGCAGCGATGTTCAAGACCCTCGCCGTTGTGATTGCCGTGCTGACGGCCTGGCTATGCTGGAGCCATCATATCCTGCTGCCAGATGCGCTGCGGCTGGTGGCCTTCAATGTGGTGTCGGTGGTGACGACCACGGGTTACGCGACCACGGATTACACCCTTTGGGGGCCGGTGGCGCAGGTGGCCTTCCTGGCGCTGACGCTGGTGGGGGGCTGCACCGGCTCGACCTCGGGCGGGGCCAAGGCGATGCGCTGGCTGCTGTTCGCTCGCGCCCTGCGGGTCGCGGTGCGCAAGGTCCATGCCCCCCACAGCGTGCAGCAGATCCGCTACGAAGGCCGTCGCGTGACCCCGGATGTGCTGAACGGGGTGATGGCCTTTTTCGTCTTCTACGCAGTCACGGCCTCGATCCTGTCGGTGATCCTTGCCTTTCTCGGCATGGATCTGGTGGCGGCCGTCAGCGGTGCGCTGACGGCGCTGGCCAATGTCGGTCCGGGCCTGGGCGCGGTCATCGGCCCGGCTGGCAATTTCGAACCGCTCGGCTGGGCGGCGAAACTGGTTCTGACTGCGGGCATGTACCTGGGCCGGCTCGAGATCCTGACGGTCTACGTGCTGCTGATGCCGGCCTTCTGGCGCGAAACGCACCGGGCGGAGCGACAGGTCTGATGCGCGGGGCAAACCCTGCCTGCCGGACGTGAAAACAGAATCGGTGGGAAAGCAGGCTTGGGATCAACTACACGCTGTTCAAACCAATTCGACGATGCCGACACGGTTTCCGATCTGCCAGGCGGCTGAGACGTCGGCTGACTCGCGCACTTCCTTCCAGCATTCGCGCATGTCGTCTGAAAACGCGAGATCATCCAGAATGACCAGGGCCCCGGGTTGGCTGACCTGCTTCACAAGCTCGAATTGCGCAAGCACGACAGACTTCGTATGGATGGCATCGATCAGCGTGATTGTTGCCTTGGGGGTGACCAGGGGCAGGTTGTCCTCGAATGTTCCTGCTGTCAGCGTGAACTGATCGCTGATCTTCAAGAAGTTCTCGCGCGCAATGGAGCACCACAGCTCGTTCGGCTCAAAGCTGACCAGACGGCCCTGTCCTGCAATGGCAAGACCGGCGAGCCAGTACATGCCGCTTGCACCGAAAGCTGCGCCGAATTCCAGAATGGTGTCCGGTTTCTTCTGCAACGCCAGCCAGGCGTAGAACATGCAGATGCCTTGCCCTGTCCGGACTTGGGACACCTTCCGTTTCGAGTTGGGGCCAGTCCTGCGGGGGTAGTCCGTTATCTCGTCATACCCTTGCCAGAGAGGCATCTTGCCCTTTTCCTCGGTTTCGAAGATTGCCTCTTCGATCCGTGAAAATGTGTCTACTTCACGCTCGACAAACGCATCCTGCTGAGAATTGTAGCCCATGATCAAATCGTGGTTGAGGGCGCTCTCACCGTGAAGGTGTTTCAAATCCAGTTTCAAGATGTTGATCCAATCCTCTGTTTCGGCTTGCCGAGAACATTGGCCCAACATTTCAATTCTACCAAATGAATATTTACCTTGCGGAGAAGGATGGTGGCCAGAAACACCGTCCGGTTGTGGTTCGGTGAGGGCCAGACAGGGGGTGAAACACAGGCGCTTGCTGCGCAGGGCTATCGCGAAACCGGACCTGGGTTCAGACAGACGGTCGCCGAGGCGTGAATTGCCACTCTCAGGCATAGATCAACATGTGAATTCAGGAGAATTTATGGTGCCGCAGGGGAGGATTGAACTCCCGACCTCGTCATTACCAATGACGCGCTCTACCACTGAGCTACTGCGGCGCTGGCTGCCTGTGGACGCTGTCGTCCCGGTGCCGTGGGCGGCTGATTAGACGCAAACCGAAAGGGGTGCAAGCATAATCTGGACCCTTTTCGGGCACTGCTTTACAGAAGGGTCATGACAGGCAAAACGGGCAGGACGGGAGAGGGCGCGGTGTCGGGGACAAAGCGGGATTCTCCGGGGTCGCAACGCGAGATTCGCCTCAAAGCGGCGTTGAAGGCCAATCTGGGACGGCGCAAGGCGCAGGCCCGTGCCCGCGCAGAGACCGAGAGCGAGCCTGAGGCCGCCTTCGCGCCCGAAACAGAGACAGACCAAACGTCGGAGCACACCGGCGAGGAAGATAACGAGGACCGAGAGTAGATGGATTCGATATTGGTGACGGGCAATGGCCCGCTGAACGGGCAGATCCCGATTGCCGGGGCAAAGAACGCCTGTCTGACGCTGATGCCGGCGACGCTGCTCAGCGAAGAGCCGCTGACGCTGACCAATGCGCCGCGTCTGTCCGACATCCGCACGATGACGGCATTGCTGCAAAGCCTCGGGGCGGAAGTGACCTCAATGAACGAGGGCAAGGTGCTGGCGTTGTCGAGCCACGGGTTGGACAACCACAAGGCCGACTACGACATCGTGCGCAAGATGCGGGCCTCGATCCTTGTGCTGGGGCCGATGCTGGCGCGGGATGGCCATGCTGTCGTCTCGCTGCCCGGTGGCTGTGCCATCGGCGCGCGGCCCGTCGACCTGCACCTTAAGGCGCTGGAGGCCCTTGGCGCCGAGCTTGAGCTGAAGGACGGCTATGTCCATGCCAAGGCCCCCGGCGGGCTGAAGGGCGGCACCTTCGAGTTTCCCATCGTGTCCGTGGGCGCCACGGAGAACGCGCTGATGGCGGCGTCGCTGGCCAAGGGCACCACTGTGCTGAAAAACGCCGCCCGCGAACCCGAGATCGTCGACCTGGCCCAGTGCCTGCGCCGCATGGGTGCGCAGATCGACGGCGAAGGCACCAGCACCATCACCATCCAGGGCGTCGACCGCCTGGGCGGCGCGACGCACCCCGTCGTCACCGACCGGATCGAGCTTGGCACCTTCATGCTGGCCCCGGCGATCTGCGGCGGGCGGGTCGAATTGCTGGGCGGACGCCGCGATCTGGTTGGAGCCTTCTGCGACAAGCTTGAACAGGCCGGCGTCGAGATCGAAGAGACCGAAACCGGCCTTGTCGTGGCCCGCAACGGCAATCGGGTGCGCGCCGTGGACGTGGTCACCGAACCCTATCCGGGCTTCCCGACCGACCTTCAGGCCCAGATGATGGCGCTTCTGTGCACCGCCGAAGGCACCAGCGTTCTGGAAGAGAAGATCTTCGAGAACCGCTTCATGCATGCACCGGAGCTGATCCGCATGGGCGCGCAGATCGACGTGCACGGCGGTCATGCCACCGTCACCGGCGTCGAAAAGCTGAAGGGTGCGCCGGTCATGGCAACGGATCTGCGGGCTTCGGTCAGCCTGATCCTGGCCGGACTGGCGGCCGAAGGCGAAACCGTGGTCAGCCGCGTCTATCACCTTGATCGCGGCTATGAACGGGTCGAGGAAAAGCTGCAGGGCGTCGGCGCCCGCATCGAACGCGTGTCGGACAGGGGATAGATCATGGTGGAAGACGCTCGTTTCGAAGATGGCGGAGAGGTCCCTCTGAACCTTGGCGTGCTGGAAGATGCCGATCTGCAGGTCGTCTCGGCCCTGATCCAGGACGCGGTGATCCCCGCGGCCGAGATGCGCTATCTGCCCAAGGAGCGGCGCTTTGCCCTGTTGCTGAACCGCTTTCGCTGGGAAGACACGGGCCGCGACCGCCATGGGGCGGAGCGGGTGCAATCGGTGATGATGTTCGAACATGTGATGGGCGTCTCGTCCCAGGGCCTTGACCGGGGTGATCCCGACCTGGTGCTGTCGATCCTTGCACTCAGCTTCACCCCCGACGCCGAACCGCCTTCGGGCGAGGTCCTCGTGACGCTGGCCGGGGACGGCGCGATCCGTCTGCGGGTCGAGGCGCTGGAGGCCGTGCTGCGCGACGTGACGCGCCCCTATGGTGCGCCCTCCGGCAAGGTGCCCGACCACTCTGACTAAAGCGGGGCAGGGCGCCTCAGGGGCCGGTCCGCCTGATGCGTCCGATCTCTGATGCGCCCCGTCCTTGATGCGAGGGGGCGCGGCGGGTAAGGAACCTGAACCGAGACGCTCCGGCCCCGGGGAGGGCTTTCATGACCTATTTCCTGACCACGTCCCAGGACGATTTCGAAACCCGCTTTGCCGCGCTTCTGGGCGCAAAGCGGGAAGACAGCCCCGATGTGGATGATACCGTGGCCGGGATCATCGCCGATGTGCGCGCCCGTGGCGATGCGGCGGTGATCGAACTGACGGCCAAATTCGACCGCCTCGACCTGACGCCGGGAACCCTGCGCTTTTCCGAGGCCGAGATCGACGCGCTGATCGCGGATGTCCCGCCCGAGGAAAAGCGTGCGTTGGAACGCGCCGCCGAACGTATCCGCGCCTATCATGTCCGCCAGATGCCCGAAGACGAACGCTGGACGGATCCGGATGGCGCAACGCTGGGCTGGCGGTGGGGGGCGGTCTCGGCGGCCGGGCTATACGTGCCGGGGGGGCTTGCCTCCTATCCGTCTTCGGTGCTGATGAACGCGATCCCCGCCAAGGTGGCCGGGGTGGAGCGTCTGGCCGTGGTGGTGCCGACCCCGGACGGGCAGGCCAATCCGCTGGTCCTGATGGCCGCCCGGCTGGCAGGCGTCGACGAGGTCTACCGCATCGGCGGGGCGCAGGCGATTGCAGCGCTGGCCTATGGCACCGACAGCATCCCCCCCGTGGACAAGATCACCGGCCCCGGCAATGCCTATGTGGCGGCGGCCAAGCGCCGGGTTTTCGGCAAGGTCGGCATCGACATGATCGCCGGCCCGTCGGAAATCCTTGTGATCGCGGATGGCGACAACGACCCCGACTGGATCGCGCTCGACCTGCTCAGCCAGGCGGAACACGACGAAAGCGCGCAGTCCATCCTGATCACAACGGACCCCGAATTCGGGCGCGCCGTGGTGGCGGCGGTGGACAAGCGGCTCGAGACGCTGGAACGGCGCGAGATTGCCGGGAAAAGCTGGCGTGATTTCGGTGCGGTGATCGAGGTCGCCTCGCTGGACGAGGCCGCGGCCCTGTCCAATCGTATCGCGCCCGAGCACCTTGAGCTTTGCGTGGCCGACCCCGATGCGCTGGCCGACAAATGCATCCACGCCGGGGCGCTCTTCCTGGGCGCCTGGACGCCCGAGGCTATCGGCGATTACGTCGGCGGGCCGAACCATGTGCTTCCGACCGCGCGGTCGGCGCGCTTTTCCTCGGGCCTGTCGGTGCTGGATTTCCTCAAGCGCAGCACCATCGCCAAGATGTCACCCGGAGCATTGGCGGCTATCGGTCCGGCGGCCGAAACCCTGGCGAAATCGGAAAGCCTTGAAGCGCATGGGCTTTCGGTACGTGCCCGCCTCGACAAGTTGAACGCGACGTGACGTTCTGTGGCTTCGGGGTCCGGATGTTAACTTTTTGTTAAGTTCCAGTGGCAATTTTCTGCGTTGCAGCATAATCTTCTTGCGAGCCTAGACTCATCCGCAGCTGAAGGGGATAACATGGAAATGTCCCGTATTGCACAAATAGAACTGGACGACCGCAACCTGCCGCCTCCGACCCCGGAGATCGAACAGGAACGCCGTGTCGCGCTGTTCGACCTGCTGGAGGAAAACTCCTTCACCCTGCCCAGGCGGGATGACCGCGTCGTGCCCGATGGCCCCTACAAGGTCGGCCTGTCGATCCGGGAAAAGCGCCTGGTCTTTGACATCCTGTCCGAAAGGGATGAACCCGCGACGCAATTCCTGCTGTCGCTGGGGCCGTTCCGTCAGGTGGTGAAGGATTATTTCGCCATCTGCAAAAGTTACTTCGACGCGGTCAAGAATCTGCCCCCCGCGCAGATCGAAACCATCGACATGGCCCGCCGGGGCATCCATGATGAAGGCGCACGTATCCTGATCGAACGTCTTGACGGCAAGGCGATCGTGGATCACGACACGGCGCGCCGGCTGTTCACTCTGGTCTGCGTGCTGCACTTCGGAGGATAGGACGGCTTGTCAGCGGAGTTCCCGCAATCGGTATTGTTCTGCTGCGATCACAACGCGGTCAGGTCCCCCATGGCAGAGGGGCTGATGAAGCGCCTTTTCGGGGCCGAAACCTACGTGCAATCGGTCGGCGTGCACAACGACCTGGAAATCGACGGTTTTGCCATCGCGGTCTGCAACGAGGTCGGTGTGGAATTGTCCCGCCACCGGTCTCGGTCCTTCGAGGAAATGCAGCAATGGGGCGATGACCTGAGCAGTTTCGATCTGGTGATTGCCCTGTCCCCCGCAAGCCAGCGCTCGGCGCTGGAACTGACGCGCTTTTTCCACCTGACGGTTGAATACTGGCCGATCATGGATCCTACCGGCATCGGCGAGACCCGTGATCAGAAGCTGGGGGCCTATCGCCAGACCCGCGATCAGATCATTTCACGGCTGACAGACAAGTTCGGCCCAAGCTCTTTTCCGATTTGACAGGACTGCCAATGACCGAGACCATCCGGCACTATTTCGACGCCTTCAATGCCGGCGATACCGAGGCCATGCTGGCCTGCCTGTCAGACGACGTGGCGCATCACGTCAACGAAGGCGAGATCCGGCGCGGCAAGGCGCTTTTTGCGGATTTCTGCGCCCATATGACCCGCTGCTACCGCGAGGACCTGACCGACATCGTGATCTTCGAAGCCGCTGCCGGGCTGCGGGCGGCGGCGGAATACGTGGTCAACGGCACCTATCTGGCAACCGACGAGGGTCTGCCCGTGGCCCGCAACCAGACCTACCGCCTGCCGGCGGGAAGTTTCTTTGATCTGGACCATGAAGGTCGGATCACGCGGGTCACCACCTATTACAACCTTGCCGACTGGATGGCTCAGGTCGCGGCATGATGACGACCGAACTGCTGACGGGCGCCGGGCTGGAAGCGGCGCTGGACGACATCGCGGCGCTGCGGATGACAGTGTTCCGCGCCTTTCCCTATCTCTACGACGGCGATGCGGCCTATGAACGCGACTACCTGCGCGCCTATCTGAGCGACAGCGCGGTGGTGGTCGTGGCCCGCGATGGGGATCGGATCGTCGGGGCCGCGACCGGCCTTGGCATGGAGCATCATGTCAGTGATTTCGCCGCCCCTTTCGCGGACCGGCCCGAACCTCTGGACCAGATTTTCTACTGCGCCGAATCCGTGCTGCTGCCAGACTATCGCGGTCAGGGGATCGGGCACGCCTTCTTTGATGCCCGCGAAGCCCATGCCCGCCTGATAGGTCGCCGCTGGTCGGCGTTTTGCAGCGTGATCCGGCCCGGAGATCACCCGCGCCGCCCGCAAGGGTACCGCCCGCTGGACGCCTTCTGGGAAAAGCGGGGGTATGCGCCGCTGCCGGGTGTGGTGGCGCATTTCAATTGGACCGATATCGACGCGGATGGTCCCAGCGACCATGCGCTGCAATTCTGGATGAAAGAACTGTCATGAAACTTGCTGCTGCTGCCTATCCGCTGGATGAACTGGCCGATTGGGCCGCCTATGAGGCCAAGCTGACGGCCTGGGTGGCCGATGCAGCCGGGCAGGGGGCCGACCTGCTGGTCTTTCCTGAATACGGTGCGATGGAACTTGCCTCGCTCGGCGGCGCGGACCTTTGCGCAGATCTGCAGGCGGCCAGTCGCCATATCTCGGACCTGATGCCACGGGTGGGCGCGCTGCACCTGGCGCTGGCGGCGCGCTACGGGGTGCACATCCTTGGCGCTTCGGCCCCGGTGATCGACGCGGGCCGGATCGTCAATCGCGCCTGTCTTTACACGCCCTCGGGGCAAAGCGGCCATCAGGACAAGGTCATCATGACCCTGTGGGAGCGCGACCCCTGGGGGGTGATCGGGCAGGGACCGCTGAAGATCTTTGAAACCGCCCTGGGGCGGATCGCGATCAACATCTGCTATGACAGCGAATTCCCCCTGCTTGCCCGCGCCCAGAGCGCGGCGGACCTGTTGCTCGTCCCCTCCTGCACGGAAGCGCTGGAAGGCTATTGGCGGGTGCGGATCGGCACCATGGCCCGCGCACTGGAAGGGCAATGCGTGGCTGTCATGGCCTCGGTCGTGGGGGAGTACCCGTTGCTTGAAGCGGTCGATACCAGCACCGGCACCGGCGGCATCTTCGGTCCTCCCGACAAGGGCTTTCCACCCACCGGCGTGCTGGCCGAAGGGCAGATGAACCAGCCCGGCTGGACCATCGCCGAGGTCGCGCTGGCCGACATCACCCGCGCCCGTACGGCCGGAAATGTCCGCAATCGCGCCCACTGGGCCGAGCAAACCGGCGAAATAGAGGTTGAACATCACGTTCTGGCCTAGATTCAGTGCTTGAAAGTCGCGCCGGAAAGGATCATTTACCCGTCATCCGTCCGCAAGGGCGGCTCACTAATTCAGGAGACCACATGGCCAAGGAAGATATTCTCGAATTCCCCGGCGTCGTGAAGGAACTCCTGCCGAATGCGACATTCCGGGTTGAACTTGAGAACGGCCATGAAATCATCGCACATACGGCAGGCAAGATGCGCAAGAACCGCATCCGTGTCCTCGCGGGCGACAGGGTACAGGTCGAAATGACCCCCTATGATCTGACCAAGGGTCGGATCAACTATCGTTTCAAGTAATCGATCGAGGCCGGGTTGAAACTCGTCCTTGGATCGGGAAGCCCCCGGCGGCTCGAGCTTCTGGCTCAGCTGGGGGTGGTTCCCGACGACATCCGTCCCCCTGATATCGACGAGACCCCGCTGCCCGGCGAACAGCCACGCCCCTATTGCGCGCGCATGGCGCGGGAAAAGGCGGCGGCCGTGACGGCGGCGGCGGACGAAATCGTGCTTTGCGCCGACACCACCGTCGCGCTTGGCCGCCGGATCCTGGGCAAGCCCGAGGATGCGGGGCAGGCGGCTGAATTCCTATGGGCGCTTTCCGGGCGTCGTCACCGGGTGGTCACGGCCATTGCGGTGAAGGCCGGGGACCGGCTGTGGCAAAAGGACGTGGTGACCCAGGTCCGCATGAAATGCCTCTCGGATGACGAGGTGAACGGCTATCTTGCCAGCAACGACTGGCAGGGCAAGGCCGGCGGCTATGGCATTCAGGGGCTGGCCGGTGCGCTGGTGCCCTGGATTCAGGGGTCCTATTCTGCGGTCATGGGCTTGCCCGTGGCGGAAACCGCGACCCTGTTGACGGCGGCAGGCTGGCCGATCTGGAAGGAAAGACAATGACCGACAAGCGGATCATCCTGGACCACACCACGCGCGATGGTGACACCGAGGTCGAAATGGCGGCGCTGATCGAAGACGGTCGGGTCACCGACCTGCTGGTCGACACGCCGGACGTCCCCGCGCCCGGAACCATTTACCGTGCCATCACCGACCGGCCCGTAAAGGGGCAGGGCGGCATGTTCGTCAAGACCCCCGAAGGGTCCGGCTTCCTGCGCCAATTGCGCGGCATGAAGCCCGGCCAGCCGCTGCTGGTGCAGGTCACTGGCTACGCCGAACCGGGCAAGGCCGTGCCGCTGACCACCAAGGTTCTGTTCAAGAGCCGTTATGCCATCGTGACCCCCGATGCACCGGGCATGAATATCTCGCGCGCGCTGCGCGACGACGATCTGCGCGACAGCCTGATGGAAATTGCGCATGAGGTCTTCGCCGAACACCCCGTCGCAGCCGCCGGTGCGGGCCTGATCCTGCGCTCCAATTGCGATGGCGCGGACCTGGATGCGGTGGCCGAAGATGTCGCCGCCATGGCTGATCTGGCCGCCCAGGTGCTGGCCGATACGGGCAGCGACCCGGAACTGCTGCTGGACGGCCCCACGGCGCATCAGCTTGCCCTGCGGGACTGGGACGGCAAGATCGTCGAAGGACGCAGCAGCGACGGGCTTGGTCCTTTCGAGGCTGAAGGCGTGCTGGACCTGTTGCAGCCTTTCCTCGGCGGAGCAGATCTGCCCGGCGGTGGCCGGATCTATGTCGAGGCCACCCGCGCCTGCGTCAGCGTCGATGTGAACACCGGCGGTGACAGCAGCCCGGCGGCGGGGTTCAAGGCGAACCTGGCTGCGATGCGCGAATTGCCTCGCCAGCTGCGCGTGCGCGGCCTCGGCGGCATCGTCTACGTCGATCTCGCGCCGATGGGCAAGAAGGATCGCCGCCAGTTCGAAAGCGCCTTGCGCGCGGCCTTCCGCGCCGATCCGGTCGAGACGGTGCTGGCTGGCTGGACCCCGATGGGCAACTACGAGCTGCAGCGCAAACGCGCCCGTTTGCCTTTGGCTGCGATCCTTGCCAAGCTGGCCGGATGACCTGTCCGATCTGCAAATCCGCCAGTGACGCGGCCTATCGTCCCTTCTGCTCGGCGCGCTGCGCAGACCGCGATCTGGCGCGTTGGATGAACGGCAGCTATGCCGTCCCATCCCGCGACCCCGAAGACATCGAAGCCGCAATGGATGCGGTCGAGGCAGAGGTTGAAAAAGCCCTGCAATCGGGGCGTTTTTCCTGATCCTTTCAGGGGCTTACGCAAAGACAGGCAGGGCGCTGCGGATTGTTGCGGGATTTTGGTAAAAACCCTCTGGACACCGCCAGCCACCTCGCCTAGAACGCCTCCACCCGACGGCGAGGCCGTCACCCGTGCCCGGGTAGCTCAGGGGTAGAGCAGTGGATTGAAAATCCTCGTGTCGGTGGTTCAATTCCGCCCCCGGGCACCACTTTCAGCAAAATGCACAGGCTGGCCGAACGCGTTGCGCGCCCTGCGCTGCGGCTGTCCCGATGCCGTGGCGCGCGCCGCCTGTTGCCCTTTCAGACCTCTGGCTGAGCCGTGAACAGCACCTGACCGCGTGGCAGCATCACGTCACTGCGCGTGACCTGCCAGCCGGTACAGCGCGCCATGTGGGTGACGTCTTCGGGCAGCAGGTGATAGGGGGGGCGGAGGTCGTGGGTGACCACACCATCCGGCTGCCGGCAGGGCGCCGCCGCGCTGGTCGCGTCGGGGGCAAGGAAGACGGTGAACAGGAAACGCTCCAGCTTTGCAAAGCGGCGCAGGCTGGTCAGGGCGCGGCGCAGGTAGACCATCGGCAGATGCGGAAAGACCGCGAAGGCGATCGCATGGGTGATGTTGCCGGGAACGCCGGGGAAATCGAAGCGCGCGTCCTCGATCAGGTGCTGCGGATCCAGCCGGTCCGGGGCTGCCAGTTCGGCCCTATGCCCGGCCAGCAGGATCGCGCGCGAGGCATCGGTGGCCCAGTAGTGCTCCGGCTCGAGGTAGGGCACCGCCTTGCACCCCAGCCGCAGCGCCCCGGCGCCGATGTCCAGCAGATGATGATGCGGCAGCAGGCCGGCGTCGCGCAGTACCGACATCTGGATGCGCCCGGTTTCATCCCAACGGCCCCCGACGATGGCGCGGTGACGCCCCGCGGCGATGGCCTCATCGTAGAAACCGTCTGCTTCATAGGGGTTGGTGGACACGGTGCGAGGTCTCCGGGGTGCGGTTGGGTCCCCATGCGCCCGTTTTCAGATGTAAGTCAACCGATCTGGCCGTGACCAAGGAGGCGCGCGGCATGGGGCGCAGCGTGTTTCGAAAGGGTCCGGAGAGGGGTGCGAGACGCTCCGGCGTTCAGTCTATCCGTTCTCTTTTTCAGAATGCATGGTTGCTGACAATGTCATGGATTGGAATGGCCTCCTGTCGCATTCTGGCCGTGACACCCGCTACGGCGGTGTTTTCCATCTCAACACAGCCAGAGAAAGACCTGATGATTTCCCCTCTCGATGCCTTGAACTCAGCCCCGGCCCGGACGGCCATCGCCCGGATTGCCCCCCTGGTCGAACGCTCGGAATGGGTCGCGCGGGATGTCGTCGCTCAGCGCCCCTTTGCCAGCACCGAAGCCCTTGCGGCCGCGCTCGTCGAATGCATCCTGGCCGCCGGTCCCGCCCGCCGTCTGGCGCTGTTCCGGGTGCATCCCGAACTGGCCGGATGCGAAGCCGTGGCCGGGCGCATGACCGATGAATCCGCCAGTGAACAGGCCCGCCTTGGGTTGATGTCGCTCAGCGCGCAGGACGCCGAACGGCTGACGCGGCTGAATGTGGCCTATATGGCGCGGTTCAGCCATCCCTTCATCCTGGCGCTGCACCGGGTGCCCGACCTTGCGGCGCTCTTCGCGATCTTCGACCAGCGCTTGCAGGCCTCGCCGCTGGAAGAGCACATGACGACCCTCGCCGAAATCGCTTCGGTGATCGGTGACCGCACGGCGGCGGCCTTCGGGGCGGGGGAAGGGGACCCCAGGCCTGCCCAGACGGCCTGCCCGCAGGACACGTCCCTTTAAGGACCTTCCTTCTCTGGCGAACTGGGCCCGGCGATCAGGGCCCGGCGATCAGCCCCCGACGTATGGTGCCGGGCGGCGCTTTTTGCGCGTGGGGTTGCAGCGAATGGGCGCTTGGCGCAATAACGGGCCTGAGTCTGAAGGCGCCCGGCGCGCCCGCAGGCCCGAATTGCCGCAGCACGCGCCTTGCCAGCCACATTCCACGAAGGACAGTAAACGTGATACCGTATCGTTCAAAGACATCGACCTCCGGACGGAACATGGCAGGGGCACGGGCGCTCTGGCGCGCCACGGGCATGAAAGACGGCGATTTCGGCAAACCGATCATCGCCATCGTGAACTCCTTCACCCAATTCGTGCCGGGGCATGTCCACCTGAAGGATCTGGGCCAGATGGTCGCCCGAGAGGTCGAGGCAGCAGGCGGGGTCGCCAAGGAATTCAATACCATCGCGGTCGATGACGGGATCGCTATGGGGCACGACGGGATGCTCTATTCGCTGCCGTCGCGCGAGATCATCGCCGACAGCGTCGAATACATGGTGAACGCCCATTGCGCCGATGCGATGATCTGTATTTCCAATTGCGACAAGATCACGCCGGGGATGCTGATGGCGGCGATGCGCCTCGATGTGCCGGCGATCTTCGTCTCGGGCGGCCCGATGGAGGCCGGCAAGGTCAATGTCGACGGCAAGGACATCGCGGTCGACCTGGTCGACGCCATGGTGCAGGCCGCGAATCCCGACATGAGCGACGAGCAGGTCAATGAATTCGAAGTGAACGCCTGCCCGACCTGCGGGTCGTGCTCGGGTATGTTCACCGCCAATTCCATGAACTGCCTTGCCGAAGCCCTGGGTCTGGCCCTGCCCGGCAACGGCTCGACGCTGGCGACACACGCGGACCGCAAGGGGCTGTTCCTGGAAGCGGGGCGCAAAATTGTCGACCTGGCGAAACGCCATTACGAAGGTGGCGACATGTCGGTGACGCCGCGCGGCATCGCGACCCAGGCGGCCTTCGAGAACGCCATGACGCTGGACATCGCCATGGGCGGGTCGACCAACACGGTGCTGCACCTGCTGGCCATTGCCCGCGAAGGCGAGGTCGACTTCACCCTCGATCACATGGATCGGCTCAGCCGGATCACTCCCTGTCTCTGCAAGGTCGCCCCGGCGGTCGCCGACGTACACATGGAGGACGTGCACCGCGCGGGCGGAATCTTCGGCATCCTCGGCCAGCTGTCGGATGCCGGGCTGATCAACCGCGATGTCTCGACCGTGCACATGCCGACCCTGGGCGATGCCATCGACCACTGGGACATCGCGCGCAGCAAGGACAACCAGGTGCATGAACTGTTCAGCGCCGCCCCCGGCGGTGTCCGCACCACCGAGGCCTTCAGCCAGGCCAGCCGCTATCGCAGTCTCGACACGGACCGCGAAAAAGGCGTGATCCGGTCCAAGGAACATGCGTTCAGCCAGGACGGCGGCCTTGCGGTCCTGTTCGGCAATATCGCGCTGGAAGGCTGTGTGGTGAAGACCGCGGGCGTCGATGACAGCATCCTGAAATTCAGCGGCCCCGCAAAGGTCTGCGAAAGCCAGGACGAGGCGGTGAACCGCATTCTGGGCAAGGAAATTCAGGCCGGAGACGTGGTCATCATCCGCTACGAAGGGCCGCGCGGCGGGCCGGGGATGCAGGAAATGCTCTACCCGACCAGCTACCTGAAGGCGATGAAACTGGGCAAGGCCTGCGCGCTGATCACCGATGGTCGGTTCTCGGGCGGGACTTCGGGCCTGTCGATCGGGCATGTATCGCCCGAAGCGGCCGAAGGCGGCAACATCGGCCTGATCGTCGAAGGCGACATGATCGAGATCGACATCCCCAACCGGACCATCAACGTCGCGCTCAGCGATGCGGACCTTGCCGCCCGCCGGGCGGAGATGGAGGCCAGCGGCGATGCCGCCTGGAAACCTGCCAAGCCGCGCAAGCGCAAGGTCAGCCGCGCGCTTCGGGCCTATGCGTCGCTGGTGGCAAATGCCAGCCATGGGGCGGTCCGTCTCGACCCCTGAAACGGGTCAGAGAGATACCCGGTCCCGCGATGCGGGGCCGGGGTGCCCTGCCTGAGAGGAAGTGGTTGGCAGAGTCTCGACTTCGACGGTTCGTCATGCAAGGTTCCCTTAGGTCACTGCTGCTTGAGGTTCCCCGATGCGTCCTTTCCTGCTTGTCGTCGCCCTGATCGCGGCTTTTCCGGGGGCGGGGCGCGCGCAGGATGTCCTGCCCGGCCCGACACCAGCGTCGGATGTGTCGCCCATGGCACCGATGGGCCTTGAAACGGCGCTGGCGGGGCTGCCGCGGCTTGTCGAAAGCACGATGGTGCGCAGCGGAGTGCCGGGCATGGCCGTGGCGGTGGTGCGCGAAGGCGAAGTGGTGTTTCGTCAGGGCTTCGGTCGGCGGGACATCCGGTTGCCCGATCCGGTGACACCGGAAACCGTTTTCCAGATCGCCTCGGTCTCCAAATCGATCAGCGCCACGGTGGCGGCGATCACGATATCCGACGGGGCGCTTCATTGGGACGACCCGGTCTCTGACTATCTGCCCGACCTGCAACTGTCCGACAGCTATGTCGGCGCCCATGCGACCGTGGGGGATTTCTTTGCCCATCGGACCGGGCTGCCCTTTGCCGCCGGCGATGACCTGGAAGACATAGGACACGACCGGGATCAGATCCTCGACCGGTTGGGGCAATTGCCACTCGATCCCTTCCGCGTCACCTATCACTATGCCAACATGGGCCTGACCACAGGAGCCGAGGCCGTGGCGGCGGCGGCCGGCCGGGATTGGGCCGACCTTGCGCAGGAAAAGCTGTTTGGCCCGCTCGGCATGACCGCGACCAGCTATCGCCATGCGGATGCCATGGCAGCCGGGAACCGCGCCGTGCTGCATGCCTACGAACATGGCATGTTCCAGCCGCTTTATGATCGGGACGCCGATGCCCAGGCCCCGGCGGGGGGCGTGTCATCGACCGTGGACGATCTGGCGAAATGGATGATCCTGCTGCTGGCGGATGGGCAATGGCAGGGCATGCCGCTGATCGACCCGGCGGTGCTGCACCCGGCAATGCGGATGCAGATCGTGAATTCTCCGGGCCGGGGGGCGAATGATCGCAGCGGTGCCTATGGCTATGGCTTCAACGTCGAAACCACGGCCGGAGGGCGGCCGATCCGCAATCATTCGGGCGGCTTCATCAAGGGGGCGGGTACCCATTTCAAGCTGCTGACCGATGCCGGGATCGGCATCGTCGTGCTGTCCAACGGCGCCCCTGTCGGCGCGGTCGAATCCATCGCGGCCGAGTTCATGGACGTCGTGCAATTCGGCCGTTCCACCCGCGACTGGCTGACCGGGTACGAGTCCCTGATGGCCCCGATGTTCGACCCCGTAGGCGACCTGGTGGGTCAGGCCGCCCCGCAGGATCCGGCGCCTGCCGGTCCGGCCAGCCGCTATCTCGGGAGTTATGACAACGCCTATTTCGGCCCCGCCGAGGTCGTCGAGGGGCCCGAGGGACTCGCGCTGCTGTTGGGACCGCGCCCCTTGCGCCTGGCCCTGCAACCCTGGGACGGAGACCGCTTTGCCGTGGCGCCCCTGGGGGAAAATCAGCCGCTCGGCTCGCTGTCCTCTGTCACCTTCACGATTGAAGGAGATCTGGCGACGGCTCTGCATGTGCAGTATCTCGACGCCAATGGGCTGGCGCACTGGCGGCGATAGGCTTCAGATCTTCTTGGTCCTTGCCAGACTGGTCCGCAGCACCTGCGCCTCGTAGTGACGAAGAGACGTCCGGGCGGCGGTGAAGTCCGCCACGCCTTTCTGCGTCGCCAGTTCGGGGAACAGGGCAAAGATTTCGCGTCGCTGTTCGAGGCCGAGTCCCTTCAGGGAAAAGTCGCCGGGCTGAAAGCTTTCGCTCCAGATGCCATTCCCCAGAACCACTTCGTGGCACTCGAACATGAAATGCACATAGGTCACTGCCCGAGAGGGCGCGCGGCGGAACCGGCCGCCATCGACCAGGTGCTTGGCGGCAACGAGAACCTCGGTTTCACCGAACAGCAGATCCGCCTGAGGGCCATGGATCAGCAGCCGGTGATTGGGTGAAATCGTCAGATCGCGTTCGGGCAGGTCATTGCCATAGGCGCCGCGCGGCACCAGGATCGGCACAAGGTTCGGGCGTTCCGCCAACTCCTGCGGTTTCAACGGGCGGTGGCCGACCCAGCGGATCTTCTGAAAGCCGTTGTCGCGGGTCAGGACACGGTCCCCGAGGCGCAGATCCTCGACCGCCACCGCTCCCTCGTAGGTCGCGATACTGGTCCCGGCGGCGAAACAGATGATGTTTTCGATTTCGCTGAAGGTAAAGTTTTCGACGATTTCGCCAGGAGGTGTCTTTACCTTCCCGGCCGTGTCCGGTCCGCTGTGGTCGCGCAGGTAGGCCGGACCGTCGACGCGGTCGAAAGAAGGGTCCGCGGATGCCATCCTGTTTTCCGCGATGCCGGTTGGATCGCCGGGTACAGATGGCGCGCTGGCGCCGCCGGACGAGGGAGGCGGTGTCACCGATCCCGCGACGATCCTGTAGGTGTCGCCGGCCGGGGCCTCGCCTTCCCACATGAAGCCCACGAGGGTTTCGTCGATCGAAAGCCCCACCATGCGGTAGACGGAATCTCCGTCGGTGACCTGGATCTGGTAGTCGTCCTCGATCCGGGTGCCTGCGGGATAGGTGATACCGTTGATCTTGGTGTCGCTGGTCAGCGTTTGCCGCGTGCCATCGTCGTGTCGACCCGCCCGAGGGGCCATTGCGGAGCCCGTTTGCGATGCCGGGGCCGCCAACCGGTCGGTCACATTGATCGTCATCGCCGGATCAAGATGCGAAACGGCCCGGTTCAGATCCTGCCAGGCCTGCGGGCTGATCCGGTTACCGAGAGGGGTCTCGCCGGGCAGACCACCGGTGCGGGCCGGTGCAACAATCCCGACTGGCCTGATGTTGATATCATATCTGGACATAGGGGTGACCACCCGCATCGTGAAGCCGCACTTGATGGATGCCGGTCACGGCAGCACCACCTTAGGTGTTACGATAGTAAATTAACTTTTTGGTAAGTTGTAGCGAAATGCAACCCAAAGCATAGTAACTCGGAAAGGTTACCGGGCATTTTTCGGCTGGACGGGTAAAAAAATGTCCGTCGCGCAGGGCAGGCATGTCCTTGCCGCGGATTTTTCATGCTTTATCCCGGCACCGGTGGGGCGGTGCCGGGATGTGCAGCTGTCAGGGATGGATCGGGTAAGGGAAGGGGCTGAGCCTTCTTCGGTTTTTTTGACGTTTTTGTATTTTCAGATTTTGAGTTGTTTTGTCATGCGACCCTGACGGGTTTATCCGGGATGATGTTTCGCAGGTATGCGCGTGCGATGTCTTCCCGGTTTGTGCGGATCGAGATTGAGAGCATGGATTCGAGGGTGAAGTAGGCGCGCAGGATGCGGAAGAGGAGGTAGTGTGGCAGGTTGAGGATTGCCTTTGGCATGCCGTTGAAGAGGGCGGCGACGACGGCCATCATGGCGGGGGCGCCGATCATGACGGCGACGACGGCCTGCCAGGCAAGCGGGCTTCCGGGGTTGAAGCCGCCGGCGTATTCGATGACGCCGAACAGGATCAGCGGCACCAGCATGGCCCGGCGGCCGGAATTGACCAGCATGAAGGGCAGCAGCACCTTGCCGCGCAGGGTGGGCCAGTCGGAATAGATCAGGTCGCGGCAACGCGAGCTGACGTGGTAGACCGAGCGGAACCAGCGCATCCGCTGTTCGCGCATATGGCCATAGGTTGCCGGCACTTCCGAGACATAGCGGATCTTGGGATCGACCACGGAATGAAAGCCGAGCTCTCCGATCCGCAGCGAGATGTCGGTGTCCTCGCCGTTCATGCCCTCGACGAAGCCGCCGAGGTAGCGCGGGTGTTCGGTGCGGTAGACGACGAACATGCCGGGGATGCCGACGACGCTTTCGACGGCGCTGAAGGCGACGGAGTAGAAGCCGTGCTTGACCAGCACTTCCAGCAGGCGGGGGCGGTCGAACAGGGCGCCGCCCGGGGGGATCGGCACGCCGCCGACGGTGCCGACCGCGGGGTCGGCAAAGTGCTGCATGGCGCGGGTCAGGTTGTCTTGGCCCAGCACGGTATCGGCATCGACGCGGACCAGGAATTCGGTCTCGGCCGCGTCCAGCCCGGCGTTCAGCGCATTGGATTTGCCCGGTGTGGGCACCGGGATGACCCGGCCTGTCGCGCTTTCGCAGGCGGCCAGGGCCCGGGCGGCGATGGCGGCGGTGTCGTCGGTGGAGTTGTTCTCCATGATCAGGATATGGACCTGACCGGCATAGTTCGCGGCGGCCCGGTCGAGGCCCTGGATGGTGCGCTCGATGATGTATTCTTCGTTGTGGGCGGGCACGATGACGCTGATGTCGGGGGCAAAGACCCGGTGCCGCTGGCGCCAGTCGTCCCACAGGGCAAACCCGTAGAGGGTGAAGAAACAGACCGGCAGGAACAGGAAGACGCCGGGACCGATGCCGCCCAGAAGCGTGACTTCGCGCATCCATTTCACGATTTCCAGGTCCATGCCGCCGACCCAGATCGACAGGCCGCCCGCCAGGATCAGCGCAAAGCCGAGCCTCAGGAAGGCGCGGCGCATCTGCTTGGGGCGGTGTTCGACGGGAATGCGCGAGGGCATATGGCCGCGTTCCATCAGCTTGAAGGAATAGACGGCAAAGCCGGTGATGCCGCTGACGATTTCCACGAAGTGCAGCGAATAGGTCAGATCGAGGCTCCAGGCCGCCAGGGCGCCGGTCATGTCGAAGGCCGCGCAGAGCACCGCATAGGTCAGCAGCAGGTCCAGCGCAAAGAGCACCCGGCCCAGCAGGGAGGCGGCCGCGAAGGCCGAGAAGGCGATGTAGAAGGAGATCACGAAGATCCGCACGGCGATCGAATGGTTACCCGCGAACTGGGTGACCACGAGGTCGTGATGGGGGAAGATGCTGTTGGTCAGGTAGGCGGACTTGAGCCAGAGCAGCAGGGTCGAGACCAGGCAGAACAGGCCGAGGACCGCGAGGCCCTTCCATTGCGGCACGAAGACGGCAAAGCGCTTGGGGGCGCTGTCGACCGAATGAAAGGCGATCTGGTCGCGGTTGTCCGCGGCGTCGGCGCTTTCCGATCCGGTCGTGCCTTCGGACCCGGCGCCTTCGGGGGCGGCAATGGCCTCAGGGGCGGCGGTCTCCGGGGTGGCGGTGTCCTTTGGGCTGGCGGTGTCGGCCATTATTGCGTGCTCCGCAGATCACCCGCAGCCAGGCTGCGCACCGGCAGGGTGACGAACAGGGTGACGGGACGGGCGGGCAGGTCGGTCAGGTCCCCGGCGTCGCGCAGGGCGCGGGCATAGGTGACACCGCTGACCGGTTCGCTCCAGAGCAGCCAATGGCTTTCGTCGTCCCGGTCAAGCGCGGCCGTCAGCATCTCGGCGGGCGGCAGGCCGGCATGGGCCAGGGCCTGAGGGTGGGCCTGAGGCTGGTTGTCATCGGCCCCCGCCACCAGGGCCAGACCCTGCGGGGCAAGGGCGGTCAGCATCCGGGCCGCGCGCATCGCTTCGGGCGCGGTCAGGGCCGAGCCGAGCGCGACGTCCAGCTGGCTTTCGGTCTGCGCCAGGGTCATGCGAAGGACCTCGAGGTCATCCTGTGCGGCGCCTGCGCCCTGCAGCAGGGTCGTGGGGCGCATCTCGGCCAGCAGTTCGGGGCCGTCGTTGCAGATGCCTTCGATCTCGTAATCCGAGCTTGCGGTGATCTCCAGGCTGGCCGCTTCGCGCGGGGCGATGGTCGGCAGGGTGATGCGGCGCTGGTAATCGTGTTCGCCACCGGTCACCCGGTCGGCCTGCACGAGGCGGCCGTTCATCTGCACGGTCACGGTCCAATGGGCTTGGGCAGGCAGCGGGCCGAGGTAGAGACCAAGGTCCAGGCGGCCGGGGACTTCGCTAGCGGGCATGTCCTCGGCTTCGATCCGGGCGCGCCAGGTGGTGCTGCGGGTAAAGCGGCGCAGCCCGTCATTGGCCGCCTGATCGGTCAGGGCCATGGGGAAGCCGACGGGGACGCCGAGGCGGGTTCTGGTGTCGGTGGCCACGCCGGGCAGGGCGGACCCATTGGCCGCCAGGGTGGTGGCCAGGGCGCGCAGCTCGTCCGTGCTCAGGGCTTCGGCGTCGGGGCCGTCCCAGAACTGGACGGGCTGACCGTCGCGCAGCAGGTCGGCCGCCAGCGCCAGCCGCTTGGGCTGTTCGGAGGCGACCAGCCAGCGCGGCCAGCCGACGCGGGCGACGGAGCCCCAGGAAATGGCCCGGTCGGTCACGCTGTCCAGCGGTTCGTCGACGATCAGTTCGATGCGGGTGGTGGGCTCGATCTCGACCACGGCGCCGATGCCGGGGGCAGAGCAGGGGCCTTCGGCGCCCCGGCCCTGCAGGCTGAAGGAGACCGGCAGCAGGCCGCCGGACAGTTCCATCGCCGTCAGCGGGATCTGGAAGCTGCGGCGCGTGTCACCGGGGGCCAGCAGCACTTCGGCGCGGCGCATGTTGTCGATCGAGATCCGCAGCATGGCGTCGGCGCCGTCGCTGACCTGGGCGGTGGCATCGACATGCAGGATCCCGCCCAGGGGGCGGGCGTCCCGGGGCAGGGCAAAGCGCGCGCCCTGGTAGGCGGGCAGGCCCGACATCACCATGGCCTGACGCGGCCAGGCGCGCAGGATGGTCGCCTCTTCGCCCTCGGGGGCGTCCTGGGCGACGGTTTCCTCGAAGACCAGGCCGGTCGGGCGCAGCAGGGCTTCCGCCCGCGCGCCCAGATCGCGGACACCGATCATGGACAGGGCCACGGCGGCTCCGGCGAAGATGAAGACGACAAGGGCGAGACCGATCATACGCATGGCAAGAAGAACCTTTTACCGGAGCAGACCCGGAGGATGTGCAGAGTCTCCGCACGGCAGGTGGGCGCCGGGGGAGCAGAATGGAGAGGCCAGAAGGAGAGGCCAGAAGGAGAGGCCAGATGGAGAGGGACCAGAGGGCCGGGAGGAGACCGGCAGGGCAGGCATGTGGCCAGACCCCGGAGCCGGGATCTGGCATCTGCATTTCAGGCGGTGCGCGCGCGGGATCTTGCGGTCAGGCCCGGATGCGGGCCCGATCCTGTGGCGATCCCATGGCGACCCGAGGACGCTCAGGCGGCGTTGTGGATGGCCTCTTCGGCGGTGACGACACCGGGACGCTGGTTCTGGGTCCAGGTCGACAGGCAGGGGATCATGTCCATACGGCAGCGATCCGCGTATTTCCGCGAGATCTCCAGCGTTTCGCCCAGCAGGCCCTGCTCCAGGGTGATCGGGTCGAGGCCGAGGTCGATGAAGGAGCGGTTCGAGACGCGCAGGTCGTTCTCTGCGGCTTCGTTGCGCGGGTTGTCGACCATGGCGACGGTGGCACCGGTGACGCGGGCCACCATGTGGGCCAGATCACGGACGCGGTGGGTCTCGGTCATCTGGTTGCGGATCTCGACGCGCGAGCCGGCTTCGGGCGGGTTGGCCACGGCCAGGGCGACGCATTGCACGGTGTCCTGGATGTTGATGAAGGCGCGGGTCTGGCCGCCGGTGCCATGCACCGTCAGCGGGTGACCGACAGCGGCCTGCATCAGGAAGCGGTTCAGCACGGTGCCGTAGTCGCCGTCATAGTCGAAGCGGTTCACCAGACGCTCGTCCATCCGGGTCTCTTCGGTCTGGGTGCCCCAGACGATGCCCTGGTGCAGGTCGGTGATGCGCAGCTTGTCGTTCTTGGCGTAGAACTGGAACAGCAGCTGATCCATCGACTTGGTCATGTGGTAGACGCTGCCCGGGTTGGTCGGGTAGAGGATCGAGCGCTTGAAGATCTCGCGGTTGTCGCCGGGCACATAGACGTCGAGATAGCCTTCCGGGATCTCCAGGCCGTCGCCGTCATAGCCGTAGACGCCCATGGTGCCGAGGTGGACGATATGCGCGTCCAGGCCCAGCTCGGTGGTGGCGACCAGCAGGTTGTGGGTGGCGTTGATGTTGTTGTTGACGGTGTAGATCTTGCCGGCGGCGTCCTTCATGGAATAGGGCGCGGCGCGTTGTTCGGCGAACTGGATGATGGTGTCGGGACGCAGCTCGGCCAGCAGGGCGTGCAGGGCGTCGAAGTCGGATACGTCGACCTTGTGGAAGGCGATGTCCTTGCCGGAGACCTCTTTCCAGGCTGCGACGCGCTCTTCTGCCGAGGCGATCGGGGTCAGGCTGTCGGCGCCAAGCGCGACGTCGATGTCCCGGCGCGACAGGTTGTCGGCGATGGTGACGCGATGGCCCTGGGCCGAGAGGTGCAGAGCCGTCGGCCAACCGCAGAAACCGTCGCCGCCGAGTACGAGGATGTTGTTCATGTTCGTATCCTTTGGGCCGGGACAGGTCCGACCATCAAACCAAGTTACCTTAAGCCTGATCGGGGGAGGCGCGGCGGATGTCGCTGCGCTGTCCGGGTCCCTCAGGCAATTGCGTCCAGCTTTGGTTGGTTAACAACCTGTATACTGGTGTTGGCGGTTTAGCGCCAAGTCGGACCGGCTGTCAAACCCCTACAAACATGGTTACTCCTTTGCTCCAAAGCCTATCCGAAGGGGTAGGTCGGCCCTTTGGACGGATAGTCGGGGGGCAGTGGGCTTGTCCGGAAATCGGGTCGCCTGTATACCGCTATACGCGAAACATGGGAGATCGGCATATGCCCTTAGAGACCGCCACACATCAATCCATCCTGGATGCGCTGCGCATGCGGATCTGCCTGACGCCGCCCACGGAGAGCTTTGCGCTGTTCGAAAGCAAGCTGGCGCAGGAGTTCGGATTGTCGCGGACTCCGGTCCGTCAGGTCGTCCAGCAGCTGGTCCGCGAAGGGCTGGTGGAAGTGAAGCCCAGCATCGGGGCAGAGGTTGTGCGCCTTTCCAAGGATTCGCGTCAAAGCTGCCTGGCGCTCTACCGGGACTTCATGCTGATCGCGGCGCGGCACTGCGACGGCATCCCCCTGCAAGCCAGAACCCGGATCGAGCTGAGCGGCGTCGTGGCCGTTCTGAACGGCGCCGGAGACAAGACGGCGGACGACTACGTCAGGTTGACTACCGGCGTTCACATGGCGATCGTCGAGGACGTCCCCGACCAGGTCATCCGCGCCGCCGGAACGGCCGCCTTCTGGCGCGTGATGCGCTGGCGCGCGCATGATATCCGCACGGATCCCCAAGCCCACTGGCCCCTGTTCACCTCCAGCATGCAGGCCCTGAGCATCGCCGCCGAAGGACAGGCCCTCTCAACCCTCATCGAACGCATCGCAGGCCTCACCGACAGACACATCTGGAGCGGGAACAAGGCCGCCTGAAAGGGCGCCCCCCCGACAACGGGAAGGACGGGGGGCAAAACGGCCGTCGGCCTGAATGCGGTGCGTCAGGTCAGGCGAGCCCGATCCTGTACCGACCCCGAAGTCGGTCGGGTGCTTTCAGGCGTTTCGGGCCGGACATCAGGCCGCATGTAAAGAGGCTTGCCGTTCTTCTCATGGCGCATCAACGCCTTTTCCTTCTCCTTGCGCTTCAGAATCCGACGCGCAGGAGGGGGCGTGTAGCCTGGCAGGGAAAGCTCTGGAAAGATCTCGGCCAGCTCCCGGCATTGGGCCGCACCGAGGGCCTGCAATGCCATCGGGCCGGTCAGCATGCTTTCGGAGGCAGCGCCATTGGCCCAGACGATTTCATGGTGATCGAGCACGAAGTGAAAGTACTCCACCTCCTCGACGAGATCGACGTCGATGCCGCCATATCCGATCAGCAGCTTGGCGGGGATCAGCACTTCTTCTTCGTCGAACATGCGCCGGATGATGGGGGAGGCGAGGACGAGACGGTGTTGCGGAGATAGCACAAGGTCGGTCTCCGGCAGTGCTTCGCCAAGTGCGCCGGCGGGGATTCGGACGGGATAAAGCTCGGGCCTGAGGCGCAGGCGCGCCCGATCCAGCCGCCGGGACGAGATCCAGCGAATCGGCTGGGCACCGCGGTCGAGGGTCAGGACCAGGTCGCCGACCTTCAGATCCTCGATCCGGCGCTGCCCGGACGGCGTGGCAATCAGGGTGCCGCGGGTAAAGCAGACCACCACACCGCCGCTGAGCAGAAGCTGGTCGTTCGGCGCGACGGTGCTTTCGTCGATCGGGCGATGCTCGCCGACGGTAAAGTCGTCGCCGTCGGTTGCGAAATAGACGTTGCCGCCGAAATCCGCGAGTTGCGGGTCGCCGTCGGAATAGGGGTACTCGTAGACAATCAGGTTCTGGTTGATCTTGGCCAGTTCATCGCCGGACTGGTTGTCCCGGACAAATTCGGAGTTCGGGTTCTGGCCCTTGACCTCGTATTCCGGGGTCCCGTCGCCGTCGGCGTCAATGTACATGGCCGCGGCCTGGGTGCCACTGGGCATCCAGTATTCCGGTATCCCGTCGCCGGTCACATCCGAATACATCAGGTCTTCGTCCGGGATCTCGATGGTGAAGACCGCGTTGGAGGTGTCGGAATAGCCCTGATTGTTCAGGAAATCCACGACGGGCAGGCTTTGGACGACCCAATCGGTGGTGCCGTCGCCCGCCTGTTGCAGCACGGCAAGATCCGCGGCCTTGAAGGTAAGGGTCGCCATGATTGCATCCTTTCGGAAGGTCTGGAAACGGAGGGGAGTCGGCCAGGCCGCGCAGGAAGGATATTCAACCCTGAGCGTACATTTCGGGCTCCGTTAAGTAAATATTAAGACCTTCAGTTTTTGGGGATTGGTTGGAAATGCACTCTCGTTAAGCGTGTTTTTGCCAAAGGCCTGTTTTTTCTGAGGATCGCGGAATTTGACGGAAAACAGGCGCCTTTGAGGGCATGTTCCGCAAGCCCGCTTTTGCGAGTTATGTTTGTTGGTGTTCGTGACTTCCGGGTAAGCACATCCTTGAGGTGCGCCTTGCTCGTCGGTCATCCGGGGAAATGAGCATCTTAAAGGAGATTTGAGTCGCCGCTGCCGGTCCCTTGATCGGAGAAGGATCAGGCCACGCGCGCGGGCGCCAGACCGGAGGCCCACTGGTCCCAGCGGGCGCAGCCCGTGGCTTCAAGGTCTTGGATCGGCCGGACAGAGGGCAACTTCGGCGCTGCCCGGTCCCGTTGCAATTGCGCCATGGCGGGACGGTCAAGAGGACCCCTGGCCCACATAGAACTAACCTTTTGCGCCGAATCCGCCTACTCCCTGCCGGATACGAAAGCACAAGGGAGAAAACGGTGGAGCCCCATATGATCCATCCTGCGGCCCCGGAGCATATCCCGGGCTACGTGGCCAGCGCCGATGGCAGCGATCCGCTGTTCACGATCATGGCGATATTCGCCATCGTGCTGACCGTTGGTATCGGCGTGATGTACCTGACGCTGCATTCGATTCCGGAACGCATGGCCCACAAGGCCAGCCATCCGCAGATGCAGATCGTCGGCATTCTGGCCTTGCTGGCGCTGTTTACCCATAACGGCATGTTCTGGGTCGCCGCGATCATCCTGGCCGGGTTCCAGTTCCCCGACATGTTGTCGCCGCTGCAATCCATGGCGCGCTCCCTGGGCGAAATGGCCGGAGGCAAATCCGCCACCACGGCCGCCACGCCGCAACAGACCCCGGTCGCCGCCACCGCGACTTCCCCGGCAGAGGAACACTGACCCATGCTCGAGGCACTTATCTGTTCTCTGGTCTCGCTGCTGCCGGACTATCTTTATCGCCGTTATGCCCAGGGCAAGCGCCTGGGCAAGGAAATCAACATCTATTCGGCCTGGTATGAGCTGCGTTGGGGGCTGACGGTCTGGCTGTTCCTGACCGTCTCGCTGATCACCGTCCTGTTCTACTACCATCCGGCCAGCGTGTCGGTGTCGTCCTACTTCCGGACCGTGACGCTGGTGCCGCAGGTGTCGGGCCGGGTGTCCGAGGTCTACGTCAGCAATGGCCAGCAGGTGAAAGCGGGCGATCCGCTGATCCAGCTTGATGGTCTGCAGCAGGCCGCGCAGGTCGATGCGGCGCGCGCCCTTCTCGCGGAAACCGAGGCGTCGGGCAAACTGGCCGAAACCGCGCTGGCGCAGGCCAGTGCCGGGATCGCCCAGGCCAGCGCCGCGCTGAACCAGTCGCGTCAGGAACTGGAGCGCAACGAGACCCTGCGCGACGAAGGCTCCAGCGCGGTGCGGTTGACGGAAATCGAACGGCTGGAAAACCTGGTCGCGCAGCGGACCGCACAGGTCGAGGCGGCCGAGTTGCAGATGGCCGCGGCACAGCAGCAGTTGGACGATGTCCTGCCCGCCCAGCTTGCCAGTGCGGATGCGCAGCTTGAACTGGCGCTGGCCGAGCAGGACAAGACCCTGATCTCGGCAGGCGTCGATGGCCATATCGAACAGCTTGCCGTGCAGCTTGGCGATTTCGTCAACCCGTTCCTGCGCCCGGCCGGTATCCTGGTGCCCAGCTCGATCGAAAGCCGCCGTTTCCAGGCCGGTTTCAACCAGATCGGCTCGCAGGTCATCCATGAGCATATGGTCGGCGAGATGGCCTGCATCAGCAAACCGCTGGATATCATTCCGGTGGTGGTAACCGATATCCAGAGCGTCATCCCGTCGGGGCAGTTCCGTCCAAGCGACCAGTTGCGCGATCCGCAGGACGATGTGCGCCCCGGCACGGTCACGGTCTACCTCGAGCCGCTTTATGCGGGCGAGGCCGACATGGTGCCGCCGGGCAGCAGCTGTCAGGTGATGCTTTATACCGACAATCACCACCGGCTCGAGACCGAAGACCTGAGCACCGGCAAGCGGATCTTCCTGCATGTGGTGGACACCATCGGTGTCGTCCATGCTGCAGGCCTCAGGATCCGCATGTTCATGACCCCGTTCACCGTGCTGGTCTTCTCCGGCAGTCACTGATCGGCGAAGACGCTGGCCCGATGCGCCCCTTGCGGCGCCTCGGGCCATATGACCGGCTTCCTGGCCCACCTGTCTACTGATCGGGGTCTCTGGCAGCCTGCGTCGCTTTCCGCGCCCCCATTTGCCGTGTGAACCATTTCAGGTTCCGCCCCAGGCTGAGGGCCGAACGGACCGCATCCCCACGCAGATCCAGCACCGAGCGCGCATGGCGGATCCGTGCCCTTTGAACCCGAAGCCCTTCTTCCAACTGCGCCGACAGGGCGCGGTCGACGGCTGTCAGGTTCCAGTCGGGTTGCGCCAGACAGACCGGGATCGGCTGGGGCAGCCCGGTATCCGAGGCGATGGCGGCAACCGCCTGCTGGATGCGGTCCTGCGCAGCGCGGGGCATGACATGTTCGGGGTAGGGCCAGCCCTCGACCAGCCGGTCGGCAAAGGTGGCCAGTGCAATGACCGGGGGCGCGCGCAGCACCGGGTGATCGGCGTATAGCGCCTGCCAGGCTGCCAGCACCCTGCGGTCGATGTCCCGCGCCGGGCGGGACGCGGCCACCAGCCACAGCACGATATCGGCCTCGGCCAGATCACGCAGCATGGCCTCTTGCGCGGAGCCGTCGCCGTCAAGGCCCGGAAGGTCCAGCAGGACACAGGGCAGGCCGGCGATTTCGGTCATATGGGTGGTGGCGCGGTCGGTGGTCGGCGGTGCGTCGGTTTCGGCGGCCTCGACCCCGAGCAGGGCATTGATCAGACTGCTTTTCCCGACGCTGACCTGACCGGCGATGGCGATCCGAAGGGGGGCGTCGGGGGAGGCGCCGCGGCTTTGATCATAAGCGCCTTCCTCGGAAAGGTGATGCAGGATCTCTGCGTCCGACAGGCGCAGGCGTCCGGAGTACAGTTCGACTGCGGACCGGGCGAGTTCCTCGAACAAGGCGACCTGCAGGATCACCTGGGTTTCATCGCGCAGCATCCGGCCGAACCCGCTGGAGACCAGTTCACCGGCCTCGCGCAGGACCGCGCCGGGCGGGTTCAACACGGCGCGCAGGACGCGCCAGCCGGTATAGCCATGGCCGAACAATTGCCGCGCTCTCGCCTGATGGCGGGCGGCCCAGAACACGAGCCGGACCGAGACATGATCGGCCAGCGGCAGACGCCGTCGCAGGGTATCGCGCAGCCTTCCCGAGACCTGTTCGATCAGCAGCAGTGCTTCGGGGATCGTGAAATCCAGCGGTGTCTTGCCCCGCTTGCCCGCCCGGGTCGAGGCCGCGGCAATGGTCTCAAGCAGTTCCAGACCGAAGGGCTGATAGGCGTCAAGGGGCAGGGGGTCGCCCAGCCGGTCGGCAATCAGGGCCTGAGCAGTGGCAAAGGCCCTGCGTTCATTGTCGCTCCAGCCGGGGTCGGGGGGCAATTGCGGCCGCGCCCCGGTCGAGGCCGGCTCGGCGCGGGCCAGACGGCGGCTGTGCAGCCATTGCAGCAGCCGCATCAGCACGGCGAGCGCCAGCACGAGGCCCACCGTCACCACGGCATAGATCAGCAGAAAACCCTGTTGGAACAGCCATACCGCCCCCAGCACGATCAGCAGCGCCACGGGCAGAACCAGAATGAACGCCGGTCCCAGCACGCGCCAGCGCAGCAGCAGGGACAGGATCCGGTCAAGCATCCGGCGATGTGTCCCCGGTCTTGCCATCCCGCGTCGCGGCGCGTCTTGCCCGGATGGCCTGCGTCGCGGCGCGTCTTGCCTTTGTGGCCCGTGAAGGTGCGCGGTTCGCGCGCGCATCATGCGGCGTTGCCCGCTTCATTGCGGCGGCAAAGACCTCACGCACGCGGCTTGGGGGCGGGGTTTCGCCCCGCGCGGTCCAGAACAGGTAGTAGGCCGCGGCACGGCCAATCGCATAGGTCGCGGCAAAGGTCAGCGTCGAGGCCAATGCCGCCCCCGCCGTCTGTCCGAAGATCGGGATCACCTTGCCCACCTGCCGCGCCCCGACGCCAAGCGCGAAGCGTGCGCCGATCCCGGCCCCGAGGGCCGCGACAAAGGTCTTCAGCGCCGCGCGGGTCATCGGGTAGCCGTAATGCGCCCCAAGTTCGCGCAGCATGTTCACCTGCACCCCGGTCGAGGCGACCAGCCCCAGCGCCGGGATGGTATCCGACGCGCTGGCAATCCCGGCGTGATAAAGCACCCGGTGGCGAATGTCCTCATAGGCGCGGGCTTCGGCACCGCGGCCCTGTTCGCGGCGCAGCAGCAGGCCCGCGGCGGGCAGGATCTGGTCGATGGCGTCGCGCAGATCCTCAAGTCCTTCGGGATCGGACGCTTCAGTTCTGATGATGTCCGAGGGCAGCGCCAGGATGACACTGGGAAGCTCGGTTCCCGCAGCCTTCTCCAAACGGCGCTGCGTCGTGGCGCGGGCCCGGTCGCGGGCGGCGGCATCGGGGATCAGGTCGGCGCCGGTATGCACCACCAGCAGCGGCACGCGCCGACGCCCCGATGTAACACGGCCGAGGGCCTGCGCGACCTCTCCCTGTACCTGATCGTCGAGGCGGGCGACGATAAGCACCGCATGGCTGTGGCCTTCGCAGAACGCCAGATCCCCGGCCGGATCATACCCCGCCTCGCCGAGGCCCCGCGTGTCGAGAAAGCTCAGCAGCGGTTCATCGGCCGGATAATCGAAGCGACGCGAGGTCTGGGTGCAGGAGGTGAAACCATTGCCGATCTCGACGCGGTCAAGCCCGGTCAGGGCCCGGATGAGAGAGCTTTTCCCGGCCCCCGTCTTGCCCAGAAGCCAAAGCACGGGCACATCGCGCACCACCTTTTCGGCGGTGGCCGTTTCGCTGTCATGTGCGTCTGGCATCAGGCTGGTCCTATGGGCTGTCGATGTCGGGGCAGGACCCCATCTCAGGACCAACGCGGCAGCCCCGGTCGCGTTCCCTTCAAGATCACGATGATCTTTCCGCCTCGGGCCCCGGTATTGCAAGGGGGCACGCGCGCTGGGGCAGCGCGCGCACATGAAAACGGCCGCCGCTTTGATGAAAAAGCAGCGACCGTTCTGGCGGTGGACCTTCCCGGGAAGACGTGGGGGCGCTAAACGCGCTCAGCCGCCTCAAGCCCGGCCCAGATCTCTTCCACCCAGCCCTTGATCGTCAGGGCCTCGTCCCAGCGGTTCGACATCTCGCGCCCATCCGGGCCGGTGATGGCGTAATCGGGCGGGCCAAGTTCGCACAGATAGACGCAGCTTCCCTCGTCGTTTCGCGCCCGCCATGAGGCCAGCCCCTCTGCCCACCAGTCCCTAAACAGGTCGACCCACTTGGCATTCTGCGGGAACTCAAGCTGAAGCTGCACCTGCTGTCGCCCCGCGACCCGGCCCTGAAAGCTGTCGGAGCGTGCAAGGATGCGGCTCATGTGCTGCATTTCGCGCTCCGGGATCGGCAAGGTCATTTCCCGGCCCACGACATAATGCGACAGGTCCGCGCAAAGCCGCATCTCGGGCACCGCGTCCAGCAGGCAGAGCGTTGCGTAAAGGTCATTGGTGATGCAGTTGCGATGGGTCTCGAAGAGGATCGGCATGCCTTCCTCTTCGGACATGGCGATCCAGGCGCGGATGACCGGGATCATGCCTGCGACCGTCAAGGGCATCACCTGCCCGATCACCACGACGAAGGGCGCGTCATGCTTTTTCGCGAGGCGCAGCACCGGGCGGAGGGACTCGATGGTCTTGGGAAAATCGACCAGGAAGGGCCGCAGCCCGGCGCGCGACATCATCGGCAGGATGCGATGGATATCCTCGGCCGAGGTGGCCCCGAAATCCAGCGCCATGCCGCGATAGCCCGCATCCGCCACCATGTCGACGACCTGCTCATAGGGCAGCTTTACCCCCGTCGGATCATGCGGTTGCATGGCCCAGAGCGAGGTATAGACATCCAGAGACCGGCTCATTCCGCGGGCATCCGCAGGCTGCGGCCGGCGTGGGGGATCACCCAGACCTCGTTCATCGGGTACTGGCTTTCGTCCTTCTGGCGCAGCTTGCCGATCACCTCGATCTGGAATTCAATCCAGCCCATGCGCCAGACCTCGCCGGCCTTGTCCTCGATCTTGCTGTTCAGCTCGCGCAGCTTCCAGAAGGGCACGGACGGAAAGGTGTGATGCGCTGTGTGATAGGGCATCTGCCAGCAAAGCCAGCGCATCACCGCGTTGGTCCGGGTCGAACGGGTGTTTTCCAGGATGTTGTCTTCGTGGCTGAGGCCGAGGTGTTCGATGGTGTTCTGCAACTGATGCACGGGCTTGGTCAGCAGCATCGGCAGGATCCAGAAGGTCGCCCAGGCCCAGCTTCCGAAGGCCAGCGAGGCAAGGATGATGGCACCGTACAGCACCACATGGATGCGGGCTTCGCGGATGATCTTGGCTTCTTCATCGGGGCGGATATAGGGTTCGATGATCACGCCACGGGCGCGTCGCACCAGCCCGACAAAGCGGTTGCGCCAATAGCTGACCCCGACCAGCCACAGCAGGTAGCTGTGCAGCGTGTAGGGTTCGCGCACCAACTCGCCGTCGCGGTTCCAGTCCTGGGTCCACTTGTGGTGGGCGAAATGCATGACCTGATCGAAATCGCGCGGAAAGATCATCAGGAAGCCGATGATGCGGCCCCAGATCTCGTTCAGCTTGCGATTGGCAAAGACGGTGGAATGGGACAGCTCGTGCTGCGCGGCGTAAAGAAAATTCAGCAGGACCCCCAGCACGAAGCCGGTCAGCAGCACCCACCAGGTGCCCATCACCATCGCATGGGCAATACCGGCCAGCACGATGGCCCCGATGTGGCTGCCCATCTGCAGCCAGCCGCGCAGATCCGAGCGTTGGTTAAGATACTTCAGCTCCTGCGGTTCAAGCAGCTTGCGGCGTGAAAAACTGGCTTCCATCCTGGTCTCTTCCTGTTGATGTCATCGGGGGATCCGGCAGTTCGGCTTCTGATGGGCAGATTGTGCCGGTTGGGATCGCGCCCATCTTAATCATGAAATATTTTCATGACTATTGACATTTTCGTCGCTGAACGGTGCAGTATTTGCATGAATATTCCGCCCCTCGCCGCATTGGAAGCCCTCGACGCCCTTGAACGGGCCGGGACCCTGCGCGCCGCCGCCGGGGCCGTGAACCTGAGCCAGAGCGCGGTCAGTCACAAGCTGAAGGCCCTTGAGGCGCGGTTGGGGTTTGCCCTGACCGAAACGCGGGGGCGCGGGATCGTGCTGACCGGCGAGGCGCGGCGATATGTGGCTGCCGTGCGCCCGGCGCTGGCGCTGTTGCGGGACGCGCATCGCGGGGTCGGGGCAACGCGGGGCGCACTGGACGTGGCCGTGTCCTCTGGTCTGGCGGCGACCTGGCTGGCGCCCCGCCTGCGCCGGTTCCTGAACCTGTATCCGGAGATTTCGCTGACCCTGACCAGCCTCGCCTCGGGCGAGGAGGTGCCGGACTGCGATCTGTGGATCAGCTTTACAGAAACCCCGCCCAAGACGGCGGAACTGCTGCTTGCCGTCGCCTTCTTTCCTGTCTGTAGCCCGGATTTCCTTTATGATGCCGGGGGTTTGACGCCGGATGATCTGAGCGCGGACATGCTGATGCATCTTGATGATCGCTCTGACTGGGCGCGTTGGTTGCAGGTCGCCGGGCCTGCTTGGGCGCCACGGGGCGGGGGGCTGAGGTTTACCGGGCTGCTGGCCATGTATGCTGCTGCCGAGGCGGGGCTGGGCATCTGTCTGGGCGACAGCCTGACCTGTGCGCGCTCGCTGAGTTCAGGGCGGCTGGTGCGGCCTTTTGAGGAAGAGATGCCGGCCCCTGCGGGCTACTGGATCACCCCTCCGCCGGGCGGGTTGACGGCGCCCGCTGCGGCCTTTGCCGCCTGGATCAAACAGGAAATGGCGGGCTGAAGCCCGGTCAGAAGACCTTGCCGGGGTTCAGCAGGCCCCCGGGGTCGAAGGCCGCCTTGATCCGGCGCATCAGGGCGATTTCATCGGCGCTGCGGGAATGCTCCAACCAGTCGCGTTTCAGGGTGCCGATGCCATGTTCGGCAGAAATCGCGCCGCCTCGGGCGCGGATGCCTCCATAGATCGCGGCCTCCATCCCGTGCAGGCCTGCGGCATCGGCGCCGGGGGCATGCAGCACCGCATGCAGGTTTCCATCCGCCATATGACCAAAGAAATGCACGGCAGCGCCTGCGTCGATATTCCCGATAGCGGCGGTGGTTTCGGCGACATAGGCGGCCATCTCTCCGATCGGCAGGCTGACGTCGAAATTCATCAGGCCGGGCAGGGCGGCGTCGATCCGGTGGCCTTCGCGCAGCGCCCAGAAGGTCTGCGCCTCGGCCAACGACTGGGCCAGAAGGGCGTCCACTATCAGACCATCTTCGAAAGCGGTTTCAAGGAAATTTTCCAGCGGGCATTCGGCCTCGATCAGCACGGCAAGGCCCGGAGTTTCGTCGAAAAGCCGGGTCTGTTCCAGCCCTTCGACCAGTGTCAGGTAGCTGGGCCACATGGTTTCGAAGGCCTGAAGGGGCAGGGCTTCGCGGGCGCGGCGCAGCAGGTCCGGCGCGGCCTCGGGGCTGGGCAGGGCGCAGATTGCGCTGTGAATGGGGGCCGGTTGCGGCGCCAGGCGAAACACGGCGCGGGTCACCACGGCCAGCGTCCCTTCGGAGCCAAGGATCACCTGTTTCAGGTCCAGCCCGGTGTTGTCCTTTACCGCCTCGTTCAGATGGCTCAGCACCGTGCCATCGGCCAGCACGACCTCGAGCCCCAGCAGGTTGTCCCGCGTCGTGCCATAGCGCAGCACCCTCAGCCCGCCCGCATTTGTGGCGATCAGCCCGCCGATCTGGCAACTGCCGCGGGCGCCGAGATCGATGGGAAACAGGGCACCTGCGGCTTCGGCTTGTTGCTGGGCCTGTTGCAGGATCGTGCCGGCGCGCAGGGTGATCGTGCCAGCGGTGGCGTCCAGCGCCTCGACCCCATGAAAGCGCGCCATCGACAGGGCGACCTGTCCCTTGCCGGGATTGGCAGCGCCTGCCAGCCCGGTCATGCCGCCCTGGGGCACGATGCACAGCCCGGCGGCAGAGCAAATCGCCAGCGCTTGCGAAACCTCTTCGACCGAAGCCGGGCGCAACAGCGCTACCGGACCCTGCTGGCCCGTCATGCTCGCGTCACTGCGACAGGCGGCGGGGATCTGGTCGCCGGTCATGCATCCGGCGGTGCCCAGAAGGGCTGCAAGACGGGATAGAGCCTCCGAAGGAGGGGCAGTATTGGTGGTCATGAGGCTCCTTCCGCCCGGGGGCGCCGCGAGACCGCGGAAAATCAATGCATGGGTTGCGTGACAAACGAATTTGTTCACCATTGAGGGCAGGATTGGCAAGAGGGAAGCGCAATGCGGCGGACTCCATCGACACAGGCGCTGAGGGCCCTGGAAAGTTTCGCACGGCTCGGCACCGTCTGGCAGGCGGCCGAAGACCTGCACCTGACCAAAAGCGCGGTCACCCACCAGTTGCGCCTGTTGGAACGCGACCTGGGTTTTCCGATGCTGAACAGGGCAGGGGCGCGGCTGGAACTCACTCCCCTGGGGCGCGGGTTCGCCCGCGATATCCGCAAGGCGCTGGACCTTATTTCCGCCGCCGCCGCGCGGTCCGGCACACAGGGCGTCAGCGGTGAAATGACGTTAAGCTGCCCGCCCGGCATCGCCAGCAACTGGCTTTGCACCTTCATCGACGGGTTTGCGCAGGCCTATCCGGATGTGATCCTGAACATCACCACACCACGCCGCCTGAATGATGTCAGCAACCCCGAAGCAGATGTCTTTATTGCCTTCGGGCGCGAATTTCCCGGGGATGTGGACGTGGAATTGTTGCAACGCATCGACTTCACGCCGGTCTGCAGCCCGGCCTACCTGAACCGCCACGACGGCTTTGCGGATCTGCGCAGCCTGCAAAAGGCGACACTGCTGCATCTGGATGCCATCAATGAATGGGTGGATTGGATGCGTCTCGTCGGCATGGGCCCGGAAACCGCGCAGCATGGAATCCGCTTTACGGACATGAACCTGGTTTACTCGGCGGCTCTGGCCGGGCAGGGCGTCGCGCTTGGTGATGAATTTGTGTGCGGAGAGGCCCTGGCCCGGGGCGCCCTTGTCCGGCCCTTCGACGTCTCGTTGCCGACGGAAAGCGCCTATTATCTTGTCACCCCGTCGGATCGGGCGGAAAATTCTGTCGTTGCCACTTTCCTCGGCTGGTTGCGGGGCGCCCTGCGCAACCGTTACGCGGAATGAAAACTTCTGCCTGCGTGGCAAATTTTGTTTGTTCTGAGGATCAAGAAGTTTCGTTTGTCACTTTGCTGCCCTGCGGTCCTAATGGCTCGAAGCAGATCGACCAAACGGGAATTTGACCACGTGAGCATTCAGGCGGCCGCCATCGAAGCCCTGTCCATCGGCAAGGACTTCGGAGATTTCACCGCCCTCGACGCCGTGTCGATGCGGATCGAGCCGGGGGAATTCGTCACCCTTCTGGGGCCTTCGGGGTCGGGCAAGACGACCTTTCTGATGATCCTCGCCGGGTTCGTCGATGCGACACGCGGCAAGCTGCTGGTCGAGGGAATCGACCGCAGCAACAGCCCCGCCGAGGCGCGCGGTTTCGGCATGGTCTTCCAAGGCTACGCATTGTTCCCGCATATGAGCGTCGAGGACAATATTGCCTTTCCGCTGAAGGTGCAGAAACGCTCGGCCGCGCAGATCCGTGCGCGGGTGGCCGAGATGATCGAGATGGTCGGCCTCTCCGGGCACGGCCACAAGAAGCCATCGGGCCTGTCGGGCGGTCAACAGCAGCGCGTCGCCCTGGCCCGCGCGCTGGCCTATGAACCACCTGTTCTGCTGCTGGATGAACCCTTTTCGGCGCTCGACAAGAACCTGCGCGGCCAGATGCAGGACGAGTTGCGCCGCATCCACCGCCAGATGGGCACCAGCTTCGTCTTTGTCACCCATGACCAGAGCGAGGCCCTGGCGCTGTCGTCCCGCGTTGCCATCTTCGAGGCCGGACGCCTGCAACAGATGGGGGCGCCGCAGCAGGTCTATGACCGCCCCGCGAACCGTTTCGTGGCCGAGTTTCTGGGCGATATCAACATCTTCCCTGCCGCATTCAGTGGCGCGCAGGCGCAGGTCGCCGGACAGGCGCTGGCCCTGTCGGAGGCCGCTCCGAAGGGGGCGGCGCACCTGGCCGTGCGTCCCGAACACATGAAGCTGCTGACCGCGCCGCAGCCCGGCGCCATCGCCTGCCGGGTCAGCGACCGCGTCTACATGGGCGCCGTCACGCGCCTGCAGCTGGACACCGATCCCGCCGGAACGCCGGTGGTGATGGACATGCCGACAGCCCAATTGCCTGACCTTGCCGAACCCGGACGCCAGATCTGGGTCAGCTGGGATCGGGCCGACAGCCTCGTTTTCTGAGGCCAAACAGAGAGGAACCACCAGATGAATTCCCATTTCCGCAAGGACCAGGCGCTGATCCTGGCCGAACGCCTGAAAACCGGCAAGATGTCGCGCCGCAGCTTCGTGCAGGGCATGTCCCTGCTGGCGGGCACATCGGCGCTTGGCCTGAACGCCGGGGCCGCGCTGGCCGATACCGAAGAGATGATCTTCGTCAACTGGGGCGGTGACGCGATCGACGCCATGGCCGAAGCCTTTGGCGACAGCTTCACCGAGGAAACCGGCATCGTGATCCGCTATGACGGCACCGGCCCGACCGAAGGCGCGATCACCGCACAGGCCGAAGGCGGCAGCCCGACCTGGGACATGGTGGATTGCGATCCCTTCTCGGGGCAGGCGCTTGGCCACAAGGGGCTGATGCGCAAGATCGACTGGAATATCGTCGATCCGGGCAAGATCCGCGACGGCTTCCAGTGGGACTATGCCGCAAGCAGCTATTTCTACAGCTACATCATCGCCTGGGACAGCACCAAGTATGACGAGGCGCCGACCTCGATGGCGGACTTCTTCGACACCGACAAGTTCCCCGGCAAGCGGTCCATGTACAAATGGGGCGTCGGAATGTGGGAAGCGGCGCTGCTGGCCGATGGTGTCGCGCCTGAGGACCTCTATCCGCTCGACCTTGACCGGGCACATGCCAAGATCGACGCCTTCAAGGACCACGTGGCAGCCTATTGGGGCGGTGGCGCCGAAAGCCAGTCGCTGCTGCTGAACGGCGATGTTTCCATGGCGCTGATCTGGAGCACCCGTGCTTCGCTTCTGGACAAGGACACTGAGGGCGAGATCAAGATGACCTGGGCCGAAGGCATCGTCGCGCCCGGTTCGACCGGCGTGCTGGCGAACAACCCCGGCGGCGAAGAGGCGGCGATGAAATACATCGCCTCGACCCAGGATCCGGCCAAGCAGGTCAAGCTGTTCGAACTTCTCGGCAATGGTCCGGCCAACCCGGAAGCGGATGCCCTGGTCCCGGACGAGGACAAGAAATACAACCCCGTCGATCCGGCCAACTTTGTCCAGCAGATCCCGCTGGACATGGAGTGGTACGAGGAAAACTACGGTGCCGCACTGGATACCTATCTCGGTGTGATTTCTTCCTGATCCCTTCAAGGTTTCGCCGCGGGTACGCCCGCGGCGAAGAGGTGCTGCCTTGCGTTACATGCTGCTTGCCCCGCTGACCCTGTTCCTGCTGGCTGCCTATCTGGTGCCGCTGGCCGGTATCCTGTGGCTGAGCGTCACCGATCCCGAGCCCGGCCTGGGCAATTACACCAAGGCCCTGGGCGATCCGATGGTCTGGGGCGTGCTCTGGCAGACCGCGCGGGTCTGTCTGGCTTCGTCGGTGATCTCGGTCCTTTGTGCCTATCCGATTACCCTGCTTTGGGTGCGGGGATCGCGGGGCACGCGGCTGCTGGTCGAATTGTGCATCATGATCCCCTTCTGGCTGTCGGTGCTGGCGCGGTCCTTCGGCTGGCTGTCGCTGCTGTCGAACCGGGGGCTGGCCAATACGATCCTGCAGAATATCGGGCTGATCAGCGAACCGCTGACCATGACCCGCAACGAATTCGGGGTGATCATGGGCATGGTCCAGTTCCTGATCCCCTTCGCGGTCTTCCCGCTGGCCAGCACCATGCGCGAGGTCGATGACCGCGCGCTGATGGCGGCCCGAGGCATGGGGGCGTCGCGCCTGCGGGTGTTCTGGCAGGTCTTCGTGCCCATGACCCGCAGCGGGATCACCGGCGCGACGCTGCTGGTCTTTGTCTTCTCGCTGGGCTTCTACATCATCCCCGCACTGCTTGGCGGGGGCCGCACGGTCATGATCGCCGAACTGATCTACCTGCGGATCTTCCAGATCCCCGACTGGGGTCTGGCGGCTGCGCTGTCGACGATGATCATGATCGGCGTCGGAGGCTTCCTCGTCGTGCTGATCCGCCGCTCGGGGGTGACAAGAACATGACCAGGTATCGCCCCGGACCTGTGACGGCCGTGCTGGGTGCGCTCGTCTCGGTCTTTCTGCTGCTGCCGCTGCTGGCGGTGGTGCCGGTCAGCTTTACGCCGAAACGCTATCTCAGCGTGCCGCAGGGCGAATGGTCGCTGCGCCACTACGAAAGCCTGCTGACCAATTCCGACTGGCTGGAAAGCGCGCTTTTGTCCTTGCAGGTCGGGCTGGCGGCGGCGGGTCTGGCGACGCTGCTGGCGCTGTCATTTACCCTTGGGCTTTGGATGAACCGGCCGCGTTTCGGCGGGATGCTGGCGGGGATCGCGCTATTGCCGATGGTCGCGCCGCCGGTGGTTTCGGCGCTGACCCTGTATTATTTCCTGCGCAAGGTGACCGAATGGAACAGCCTGATCGTCTATGACGGCTGGCTCGGCGTGGCCGTGGCCCATGCGGTGATGGTCGTGCCCTATGGCGTGGTCATCCTGATGGTCGCCCTGTCACAGCTTGACCGGCGCATCGACCTTGCGGCGCAATCCATGGGGGCCGGGACCTGGACCCGCATCCGCCATGTGATCCTGCCAAATATCCGCTTCGGCATCGCCGGAGCCTTCCTGCTGAGCTTCGTCCTGTCCTGGGACGAAATCGGCGTGACCCTGTTCATAACCTCGGTGCGCGCGGTCACCCTGCCGCGCCGCATGTGGATGCAATTGCGCGACAATATCGACCCGGCGGTGGCTTCGGTCTCGGTTCTGCTGATAGGGGTGGTGACGCTGGCCATCCTTGGCCGTGCCCTGTTGCAATATCGGAAAGACAAAACAGAATGACCCGCAAACTTGGTACGATCCTGCCCGCGCTGCTGGCTGCACGTGGGGTAGAGATGGTTTTCGGTATCCCCGGCGTCCATACGGTCGAGATGTATCGCGGCCTGCCCGAAAGCGGCATCCGCCACATCACGCCGCGCCATGAACAGGGCGCCGGTTTCATGGCCGATGGCTATGCCCGTGCGGCAGGCAAGCCCGGCGTCTGTTTCATAATTTCCGGCCCAGGCATGACCAATATCATGACCGCCATGGGGCAGGCCTATGGCGACAGCATCCCGATGCTGGTGATCTCGACCGTGATCAACCGCGACCGCATGGGCAAGGGCGAAGGCTGGCTGCACGAGATGCAGCGCCAGAGCGACACGGTCTCCGGTGTTGCCGCCTTCAGCCGCACGGTCCTGTCGCCTGACGAGCTTGAACCGGCGCTGGATGCGGCCTTTGCGGTCTTCACCTCGGCCCGCCCGCGCCCGGTCCATATCGAAATCCCGGTCGATGTGCTGGAAATGGAACTGACGCCCCGCGCCGCCGCGCCGCAGGTTGCGCCCGCGCCCGAACCTTCGGCGGCGTCCCTCGACGCGGCGCTTGTCGCGCTTGAGGGCGCGCATCGTCCGGTGATCCTGGCCGGTGGCGGGGCCCAGGGCGCCGACGTGGTGGCCCTGGCAGAGGCGCTGGATGCGCCGGTTGTGATGACCACCAACGGGCGCGGGCTTTTGCCCCCCGACCATCCGCTGGCCGTACCCTTCAGCCCTTCGTTGCCCGAGGTCCGCGCGATGATCGCCGGGGCCGATGTCGCCCTGGCGCTTGGTACGGAATTCGGCTCGACCGATTACGATTTCAACGAAGACGGCGGCTTTGTCCTGCCCGGGACGCTGATCCGGGTCGATCTTGATCCCGGACAGGTGGCCCATGGTGCCAATGACCGCACGGTGATCGGCCTGCTGGGCGAGGCGGGGGCAACCGCCGCCCGGCTGATCCGGGGCCTGACCCCGCGCAAGGGCGATGGGGCTGCGCGGGCGGCACAGGGTTGCGCCGCGCTTGATGCCTTCACGGCAGCGATGCAATCGGATTTCCGGCTGCTCGGCCAGATCCGCGACCGCCTGCCGGGCGCGCGGATCGTCGGGGACAGCACGCAGATCGTCTATACGGGCAATTCCGGTTTCGCGGCGGCGCAGCCGGGCGGCTATTTCAACTCTGCCACCGGGTTCGGCACGCTGGGCTATGGCCTGCCGGCGGCGATCGGGGCGGCCTTGGCCGATGGCGGCCCGGCCGTGGCGATCACCGGGGATGGCGGGCTGCAATTCTGCCTGGGCGAGCTGACCTCGGCGGTCGAGGCGCAGGCCCGGGTGATCATGTTGCTGCATGACAACCAGGGCTACGGCGAGATCCGCAGCTATATGGAAGGACGCGATATTCCGACCATCGGCGTCGATATCCTGACGCCCGATCTTTGCGCCATAGTTGCCGCCTGCGGCTGGCAGGTAATCCGCGCGGCCGAGACCGGTTTTGCGCAGGCGCTGGAACAGGCCGCCGAGGCCGAGACTCCGGTGATGATCTACCTCGACGAGGTCACGCGCCGCAGTCTTTGACGGGGTGCCGGGCGGGGCTGTCCCGCCCGGTGTCTTGTCGGGGCCGGGATCCATCCCCGGCCACTGGCCTCAGGCGTCTTGCAGCAATTCCATCAGGCGGTCGGTGTCCATCGCCCGGCAGGTGCCTCTGGCGGGGCGGGCAAGCGGCACGTCCTCGGCGGCGCAAAGCGCGTTCAGGACCGCTTCGTCCACCGCTTCGACGGCCGCCAGATAGACCGGGTCGAGCAATTCGTCGTTCAGGCAGGTGAACTGCCGCCAGGGGCCGGATAGCTGCGGCAGGGGCATTTCATTGGCGGTCGAGAAGGCCAGGAAGATGTCGCCGGAATTGTTTCCCCCCGGCGTGCCTCCGCGCCCGATCCCGATCGAGGCGCGCCGCGCCAGCCGCTCCAGCTGACTTGAGGACAGGGGCAGGTCGGTCGCCAGAACCACGATGATCGACCCCTGTTCCTTGATCATGTCGGCAATCCGCGCCTCTGTCATCTGCTGACCGACGGGGCGCCCTGCGATGGTCAGCCAGGGGCGCAGACCGTGATTGGCCTGCACCAGCGCACCGAGCGTAAAGCCCTGGCCGTCGACTTCCAGCAGGCGCGAGGCGGTGCCGGTCCCGCCCTTGAATTCATAGCAGACCATGCCGGCCCCGCCGCCGGAATTGCCTTCGGTGACCGGGCCGGGGCGGGCGGCATCCAGCGCCGCGCGGGCGTCCGCCTCGGTGACGTGCAGGCCGTTGATGTCGTTCAGCAACCCGTCATAGGTCTCGGCCACCACGGGCATGGCCCATAGGTGGTTGTCTTCCCAGATGTCGCCATAGGTTTCGATCATCCAGCGCACTGCGGCCCCATGGCAGGGGCCGATGGCGTGAGAATTGGAAATCAGGATCGGCCCGCTTAGCCAGCCGCCGTCGCGGATCCAATGGGCGCCGGTCATCTCTCCGTTGCCATTCAGACTGAACTGCCCGGCCCAAAGGGGCTTGGGTTCGGGGTCGCGGCCGCGCGGCAGGATCGCCGTCACCCCGGTCTGCACGGGAATGCCGCGGGTGGCGCGGGCGGGATCGCGGGACGACAGGATCTCGGTCATGCCGACCTCGATGCCGGGGACATCGGTGATGGCGTTCAGCGGGCCGGGCGTGCCGGGCAGCGGGATGCCAAGGGCGCGGGCACGAGGTTTGGGGGAAGGCGTGGTCATTTCTGGCGTCTCGATCTGAGGTATAGGCCGATGCCCGCGATCAGGATCGTGAACAGCAGCATCAGGGTCGCGATGGCGTTGATCTCGGGCTTGATGCCACGGCGCAGCATTCCCCAGATATGGATGGGCAGGGTGGTATTGCCGGTGCCGGCGATGAAATAGGTGATGACCAGATCGTCCATCGAGATGATGAAGGCCAGCAGCCAGCCCCCCATGACCCCCGGCGCGATACCGGGCAGGGTCACCTTGCGAAAGGTCTGGCCCGGTGTCGCCCCAAGGTCGGCCGAGGCCTCTTCGACACTGGTGTCGAATTCGGCCAGCCGGGCCGAGACGGTGACGAAGACATAGGAAATCAGGAAGGTCGATTGCCCGATGATGATGGTCAGCATCGACAGGTTCATGCCGATGGTGATGAAGAAGATCAGCAGCGCGATCCCCAGCACGATGTCGGGCATGATCATCGGCACCATCAGCAGCGTGCGGTAAAGCCCCGCCAGCCGGAAGCGATAGCGCGCCACCGCCAACGCGAGTGCCGTGCCAAAGACCGTCGACAGCGCCGAGGTCGACAGCGCGATCACAAGGCTGGTGCGGATCGAAGCATAAAGCTGTGCCGTGCTGTCGATATAGGTGGCGCTTTCGGTGACCGAAGTCTCCAACCCGAAGATCTGGCGATACCAGTCGAAGGTAAAGCCGTCCCAGATCATCATGTTCACCGTGTTGGCGTTGAAGGAATAGACCACCACCAGCAGGATGGGCGCATAGATGAAGACAAGGAAGAGCAGGCCGTAAAGGCCAAGCAGGCGACGCAGGATCATGTCCGGACCTCCCGGCGGGCGCGGGCAAGGCGCAATTGCAGCACAAGCAGGACAAGAACCGCGGCCATGACCATCATCGACAGCGCCGCGCCGAAGGGCCAGTTGCGGGCCGACAGGAACTGCTGTTCGATCAGGTTGCCGATCATCAGCACCTTGGCCCCGCCCAGCACCGAGGGCACGATGAAATTGCCGAGCGCGGGGATGAAGGTGATGATCGCCCCGCCAAGAATTCCCGGCGTGGTCGCGGGCAGGATGACCTTGACGAAGGTCTGCACCCGCGTCGCCCCCAGATCCGCCGAGGCTTCGATCTGGGCCATGTCCAGCTTTTCGATGGCGCCGTAAAGCGGCAGGAACATGAAGGGGATGAAGACATAGGTCATGCCGAGGATGACGGCGAAATCGGTATAGAGGAACTCGACCGGGGCGCGGGTCAGGCCCAGCCCCATCAGGCCCTGGTTCAGGAACCCGGTGGGCCGCAGGATCAGCACCCATGCAAACAGCCGCACGATCAGGCTGACAAAGAACGGCAACGTCACGAGAAAGATCGTGAAATCCCGTCGCGCGGGGCGCATGCGCGCAATCCAGAAGGCCGCCGGATAGCTGATCAGCAAACTGGTCAGCACCGTCAGCCCGGCCAGCCGGATCGAGCGCAGGAAGATCATCAGAAAGACCGGGTCGAACTTTTCATAGCGCGTGTCGGCCCAGCCGAGGATGCGGCCGTAGTTCAGGTGGAAAAAGTTCCAGACCACGCCGCCGTAAAGGCCGGGTTCCAGAAAGCTGTAGATCACCATGATCAGCAGCGGGCAGAAGAAGAAGACCAGCAGGAACAGGGTCGGCCCGCCCAGAAGGGCAATCAGGCTGAGCAATTTGCGGCGGGCAAGGCTCATGCGGGCACCGTGGCGTCGATCAGGTGCAGCCCTTGGGTCGGGGCATGCAGCGTCACCGGCGCACCGATCCTGGGCAGGGCGGGGCCGGACCGCAGCAGCGCCTGCATCGGGCCGAAGTCCGGGCTGTCAAAGGCGATCTGGTGATCCTTGCCGGTATAGAATGTCTCGCGCATCGTGCCTTCGAAGGTCAGGGCGGGACCGGCGGGGGGCGCAAGGCTCAGCGCTTCGGGGCGCAGCAGCAGGGTTGCCGCGCCGGGGGCACGGGGTGCATCGAAGGTCTGACCATCGGACAGGCTGGCGCGGGCGCCGTCCAGGGTCACGGGCAGCAGATTGCTTTCACCAAGGAACTCGGCGGTGAACAGGTTCGCCGGCGTCTGGTAAAGATCGCCGGGCGCGCCGATCTGCTGAATGCGCCCGCCGGCCAGCACCGCGATGCGGTCCGACATGGTCAGCGCCTCTTCCTGGTCATGGGTGACGAAGACGAAACCGATGCCCAGTTCGCGCTGGATCGCCTTCAGCTCCTGCTGCATCTTCTGGCGCAGGTTCTTGTCGAGCGCCGAAAGCGGTTCGTCCAGCAACAGCAGCTTGGGCTGCCCGGCAAGGGCGCGAGCCAGGGCGACGCGTTGCTGCTGTCCGCCCGACAGCTGGCCGATGCTGCGCTTTTCCAGCCCCGACAGGCCGACCAGTTCCAGCAGTTCCGCCACGCGGGCGCGGATCGCGCGCTTGTCCTTGCCCGCCAGTTCCAGCGCATAGCCGACATTGCGGCCAACGCTCATGTGGCCGAACAGGGCGTAGCGTTGAAAGACGGTGTTGACGGGACGGCGATGCGCGGGCTTTTGCGTCACCGCCATGCCGTCGATCAGCACATCGCCCGCATCCAGCGTCTCGAATCCGCTGATGGCGCGTAAAAGGGTGGTCTTGCCACAGCCCGAAGGCCCCAGAAGGGTGACGAATTCGGCGCGCGACAGCTTCAGCGACACATGGTCGAGCGCGGTCATCACGCTGCCTTCGGGCGTTCGGAACGCCTTGCAGGCGTCAATGATCTCTAGCGGAGCGGTCATGGTCTGATGTCCTGTTGCCGGGTCTGTCTCAGGCCGGGCGGGGCGCGGGAAAGATCCCCCGCGCCCCGAAGTGGTATCGCTTGCCGGGCGGGCTTACTGGCCGGGCTTACTGGCCGGGCTTACTGGGCGGTCTTGATCCGCGTCCATTCGGCGTTGTAAAGCGCCAGATCACGCCCCAGATCTTCGAAAAGCTGCAGGTTTTCCATCACGTCCTGCGGCGGATAGATCGACTCGTTCTCGGCGATTTCGGCCGGGATCAGCGCCTTGGCAGGCAGGTTCGGCGTGCCGTTCATCTGCTGCTCGACATTCATCGCGGCGATTTCCGGCTTCAGGTAGAATTCGAGGAACGTCTTCGCATTTTCCATGTTGGGGGCCGAAGCCAGCACGCAGATGTCTTCCTGATACATCGTGGCGCCTTCCTTGGGGATGATGTAGCCGACCTCGTCGGGATGCTCCGAGACATAGAGGTTGGAGCCGACGTACCAATGCGCCGCCGCGACATCGCCCGAGATCACCTGAGGGGCCGAGTCATAGGTAAAGGCCGTGACGCCACTGATATGGTCGATGATGTAATCGGCCGCCGCAGTGATCTGGTCGGGATCGGTCGAGTTCACCGAGTTGCCGTTCATGATCAGGCCGATGCCGATGGTTTCGCGCAGATCGTCCAGCAGGGTGATCTTCTTGCCCTCTTCGCCAAGCGCAAAGAAGTCCTCCCAGCCGGTGATATCGCCGGCCAGCGCCTTGTTGTAGAAGATCCCGACATTGCCCCAGGCATAGGGCAGGCAGTATTCCGCATCCGGGTCGGTCGCGGCGCGGATGAACTGCGGATCGATGTTTTCGAAGCCCGGCGCGCTGCCGATATCGGTTTTCGCCAGCAGGCCGAGCTGGAACATGATGTCGTGCATGTGCACCGAGGGGAAGACGATGTCGTATCCCGTGGCGCCGGCCTGGATCTTGGCCAGCATCTCTTCGTTGGAGCCGTAGACGTCCAGCGTCACCGCGATCCCGGTTTCCTCGGTAAAGGCCTCGAGCACGGCGGGGTTGATGTAGTCGCCCCAATTGTAAAGCGACAGTGTTTCCTGCGCGGCGGCGGTCAGTGGCGTCAGCGCCAGCGCGGTGGTCAGCAACAGATGATGGGTCTTCATGGCAGAGATCTCCCCTGGGGTGGCTTTGTCGTTTCTTCTTGAGTCGTGAAAATGATGCGTTACTGTCATTTTCGTCAAATGTTAGTTTTCTGTCATCGGGGGGAACCGCATGTCTCAGGGCTTTGCCTCCTATTCGAACTCGCCGCTTGATGAATTCGTGCGCAAAATCGAAGAGGGACTGACCGATTTGCCCAGGCAAGAGGCAAAGGTTGCACAGTACTTTTTGCTGAACCTGCATTCGATTTCCTTCGAGACCGGCAAATCCATCGCCGAAAAGGCCGGTGTGGCCGAGATCACGGTGGGCCGGATGCTGCGCCGGTTCGATTGCGCGGGGATGAAGGACTTCAAGGCCATGCTGCGGCACCGCTATTCGGTGACCGGCGAAAGCCTGCCCGAGGAAGGGGCAGAACTGACCCCGGACTGGCAGGACCAGATGAGCGCCGAGCTTCTCAGCGTCCGCACCGTCTATTCCAAGATGAACAGCCCTGCCTTCAAGGCTGCCGAAGCCAGGCTGACCACGGCCAGCGAAGTCTATGTCACCGGCTTTCAGACCGTGCGGGGGCTGGCCGAAGACATGGCCCGGCGCCTGGCGCTGGCCCGGCCCCGCGTGCGCTTCCTGTCCGGGCATGACAGCATGATGTCCGAATGGCTCGATCCGGAAGAGGGCGCGCCGGGCTGCGTCGTCATCATCGACGTCATTCCCTATGCGGCCGAAAGCGAGGTCATCGCGCGGTTGGCCCGCGAACAGGGGCGGTCGGTCGTGGTCGTGACAGATGAATATTGCCACTGGGCGCATGAGATCACGGATGCGGTGATCAACGTGCCCTCCAAGACCGGGTTGTTCCTGGAATCCATCATCGGGCTGAACGCGGCGCTCAGCCTGCTGGTCCATGCCACGGCGACCAATGGCCCCTGGGATGTCTCGACCCGGATGCGGGACTGGCGGCGCATGTCGCACAAGATGAAGCTGTTCTGATCCTGTGCTCCGCGCTTGACCTGCCGGTCAAGGGGAACTCGGCCCGGTTGCGGGGGGCGCGCGGGCAGTCGATACTTGGGCCACCTGCAAACGGAACCCCGCGCCATGCCCCCATCCTCAGCCGACAGCCTTCGCCATCCCGTCCTGCGGGCGGCCGCTCTGGCGCCGATCATCCGGCATTTCGACGGCAACGTCGCGGCAATATCCGGCATCCTGCGGCGCAACGGGCTGGACCCGCAGCGCGTGCAGGACCCTTACGAGGTCATCGCCCTCTCCGCCTACCTTCAGGTCTTCGAAGACGCCGCCCGCCAGGCGCGGGACCCGGTGCTGGGCGCGCGCATCGGGGCGCGGATCAACCCGGCGGACCTGGGTCCGACGGGCCTGCTGATGCTGCAATCCTCGACGGCGCGACGTGGCCTGCAGCGATTTCACGACAGCCTTTCCGCCCTGCAAAGCGCGACCGAGATGAAATTGACCGAGGCCGGGACCTGGCTGGGCTTCACCTACCAGATCCAGTCGCCGGGGGTCACGGGCCTGCCGCAGGACGCGGAATTTTCCCTTTCCGGCCTCTGTCGGCTGATGCGGATGTCCTTTGATCCGCGCTGGTCCCCCGAAGAGGTCCATTTCACCCATGCCCCTTCGGCGCGTCCCGATCTTCTGGAACGGATCTTCGGCGCGCCCGTGCTGTTCGGGCAAAGCGCCAATCGCATCCTGTTCAGCGAAGAGGGCCTCGACCGGCATCACCGGGTCGAGGATATGGCCCTGATCGGTCTCATCGAACATCACGTCGCCGACCTGGTGCTGGCGCAGGATCCGGAGGCGACCATGGCCGACCAGGTGCTGCTGGTGGTCAGCCGCAACCTGGGTCAGCGCCCCGTCGACCTGAACAGTATCGCGCGCGAACTGGGTCAGGCCCCGCGCAGCCTGCAACGGCGGTTGGCGGCCGAAGGCACATCGTTGCGCCAGATCGTCCGCGCGCATCGTCAGCAGATCGTGGAAACCCATCTCGGCACGCGCTCGGGCAGCCTCAAGGCCATGGCACAGGCGCTGGGGTATTCCGATGGCACGGTCTTCTGGCGGGCCTATCGCGGCTGGACGGGACAGGCACCGTCGAAAGAGAATCGGGGCTAGGCAGGGGGCAACTTCGGCAAGGGGGCTTTTCAGCCTGCTGCCGAATGCCGCATGGGCAGGTCAAACCGGGTCAGAAAACCGGCATCCGAAAAACCGCATTTCCGTTGCAGGGCGCAGACCGGGGGCTCTGGCGCCGATTTCTGACGTTTCCGGGCTGTTTGGCGCAAATTATCGAACACTTGGCGCCGATGGCAATGGCTGCGCCGGGGCGCGGTCTGAAAGCCTTTTGGAAACACCGACCGAAGGATGGACGAATGAGCGACGCAGCCCCGGAACAGACAGCCGCAACCGCAGCGGTGCAGCACCCGCTGGACCCGATCGCGGCCGCGGAAATCCTGCGCCTGAAAGAGGTCCTTCTGGCGGCCGGACACGGCGGGGACAGCCAGCGCTATTCCTATGTCATGCTGCGCGAACCCAGCCGCGACACCCTTGCGGGCTTCACCGCCGGCGCCCCGGTGCCGCGTGAAATCGGCGTGCTGGTCACCGATGTCACGGCCCGCAAGGTGACAGAGATCGTCGTGGATATCCCGGCGGGCAAGGTCATCCACAGCCGCGCGCTTGATCCGGCAAAGGACGGCTGGGGCCCGGTTCTGGACGAAGATTACGTCGCCGCCGAAGAGATCTGCAAAGCCGATCCGCGTTTCGTCGAGGCGTTGGCGAAACGTGGCATCACCGATCTGGACAAGGTGTTCTGCTGCCCGCTGTCCGCCGGTGTCTTCGGAGACGAGGACGAGGTCGGACGCCGCATGTTGCGGGTCCTCAGCTTCTACGCGCCGGATGAAAACGCGATCCATGAGCTGTGGGCGCATCCGATCGAAGGCATCGTCTGCCATGTCGATCTGAGCGATCACAGGGTGCTGCGTTTCGTGGATACCGGTTACCTGCATGTGCCGGAGGAGACGGGCGATTACCTTGACCCCGCCATCGTGCCGCGCGAGACGATGAAGCCGCTCAACATCACCCAACCCGAGGGCGCGTCCTTTACCATGAAGGACAACGTGCTGGACTGGGAGAAGTGGTCGATCCGCGTCGGCTTCAATGGCCGCGAGGGGCTGACCCTGCACGATATCTCGTTCCGGGACGGGGATCGCCAGCGTTCGATCCTCAACCGCGCCTCGGTGTCGGAAATGGTGGTGCCCTACGGAGAACCGCAACCGACCCACGAATGGCAGAACTATTTCGACGCCGGGGAATATCAGTTCGGGCGGCTGGCCAATTCGCTGGTGCTTGGCTGTGATTGCTTGGGCGAGATCCATTATGTCGATGCGACGGTGGTGGATGATTTCTGCAACCCGGTCGAGATCAAGAACGCGATCTGCATCCACGAAGAAGACTTCGGAACAATCTGGAAACACACGGATATCTTCTCGGGCCGGGTCGAGGTGCGCCGCCAGCGTCGGCTGGTGGTGTCCTTCTTCGTCACGGTCGGGAACTACGACTACGGTTTCTATTGGTACTTCTATCTCGACGGCAAGATCGAGATGGAGTGCAAGGCGACCGGCATCGTCTTTACCTCTGGCCGCCCGGAAGGCGACTACGAATGGGCGACCGAACTGTCGCCGCGTCTGGGCGCGCCGCAACACCAGCACCTGTTCTCGGCGCGGCTGGATTTCGCCATCGACGGGCTGCGCAACCAGGTCGACGAGATCGACGTGAAACGCGTGCCGATGGGCGCGGGCAACCCGGTCGGCAATGCCTTTACCCGCCAGATCACGCGCCTGACAACCGAAGGCGATGCGCAACGTGTGGCGCGCAACGACCTGGGCCGGGTCTGGCGGATTTCCTCGGCCGAGGCGACGAACCATGTCGGAGAGCCCACCGCCTATGTGCTGGCCCCCGAGGGGCTGCCGCTGCTGCTGGCGGACGAGGCGGCCTCGATTACCCAGCGGGCGGGTTTCGCGACCAGATCGCTCTGGGTCACGCAGTTCGACCGCGATGAACTCTGGGCGGCGGGCTATACGCCGAACCAGCATCCGGGCGGGGCGGGGCTGCCGGCCTATGCCGCCGGGAACCGCAACGTGGATGGCGAGGATATCGTCGTTTGGCACAGCTTCGGGCTGACCCATTTCCCGCGCAGCGAAGACTGGCCGGTGATGCCGGTGGATTATGCGGGCTTCAAGCTGCGGCCCGAGAACTTCTTTGACCGCAACCCGACGCTTGATCTGCCCAAGGACCCCAACGGCGCCCAGTGCTGCCGGTCCAACAAGGCCGCGGCCGAGTGATCGCGGGCCGGGGTCGCAGCCATGTCGCCATATCACCTGAGCCTGCTTGGGCTTGCCGCCTTGGGCACCTGTGCCTGCCTCGTGACCGGGTCGCGCCGCCAGCGGGTCGAGGCGCTGCTGGCGCTGGCGGCCATGGGTGTGGCGATGACCTGCGGTCTGGTCGGGCTGGTGCTGGGGGCGGGGGTGCTGGTGGCCATCGCGCCGGGGGCGCTGCGCGGCGCGGCCCCGGCGTTATGCGCCCACCGGGCGGCTTCGCACCTGACCATGGCCGGGGTTCTGGTGGCGCTTTTCGTGCTGAACGGAGCAGGGCTGTGCGGTGCGGCGGCCATCCCCCTGGTGACGCCTGCGGGGATCACCCGATTGCTGCTGCCCGCCCTTGCCGAAAGCTATCTGATCCTGACCGTTCTGGCACTGGCGGCCTATGCGGCCTTCGCTGGCGCCCTGTGCCTGCGCGCCGCCCTGTGCCGTCAACGCGCCCTGCTGTGGGAGGTCGCGCCGATGACCCTTGCCACGCTCGGAATGGGGGTCGGACTGAACTGATCCCCGCCGATTGACTGCCCGAATACCGAAGAAAAACAACAAACCACCAACAGGAGAGAGACCCCATGACCCGATTTGCAAAGCTGGCCCTTGGCACCGCCCTTGCCGCCCTGCCGGTGGCGGCCCTGGCCGAATACCCCGAAAAGCCCGTCGAATTCGTCGTGCCCTTCCCGCCGGGCGACCTGGAAGACATCCTGACCCGGATGATCGCCGACGAATTCCAGTCCGAATACGGCGTCGCGGCGGCCGTGGTGAACAAGCCCGGCGGCGGCGGCGGGCCCTTCCCCGGGGCGGTCGATGTGGCCAATGCGGATGCGGATGGCTACACCATCGGCTCCTTCGTGTCGGATGTGCCGTTGTCGGGCCCCGATATCGGCATCCCCGCCCTGTCACCCAATCCGTTCGAACCGATCGGCATCTTCGTCACCTATCCCTTCGTTATCGCGACCTCGGGCGATGCGCCCTATGACACGCTGGACGAACTGGCCGCCTATGCGCAGGACAACGACGTCGCCCTGGGCCATTTCGGCGCCATGCTGACCCCGACGCAGATCACCTTTGCTGTGGCCAAGGCCAAGGGCTTCGATTTTGCCTATGAAGCCGCCTTCGATGCGCTGGATTGCAACTCGCTGGCTTCGGGCGACGTGGACGTGATGAACACCACCCTGCAACAGGTCTTTCCCTGCCTCGACAGCATCAAGGTGCTGGCCTCGATCGGGTCCGAGCGTATCCCCCTGACCCCTGACGCCCCCACGGTGGGCGAACTGCTGCCGGAACTGGATCTGGCGCTGTGGAACGGGTTGTTCGTTGCCGCCGATGTGCCCCAGGAGGCCCGTGACAAGATCGCCGCCGTCGCGGAAAAGGTCATGGCGTCGGAGGCGGCCAGAACGCTGGCGGCAGATACCGGTGCGCTGATCTACTGGCAGGATGCAGCCGAATCCGAGGCCCAGATCGAGGCCGACATGACCGCCCGTGGCGCCATCGGTGCGCTGTTGGACGAATGATGCCCGACAGGAGCACATCGCGCCATGAGTAAGGCAAACCGCCGGCCAGTTCCGGGCGTGGATATTCCGCCACGTCCGGGGCAACGCTTCGGCACCCGGTTCCAGACCCTGATCCGCACGCGCACCCTGCAGGACCTGTTTCAGCGCCATGGCCGCGCGGGCGAGGCCGTCTTTGCGGCGGCCTTCTTTGCCCTGTCGCTGCTGTTGCTGATCCTGCTGCCCTGGCAGACCCAATGGGTGCCGCGCACGAAACTATACGTGCAGCCTGCCTTCTGGCCTGCGATCGCGCTCTTCGTGATGCTGGTGTTTTCGGGCGGCTACCTCGTGGTGGCGCTTGGCTCGCATCGCTTGCCGGGGTTGCGGGCAGAACTGGGCGCCTGGGCGCGGGCGGGCGAATTCATGGTCTGGTTCATCGCCTATGTCTGGTTGGTGCCGGTGATCGGCTACCTGCTGGCCACCATCGCATTCTGTTGCACGCTGAGCTGGCGCATGGGCTACCGCAATGCCCGCTGGATGGGCCTGTCGGCACTGTTCGGCCTTGCGGTGGTGGCGCTGTTCAAGGGCTTTCTCGGCGTCAACATCCCCGCCGGGGACATCTACGACCTGCTGCCGCCGGGCGAGGCGCGCTCTTTCCTGATGACCAACTTCTGACCATGAACCGAACCGAGGCTACCTGATGGACATGCTGCTTTCCGGGATCGGGATGCTGATGCATCTCGACGTGATGATCGCCCTGCTGATCGGCTCGGTCGGAGGCGTGATCATCGGCGCCATTCCCGGCGTCGGCCCGGCGGTGGCTATCGCCATCCTGCTGCCCGCGACCTTTTCGCTGCCGCCGCTGGTCGGGCTGGTGATGCTGTTGGGGATCTACGGGTCGTCGATGTTCGGCGGCTCGCTGCCCGCGATCCTCATCAATACCCCCGGCACGGCCGTCAATGCTCTGACCACCTATGACGGTCACCCAATGACCAAACGGGGCGAGGCGCTGAAGGCGCTTGGTCTGGCCTATGGCGCCTCTTTCGTCAGCGGTATCCTGTCGATCCTGGCGCTGATCCTTTTGTCGCCGGTGCTGGCCCGGATCGCGCCGATGTTCGGCTCAAAGGAGATCTTCCTGGCCGCGCTCATGGGGCTGGTGCTGGTGGTCATCGCGCATCGCGGTCAGACGCTGGCCGCAGGGATGCTGGCCGGGCTCGGCATCTTTATCGGCACCATCGGGCTTGAGCCGCTGAAATACACGCAGCGTTATACCTTCGGGCAGGACTGGTTGGGCTCGGGGTTCGAGCTGATCGTCGTGGTGCTGGGGCTGTTCGCCCTGTCACAGGCCTTTTCCCTGCTGACCGAACCGGAAACCGCCCCCGAGGCCGCGCCGATCAAGGGCTCCATGGCGCGCGCCATGACCAAGGTGTTGGGTTACAAGCGTGTCGCGGCCGTCGGCACCGGCTTTGGCGTTCTGATGGGCATGGTCCCCGGCGTCGGGGAATTCACTGCGCAATTCCTCAGCTACACCTATGCGCAGAAGACCTCCAGGACCCCGGAGGCCTTCGGCAAGGGCAGCGCCGAGGGGCTGGTTGCCTCGGAAGCGGCCAACAACGCGGTCCCGGCGGCGGCGATGATCCCGCTGCTGGCGCTCGGCATTCCGGGCGAGGCGCTGACGGCGATGATGCTGTCGGTCTTCTACGTGCACAACGTCATTCCGGGGCCGCAGCTGTTTCAGGGCCAGCTGGATTTCGTCTATGCGCTTTATGTTGCGATGATCCTGCTGAACGTGATCGTGGTGCTGTTCATGATTGTTTCGTCCAACCTGCTGCTGCGGATCATCCGCATCCCGACGCGATTTCTTGGCGTGATGATCCTGACGCTCAGCTTCGTGGGGGTCTATTCGCTGCGCAATTCGGTGGTGGATTGCGCCGTGGCCGCCGGTTTCGGCTGGTTCGGCCTGATCCTGAAGCGGCAGAACCTGCCGGCGGTGCCGATCATTCTCGGCCTCGTGCTGGGCGGCATCATGGAAACCAAGTTCCGCCCCGCCATGACGCGGGTCGAGGTGCTGGCCGACTTCTTTACCCGGCCCGTCGCCGCCATCCTGGGACTGGCGATCCTGTGCCTTGTCATCGGCCATTTCGCCGCCCTTTACCGTGAAAAAGAGGCCGGCCGGACCTGACACAGGCTGATCCGGCGGGGCGGGGCCACGCGAGTGACTTGTAAAAGATTCCATTGCCCCGTCTACTTGGATCAGGTCATGGGACGGACACGTAGAGACGGAAGGGCGCATGGGGCGGAGCCGGGGAACAGGATCGACCAAAGGGCTGGGCGGGCGAGGCCGGGTCGCGGCTGCGCTGGGCGTGACGGGTTGCCATGGGGCTCCGGCTGGTCTGCTTGCGCGGGCCATGGTCATGCTCTTGCTGGGTCTTGCGCTTTGGCTGGCAGGCGCGGCTTTCGTTGCGGTCGAGGCTCAAGCCCAACCCCAAGCCCAACCCCAGTCTGAAGCCGAGCCCCTGGCTGACGAGCCGCCGGGTGATTTCGCAGCAGAAAGTCCGCCCGATCCGACCAAAGACCGCCCGGCAAGCGACGATGCGATCCGCATTCTGGCGATCTTCGGGGAAGACAGCCTGCTGCCGGCCAATATCATCGTCGCGGAAGGGCTTCAGGACGGGCTGGCCGAAACCATCGGCAGCCAGGTCGAACTGTTTGCGGAATACCTTGATATCTCGCGTTTTTCCGACGCCGAATCCCAGCAGCGCATCTTTACCGCCATGGCGGCGAAATACGACAACCGGGAACCGGATGTATTGGTCGCCTTTGGCACGCTGGCCCTTCAGTTCGTTCTGGATCATCGCAACGAAGCCTGGCTGGACGGGCCGGTGATCTTCGGTGCGACCAATCCCGAAACCGAGAACATGACGCTGTTGGGCGACCAGGTCGGCGGGGTGAGCAGCGTCTTTGAAGTCTCCGCGACCATCGACCTGGCGCGGGCATTGCAGCCGCAGGCAAAGCGGATCCACGTCATCAGCGGGGCGGCAAATTTCGACCGGGCCTGGGACAGGAAGGCGCGGGCGGTGCTTGGCACAAGCTACCACGGGCTGCCGGTCACCTATGTCACGGCCCGCCCGATGGAGGAAATCCTCGACACCGTTGCCGATCTCGACAGCGAGGCCATCGTGCTGGTGACCACGATCTTTGCGGGGCCCGACGGCAAGGTCTTTGTCCCGAAGGAGGCTCTGGCCACCATTTCCGAGTTCTCCGGCGCGCCGGTTTACGGGCTTTACGACACGATGATCGGTGACGGGGCGACGGGCGGGGTGGTTCATACCTTTCACGGAATGGGTCTGGCGGCGGGGCAGCTTGCGGGGGATGTGGCCACGGGCAAGGTCAAGCTGCCGCAGTTTCTCGAAACCCCGCGCAGTCCGCTTGTCGACTGGCGTCAGCTTGATCGCTTCGGCATCGACAAGGCCCGTGTGCCCGAGGGCGCGCAACTGCTGTACTACGACCCCGGTTTCCTTGAACGCTACCGGATAGAGATCGGCATCGCCCTGGCCGTGATCCTGGCCCAGAGCATCACGATCACCGCGCTGATCATTCAGGAAAAGCGCCGCAAGATCCTGGCCGAGGCCCATATGCGCGACCGGATGGAGTTGATCCACCTGGCCCGCGCCACCCAGCTTGGCGAATTGTCCGGTGCGCTTGCGCATGAGCTGAATCAGCCGCTGGCCTCGATCCTGGCCAATGCCGAGGCCGGCTGCCGCCTGCTGGATCGCAGCCCCCTGGACATCGCGGAAATGGGCGGGGTGATGCAGGACATCATCGAAGCGGACATGCGCGCCGCCGAGATCATCCGCCAGTTGCGCAGCCTCATGGCGCGCGGCGACATCACGCTGGAGCCGCTGGACCTGAACACGGTGGTCAGCGCCACTCTGGCGCTGGTGCGGTCCGAACTGACCAATCGCCAGACCCGGTTCGAGGTCCGCCCGACAGCCAGACCCGCGATGGTGCTGGGCAATCGCCCCCAGCTTCAGCAGGTGCTGCTGAACCTGGTCACCAATGCGTTGGATGCGATGGACAGCGTCGATCCCTCCCAACGGTCGCTGGTGATCGAGGTGATCGCCCGCGACGACGGACGCTACGAGATGGCCGTGATCGATTCCGGGCGCGGTTTTCCCGAAACTCTCGCGCCCGAGGCCTTTCGTCCCTTCGTGTCCTCCAAGGCGGCCGGGCTGGGTCTGGGCCTGTCGATCTGCCGCACCATCGCCACGGCCCACGACGGGGTGATCGACCTGGACCGGGGCTGCCCGACAGGCACCCGCGTGGCCCTGATCCTGCGCGCCGCATGAGGGGGCGGGAAAAGTCGGTCAACGTCTTCGCAGCGCGGGGCAGGGCTGCTATGGGCAGGGCCGGGATAGAAGGGAAGGACGCAGATGGTCGCTGAGACGACGATACGGGACACCACGGTTCACCTTGTCGATGACGACAGGTCGCTGGGTGTGGCCCTTGGTCGCCTGCTGCGCGCCGAAGGCTACGCTTGCGAATTGCATGGCAGCGCCGAGGCCTTTCTGGGCGCCTATGACCCCAGCCGTCCCGCCTGCGCGTTGATCGACATCAACCTGCCCGGCATGGACGGGTTCGAGGTCCAGTCGCGCCTGGCCGCCCTTGATGCGCGCTGCCCGGTGATTTTCATCACCGGCGCAGGGTCGATCCCCGCCAGTGTACGCGCGATGAAGGCCGGTGCGGTGGATTTCCTCAGCAAGCCAATCAGCGCCGAGGCCCTGCTGGCGGCCATCGACGACGCACAGGACCGCTATCGCCGCGACACGACCGACGCCGCCGGACGTCAGGATCTGGACCGCGCGCTCGGCAGCCTGACACCGCGCGAACGCGACGTGCTGGACGGGGTCGAAAAGGGCCTGCTCAACAAGCAGATCGCGGCGGAACTCGGGATTGCGGAGAAGACCGTCAAGGTGCACCGCGGCCGGGTGATGAAGAAGCTCGGCGTGCGGACCCTGGCGGATCTTTTCCGCAAGGTCTGGCTGATGCGCGAATGAGGCCACGATATGAGACCGAGGGCCGACTGTCCACCAACGGCGCGGCGCGCTAGGCTATGGGCATGAATGCGCCTTCGCTCCCTCGTATCGCCATCATAGATGATGATGACAAGCTGCGCTCGTCGCTGACGCGACTGCTGCGGCTGCACGGGCTCGACCCGGTGGGCTTTGCCTCGGCAGAGGCCTTTCTGGCCGAATTCGGCTCGCTCGATTTCGACTGCGCCCTGATGGATCTGCATCTGCCCGCCCTGACCGGGATCGAGGCCATGGTGGCCGCCCATGCGGTGCGCCCCGATCTGCCGGTCGTGGTGATGACGGGCTTTGCCGAAACCGGGACGGCGGCCAAATGCAGCCAGGCCGGGGCGGTGGCCTTTCTGACCAAGCCCTTTGCCGCCTCGGCCCTGATGTCGGTGCTGAACCTGCCGCAGTGATCGCCTGCTGATCTTGTCGTGATCCTGCCCTTCACCGCCCCTCTGTGCTAGCCGAGACTGCGCAGCAGCGCTTGCGAAGGCTCGCCGGTCGGGCTTTGCCCGATGCTGGTTTGATAGGACGCGATGGCGGCGCGGCTGTTCGGTCCCAGCACGCCATCTGCCCCGCCGGTGTCGAACCCGCGCGCGGTCAGCTTGCGTTGCAGGGCCACCCGATCGGCCTTGGTCATGCCGTTCTCATCGGGCGGGAAGCTGCCCTTCAGCGGGCCGCCTCCGGCGATCCGGTCGGCCAGGTGTCCGACGCCGATCGCGTAGTGATCGGAATTGTTGTAGCGCTTGATCGCGTTGAAGTTGCTGGTGACGGCAAAGCTGGGCCCGCCGGGCTGGGGCTGTATGATCCGCCCCTGTGGCGCGCCATAGCCGACCTCTCCGCCCCAGGGCAGGCCGTGTTTCCAGCCGCTGCGCGACAGGTAGGCCGCGGTCGAGGCCAGCGCATCCGTCGGATCGTCCGACCAGATGTCGCGCCGCCCGTCGCCGGTGAAATCCACCGCATAGGCCAGATAGGAGGTCGGGATGAACTGGGTATGCCCCATCGCACCGGCCCAGCTTCCGGTCATCCGGTCCGCGTCGATGTCGCCGTTTTGCAGGATCCGCAGCGAGGCCATCAATTGCTTTTCAAAGAAGGCCCCGCGCCGCCCGTCATAGGCCAGGGTCGAGGTGGCAGAGATTACCGGCACATCGCCGCGCCGTTCCCCGTAAAAGCTTTCCAGCCCCCAGACGGCGGTGATGACTTCTGCCTCGACGCCATAGCGGGCTTCCAGCGCGTTCAGGGTCCGCCGTTGACGCGCATAGGCCTGGCGACCCTTGCTGACGCGCTCGTCCGACACGGCGATGGACAGGTAATCCTCAAGCGTGCGCGAGGTTTCGGGCTGGTTGCGGTCGCGGGTCACGACGCCGGGCACATATCCGGCATTGCGGAAGGCGGTGGCCAGCGTCGAGCCCGAAATCCCCTGCGCGGAGGCCCGGCCCCGGAAGGCGGCGACCCAGGCGTCATAGGCAGTGTTGCGCACCGGGCGGAGGTCATCGGGCAAGGCGCCGGACCGCGTGCCGGGACCGGGCGCGCCACAGGCCGAAAGCCCCAACAGGCCGAGACCGCCCAATGCGCCCGAAGCGCCGAGACCGAAGGTGAACTGTCGTCTTGTCGTCATGATGTGGCCTGCCTGTCGGGTTGTCGTTGACTATGCCGCTGTCCTGTCGCGCGACCGTTGCCCTGCAGAGTAGACCATGCACCGGCGCATTCAACTCGGGTTTGCACCGCCGGCAAGGCCTTGCCGGGGCCCCGTGACCAACAGCGCGGCAGAGGCGGGCCCTTGCATGGAATTCTGCGCCGTCCCGTGAATTCCCTCGGTGAAGGGGCGGCGATTTCATGCATAGTCGCGGGATGATACATGAGAATGACCAGGCCCTGCGCGGGCCGCGCCCTGCGGGGTACCGCACCACCGCCGACCGGCCCGGCGCCCTGTTGGCCGCTTGTCCCGCATATGCTCCGACGCCGCTGTCTGCCTCAGACGGTCTGGCCGCGACCTTCGGGGTTGGCACGCTTTGGCTGAAGGATGAAACCGCGCGGATGCGGCTGGGCAGTTTCAAGGCGCTTGGCGGGGCCTTTGCCGTGGCGCAGATGATCCTGGATCGGGCCGGGGGCGACGACCCCATGGCCCCGGCGGCGCAAAGGGCCGCGTCGGGCATGACCTTCATCACCGCCAGCGCGGGAAACCACGGGCTTTCGGTCGCTGCCGGGGCGCGGGTCTTTTCGGGCCATGCCCGGATCGTCCTGTCCGCAAGCGTCCCCGAAGGCTTTGCCGACCGTATCCGCCAGACCGGGGCCGGGGTGATCCGGGTGCCGGGCTCCTACGAAGACAGCGTTGCCGAGGCCGCGCGCCTGGCCGCCGAAAACGACTGGATCCACCTCGCTGATGGCTCTTGGGAGGGCTACACCGAGGCTCCGGCCCTGGTGATGGAAGGGTACACCGTGCTGGCCGAGGAATGCCGACGGCATTTCGCTGCCCTTGGGGCCTGGCCGAGCCATGTCATCCTGCAGGCCGGTGTCGGCGGACTTGCTGCCGCAACGGCGGCCCATATCCGCGCCTTCTGGGATCACCAGCCCCGGATCGTCGTTGTGGAACCCGAGGCCGCGCCCTGCCTCATGGCCAGCCTGAAGGCCGGTCGCCCTGCCCATGCGCCGGGTCCGGTATCGAATATGGGGCGGCTCGATTGCAAGGATGCCTCGCTGCTGGCCTACGAGACGCTGAGGCGGGACGGGGATGTCTTCGTCACCATCAGCGATGCCGAGGCCGACCAGGCGGTCGCGACCCTTTCCACTGCCGGGCTGGCCAGCACGCCAAGCGGCGCGGCCGGGCTTGCCGCGCTACCCCAGCTTGGGCTGGGGGCAGGGGCCTCTTGCATGGTGATCATCTCGGAAGGGCCGGAGGAGGCCTGAGGTCTTTTCAGGCGGAGTCAGCTGACCTCGGGCACCATGTCGCGCAGCACCCGGCGCAGCATGTCGCGCACCCGGTTGGTCGCGGCGGATGGTACGCGGTCGCGGGGGGTTACGATCCGCATTTCGCGGGTGATATCGGGTCCGCTCAGCGGGCGGGCGATAATCTGACGGGTGCGCAGCGCGGCAAAGGCATAGGTCGGCAGGATCGCCAGCCCGGCGCCGCTTTCGACCAGCGACAGGGCGGTAAAGATCTGGTGCACCTCGAAATCCGGGCGCAAGGGCAGGCCGGCGCTTTCAAACCCGACGGCTGTCAGGAGGCGGATGTTGCTTTCGCGGGTCAGGGCGACGATGGGTTCATCGCGCAGCGCCGTCCAAGGCACGTCCTGGCGCTGACGCAGGGGGTGGTCGGCCGGGGCAAAGACCATCAGCCGGTCGCGCAGGACGGTCTGCTGGTCGACCCCGTCGATCCCGTCATCGAAGCTGCCGACCCCCAGATCGCAGCGCCCGTCGCGCAGGCTGGCGATGATCTGATCGGTGCCGGAATCCTCGACCCGCAGTTTCAGCTCGGGATGCCGGGCGCGCAACCGGCGCAGCAGTTCCGGCAGCACGGTCGCCGCGATCAGCGGCGGCGCGGCGATGCGCACCTGGCCGAGGCGCAGCGCACCCAGGTCGCGGATCCGCTCGACCGCCCGGTCGATACCATCAAGCCCCGGAAGCGCATTCTCCGCGAACAGCCGCCCGGCCTCGGTCAGGTCGACCCGCCGCGTGGTGCGGTCGAACAGCCGCGCATTCAGTGTCGTCTCGAGGTCGCGGATCATATGTGACACGCCGGTCTGGCTTGCGCCCAGCCGGTCGGCGGCGCGGGAAAAGTTCCCCAGCTGCACGACGGCGCGAAAACATTCGATCTGCCGCAGGCTGATCCGCTGGCCCGGTTTGCGGGTCGGATCGGGCGTGGGCGACGGGGGCATATCGTCCTGGCGATCGGGCATCTGGGTCTTTCATGAAGCTGCACTCATGAATTTATGAGAACTTAATGGGTTTTGATACGGAAAAATATCGGGCCAGATGGGGAATGATCCTTGGGGAGGCACCCTTGTTCGCGGGCCAGAAGACCAAATGGACCGGCGCTGCCATGAAGCGGCGCGAAGACCCGGCCCTGTTGAAGGGCGCGGGACACTATGTCGATGACCTATCGCCGCCCGGTTGCCTTGTGATGGACTTCTTCCGCAGCCCCGAACCTAGCGGACGCATCCTGTCGATCGACAAGGCCGATGCCCTTGCGGTCGAAGGCGTGGTTGCGGTGCTCGGCGCGGCGGATCTGCCGCTGAAGGGGAGCTCGGCGGTCAACATGCTGATCAAGGGTGCGCGACAGCGGCCCTTCGACGTGCTGGCCGGCGATGTCGTCACCGCGCTCGGTCAGCCGGTCGTGGCGGTCGTCGCGCAAAACCGGGCCGCGGCGCTGGACGGGGCCGAGGCCCTGCTGGTCGAGATCGAGCCGGGCGAGACCCTGGATTCCGCCCCCCACCCCACGGCGCACCATGCCAGTGGCGATGCCGGGGCGGCGCTGGACAGCGCGGCGGTCCGGGTGGAGGCGGCGCTGAACCATGCGCGCCTCGCCCCCATGGCGCTGGAACCCCGCGCCGCGCTGGCTGACTGGGATGGCCAGACGCTGACCCTGCACCTGTCCACCCAGACGCCGTTTCGCGCCCGCGAAGACCTGGCGCGTATCCTCGGCCTGCCGCTGGCGCAGGTGCGGGTGATCGCGCCGGATGTGGGCGGGGCCTTCGGTGGCAAGGCCTCGATCTACCCCGAGGAAGTGGCGCTGGCCTTTGCCGCGCACCAGTTGGGACGAGCGGTGAAATGGACCGCGACGCGGTCGGACGACCTGATGGCGGCCACCCATGGGCGCGGGGCCGAGACCCGCGCCGAGATCGGGCTGGACGCCGCCGGGCTGATCACCGCCTTTCGGGCCGAACTGACCTTTTCCCTTGGCAGCTGGACACCTTATTCGGCCTATGCCCCGGCGCGCAACGCGGCCCGGATCCTGCCGGGCCCCTACCGTTGCGGCCCCGTCGATATCCACCTTGCCACCCGCTTCGAAAACCGTGCCCCCATGGGCATCTACCGCGGGGCGGGGCGCCCCGAAGCGGTGATGCTGACCGAGCGGTTGATCGACAAGGCTGCCCTTGCCGCCGGGATTGACCCGCTGGACCTGCGCCGTCGCAATATCCTGCGCAGCGGCGATTTCCCCTATGCCAGCCCGACCGGCGAACTGCTGGATCAAAGCAACCCTGCCGCCCTGCTGGATCGGCTGGAGCGCGAAGCCGATTACGCCGCGCTGCGGGCCCGCCAGGCCCGCCGCCGCGCAGAAGGCGAGGTGGTCGGCATCGGCCTTGCGCTATATATCGAACCCTGCGGACAGGGCTGGGAAACCGCGCGGCTGCGTCTGTGTGCCGACGGCAGCTTTGCCGCGCAAACCGGGGCCTCGGCGCAGGGGCAGGGACGCGAGACGGCCTTTGCCCAGATCGCCGCCGACGTCCTTTGCGTCGCGCCCGAATGCGTGCAGGTGGGCGAAGGCGATACCGCCGCGCTGTCCAATGGCCTCGGCGCGCTGGCCAGCCGCAGCACGGCCATCGGCGGCAGCGCGATGCTGCGCGCCGCCCGGAGGTTCCTGGATCAGGCCTGCGCCCGGCTTGCCGATCTTCAGGGGCTGGCGCGGGACGACATCCTGCCCGGCGAAGGCGGCCTGCTGGTGGGCAATCGCCTGCTCGGCTGGCCCGAGATCGCCTGCCTGCCCGGTTTCGCGGATCTCGCGGTCGAGGAAACCTACACCGCCCCGCGCGAAGCCTGGGCCAGCGGCGCGGTCCTGGCCGAGGTTTCGGTCGATCCCGACACCGGCGTGCCGCTGGTTGAACGCATCATCTGGGTCGATGACGCGGGTCGGGTGATCAACCCGATGCTTCTGAAAGGCCAGATGATGGGCGGGCTGGCGCAGGGGCTGGGCCATGTCTTCATGGAGCGGATCGCCTATGACGACGACGGCCAGTTGCTGACCGGATCGCTGATGGATTATGCCGTGCCCCGTGCCGGCGACATGCCGCGTGACCTTCACCTGCACAGTGAACCCACCCTGTCGGGGGCCAATGACCTTGGCGCCAAGGGCGTGGGCGAGGCCGGCTGCATCGGCGTGCCGCCGGCGCTGGTCAATGCGGTGCAGGACGCGCTGTCCCCCTTTACCCGGCAGGATCTGCACCTGCCGCTGACATCCGAAAATATCTGGCGGGCAATGCACCCCGCCAAGGAGGAGAGCCGATGAACTATACCCGCGCCACCGCCAAGTCCCATTCCCGCGCCACCATGCGCGGCATCTGGGCCGCTGCCAATACGCCCTTCGCCGCCGATGGCTCCATCGACGAGGCCGGGTTCCGGGCCAACATGGAACATTGGATCGAGGACCTGAAGATCGACGGCTTCTTCGTTGCCGGCAAGCAGGGCGAGTTCTTTTCCATGTCGCTGGAAGAGCGCAAGCGGATCATGTCCCTTGCGGTCGAGATCTGCGGGGATCGCGCCCAGACGATCATGTCCTGTTCGGATCAGAATCTGGACGTGGTGTTGGATCTGGCCCGTCACGCGCAGGATTGCGGTGCCGATTACATTGTCGTCCATGCCCCGGTGCTGAACTTCCTCAAGGACCGGGAACAGACCCTGATCCGCTACTACGAGACCATCGCCAACGCCGTCGACATCGGCATCGCGCTCTGGTCCCATCCCGACAGCGGCTATTTGATGAGCCCACAGCTTTGCGCGCGTCTGGCCGAGATCGAGACCGTCGTGGCCATCAAGTATTCCGTCCCGCGCGAGATGTACGCGGAACTGACCCGGCTTGCGGGCGACAGGATCATCGTCTCGACCGCGTCGGAGGACGAGTGGCTCGACAATGTGCTGGAGCTTGGCTGGCAGCTCTACCTCTGTTCCTCGCCGCCCTACCTGCTGCAGACGGCCGGGGATCTGCGGATGAAGGAATACACCGAACTGGCATTCGCCGGAAAGGCCGAGGAAGCCCGCGCGGTCAGCGCCAGCCTCGACCCGGTGCGCGCCGCGATCAAGGCGTCGAAACCGGACGAAAAGCCCTTTGCGCATCAGAAATACTGGCAGGAACTGCTGGGGCAGGTCGGCGGCCCGGTGCGCGCGCCGATGCTGGAACTGACCGAAGACGAAAAGACGGCGATCCGCGCGGCCTTCGATGGCTGCGGACTGACGCCGTCCTGAACAGGAGAGACCCATGGGAAAACTGAGCGCCTTCAACTTTCAGAAATGGATCGACGAGCACAAGCACCTGCTGAAGCCGCCGGTCGGCAACAAGATGGTCTTTCAGGACTCCGACATGATGGTCACGGTGGTCGGCGGCCCCAACGGGCGCACCGATTACCATGACGATCCGGTCGAGGAATTCTTCTATCAGCTGAAGGGCGACATGCTGCTGAAGATCCACGACACCGACAGCGGCGAATTCTACGATGTGCCGATCCGCGAAGGCGATATCTTCCTGCTGCCGCCGCATCTGCGCCATTCGCCGCAACGCCCGCAGGAAGGCTCCATCGGGCTGGTGATCGAACCGGCCCGTCCCGAAGGCGCGCTGGATGCGATCGAATGGTATTGCTTTGACTGCAATGCCCGCGTCCACCGCGCCGAAGTCGACCTGGAATCCATCGTCGACGACCTACCGCCGATATACCAGGCCTTCTACAGCGACGAAGCCGCGCGGACCTGCCACGAATGCGGCGCCCTGCATCCGGGCAAGCAGGCACCCGAAGGCTGGGTGAATCTCTAGGCCCTGCGGGGTTCGTTTGCCGGAAAAGACCCGGTGCCGCCCCTTTGGGGCGTTGCCGCAACAAAGAAGACTGATACACCAACAGAAAACATCAAAGACAGGGAGTTAACATGAAACTGCATTCCATTCCCCTTGCCCTCGCGATGGGCGCCCTGGCCGGGGCTGCCATGGCCGCCGATCCGGTCAAGGTCGGGGTCATCACCACGCTTTCCGGGCCCGCGGGCTATCTTGGGGCCGATGTGCGCGATGGCATGGCCCTTGCGATCGAGATGTCCGGCGCGCCCGTGGAACTGGTGGTCACCGACGATGGCCGCGACCCCGCCCATGCCCGCCAGATCGCCGAAGATTACGTCTACGGCGACGACATCAAGATCGTCACCGGCATCATCTTTTCCAACATCGCCGGCGCCACGGTGCCCGATGTGGTCGACGAGGGCGCGATCTACATCAGCCCCAATGCCGCGCCGTCCACCATGGCGGGCGAGGGCTGTCACGAGAACTACTTCGTGACCTCCTGGCAGAACGACTCCCTGCACGAGGCCTCGGGCCTTGCGGCGAACGAACTTGGCTATGAAACCGCCTATCTGCTGGCGCCGAACTACCAGGCGGGCAAGGATGCGCTGACCGGGTTCAAGCGCACCTTCGAGGGCGAGATCGTCGGCGAAGGCTATACCCAGCTTGACCAGACCGATTATTCCACCGAAATGGCGCAGATCCGCGCCGCCGCGCCGGACGTGGTCTTCCAGTTCCATCCCGGCGGCCTCGGCATCGCCTTTGCCAAGCAGTACCAGCAGGCCGGCCTGCTGGAGACGACGCCGATGGTGATGTCCGAACCCAATGCGGACGGCGTGATCCTGAAGGCGCTCGGCGAGGCGGTCGTGGGGCTATATGCCACCGGTCACTGGTCGCCTGACCTCGACAACGAAGCCAACACCGCCTTCGTCGCGGCCTGGGAAGAGAAGTACGGCGACCGGCCGATCACCTATTACGGCACCCAGGGCTACGACACCGGGCTGTTGATCGCCTCGGCACTGGAAAAGACCGGCGGGGTCGATGACATCGACGCCTTCCGCGAGGCCCTGCGCGAAGCCGATTTCGACAGCGTGCGTGGCGACTTCTCCTTCGGACAGAACCAGCACCCGGTGCAGGATTGGTACCTGGTGAAGGTCGAGATGGGCGAGAACGGCGTGCCGACGACGGTCATGCAGTCCAAGCTGGTCGAGGGATATGGCGACGTCTACGCGGATCAGTGCGAGATGTAAGGCGCCGGGGCGGCCAGCGTGCCGCCCCATTCCGACATGACCCGGCCCGACGACAGGGTGCCCCGATGGGGGCATGTCGCCGTTCGGGCCGGTTTGACGTGAGACCTCAATGACCCTGATTTTCGAACAATTGCTGAACGGCCTGCTTTATGGCGTGATGCTGTTCCTGCTGGCGGCGGGACTGACCCTGATCTTCGGGATCATGGGGGTGATCAACCTGGCCCATGGCGCGCTTTACATGATCGGGGCCTTCGTCGGGACCTGGGTCGCCAATGAAAGTGGCTCTTTCTGGCTTGGTATTCCAGCCGCATTGCTGGCAGCGATGGTGACCGGGTTCATTGTCGAACTGGGGGTCATGCGAAGGCTTTACGCCCGCGACCACCTGGACCAGGTGCTGGCGACCTTCGCGCTGATCATGATCTTCAATCAGCTGACGACGCTGATCTTCGGCCGTCAGCCGATCTTTTCCCAGCTGCCCGATGCCCTCGCCACCCCGATCGAGATCCTGCCGGGGCTGCCCTATCCGCCCTACCGGCTGCTGATCATCCTGGCCGGGTTGCTGGTGGCCTTCGGGCTTTACCTGCTGATCAACAAGACCCGCGTGGGGATGCTGGTGCGCGCCGGCTCCACCAACCGCGAGATGGTGCGCGCGCTCGGCGTCGATATCCGGCTGCTCTACACGGCTGTCTTCGGGCTGGGGGCGCTGCTGGCCGGTCTGGCCGGGGTGATGACCGGGCCGCTGCTGGCGGTGCAGGTCGGCATGGGTGAACAGATCCTGCTGGCGACCTTCGTCGTGGTGGTGATCGGTGGCGTCGGATCGATCAAGGGGGCCTTCGTGGCGGGGATCGTGCTGGGGGTGGTCGATACCTGCCTGCGCGCCTTCCTGCCCGGCATCCTCGCCAGCTTCATGCCGGGGCCAGAGGCGCACAGCCTCGGCATCGGCATCGCTTCGATGGGGATCTACCTGTTGATGGCCATCGTGCTGCTGTTCCGGCCCAAGGGCCTGTTTCCGGTGGAGGGCTGAGCCATGAGCACACGCAAACCCGCAATCCTGATCGGTATCGCCCTTGCCATCCTTCTGCTGGCGGTGATCCCGCCGATCGCCGAGGCGCTAGGCGAACGTGCCTTCCCCAGCCTGATCGCGCGGATCATGATCTATGCCATCGCGGTGGCCAGCCTGAACCTGATCCTCGGCTATGGTGGCATGATCTCCTTCGGGCATGCGGCCTTCTTCGGGATCGGCAACTACGTGGTCGGCATCCTTTACGTGCACCACGCCGAAGAGGCCCCGCTTTGGGGGCTGATACCGGGCAGTGACCAGCTGCTGGTGACACTGCCGGCCGCAGTGCTGGTGGCGGGGTTCGCGGCGCTGATCGTCGGCGCGCTGGCCCTGCGCACCGGGGGGGTCCAGTTCATCATGATCACCCTGGCTTTTGCGCAGATGATCTTTTTCTTCTTCGTCTCGCTGCAGCAATACGGCGGCGAAGACGGGCTGATCATCCGCAAGTCGAACCAGCTTTTCGGCCTGAACCTGCGCGACAAGACGGTGATGTACTACGTGATCCTCGTGGTCATGGTGGCCTTCTTCGCCGGGCTCTGGCGGGTGGTGAATTCCTCCTTCGGGACCATGCTGGCCGGCATCCGCCAGAATGAACGCCGCATGAACGCCCTCGGCATCTCGACCTATCGCTACAAGCTTTACGGTTTCGTGCTTGCCGGCATGGGGGCGGGGCTTGCGGGGGGGCTGATGGCGGTCTTCCTGCGCTTTGCCTCGCCCGACACCCTGCACTGGACCGAAAGCGGAGAGCTGATGATCATGGTCATCCTCGGCGGGGTCGGCACCTTCTTCGGTCCGATCCTTGGCGCGGCGGCCTTCCTGTTCCTGCAGACCTACCTGTCGGCCTGGACCGAGCATTGGCACCTGGTCTTCGGGCTGATCCTGCTGGTCGTGGTGCTGGGCACGCGCGGCGGGCTGATGGGGTTGATCGCCCGTATCCGGGGAGAGCAGCCATGAGCAGCACGATCCTTTACATCGACGGGCTGGTGAAACGGTTTTCCGGCCTGCTGGCGACCGACCACGTAACGCTCGACCTGCGCGAAGGGCTGATCCATGCGCTGATCGGACCCAACGGGGCGGGCAAGTCGACTCTGATCAACCAGCTTTGCGGCGAGTTGTCCCCGGACGCGGGCAAGATCACGCTGGAGGGACGCGACATCACCAATGTGGCGGCCGCCGACCGGGTAGCGCTTGGCCTTGGGCGGACGTTCCAGGTGACCTCGCTTCTGGATGATTTCACCGTGCGCCAGAATGTCGGCCTTGCGGTCCAGGCGCATATGGGGGGGAATTTCCGCATCTGGGACCGGATTTCGGGGCGCACCCGCGTCTGGGACCGGGCCGATGCGCTGCTGCAGGGATCGCGCCTTGCCACGCGGCGCGATGATCCGGTGGCGGACCTGTCCCACGGTGAACGCAAGCAGCTTGAGCTGTTGCTGGCGCTGGCGGGTGATCCCAAGGTGTTGCTGCTCGATGAACCGATGGCGGGGCTGGGACCCGTTGAAAGCCGCGAAATGGTGGACTTCCTGCTTGGCCTGCGCGGCAAGGTCACGATCCTGCTGGTGGAACACGACATGGAGGCGGTCTTTGCCCTGGCCGACCGGATCTCGGTCCTGGTCTACGGCAAGGTGATCCTGACCGGAACCGCCGATCAGATCCGCGAGAGCGCCGAGGTGCGCGAAGCCTACCTGGGCGGAGAGGACGAATTGTGCTGAACGTCGAAAACCTTCAGGCCGCCTATGGGCAGAGCCAGGTGCTGTTCGATATTTCCCTGCGGGTCGGGGATGGCGAACTGGTCTCGCTGATGGGGCGCAACGGGATGGGCAAGACCACGACGATACGCACCATCATGGGGTTGCTCGGCGCCAAGGGCGGTCAGGTGTCGATCAACGACAGGCCGGTCACCGGCCTTGCGCCCGAACGGATCGCGCGGCTCGGCGTCGGGCTGGTGCCCGAGGGGCGGCAGGTCTTTCCCACGCTGACGGTCCGCGAAAACCTTGTCGCGACGGCCGCCAATCGCCTGAAGCGCGCCGATCCCTGGACGCTGGAGCGGATCTATACGCTGTTCCCCCGGATGCGCGAACGCGCCGGGCAGGCGGCGGGGACCCTGTCGGGGGGCGAACAGCAGATGCTGGCCATCGGGCGGGCACTGATGACCAACCCGCGCCTGCTGATCCTGGACGAGGCGACCGAAGGGCTGGCCCCGGTGATCCGTCAGGAAATCTGGCAGGTGGTGGCAAAGCTGCGCGCGGAAGGCCAGTCGATCCTGCTGATCGACAAGAACCTCGCGGTCCTGAAACGCCTTGCCGACCGGCATTACATCATCGAAAAGGGCCGCACTGTCTGGTCCGGCGACGGTGCCGCGCTGGACCGCGATCAGGCCGAAGTGCGTGGCTATGTCGGGATCTGAGGCGACCTTGCCCGGGATGACCGGCATTGATCTGGCGTCCGAAGGGGGCTGGCCGGCAGATCGGCTCGACGCGGATTACCAGCCGCGCGGCACGATCAGCGAGGCCCGCTTTGCTGCCGAGATGGCCTCCTATCGCAGCACGTCAGAGGCCATGCGCGCGCCCTTCGGACGGCATTTCGACCTGGTTTACGACCGGCAAAGCGGCCAGACGCTGGACCTGTTCGGCCCCGAAGTCCTGCGCGATTGCCCGGTCTTCGTCTTCATCCACGGGGGCTATTGGCGGGCCCTGTCGAAGCGCGATTCCGCGATGATGGCAGGGATGCTGGCCGGGCAGGGGATCGCCACGGCGGTGCTGGATTACCAGCTTGCGCCGGGGGCCTCCCTGACGGAAATCACCCGCCAGGTCCGCGCCGCCGTCGGGTTCTTGTGGCGCGAAGGGCGCGGGCTGGGCCTTGATCCGCAGCGTATCCACGTCGGCGGCAGTTCGGCCGGGGGGCACCTTGCAGGGGCGGTTCTGGCGGGCGGCTGGCAGGCCGAAGCGGGTCTGCCCGAGGGCGTTATCGCCTCGGCCCTGCCGATCAGCGGGCTGTTCGACCTGACCCCGATTGCCGCCAGCGCCCCGCAGGCCTGGCTGTCGCTGAGCGCAGACGACGTCGCCGCGCTAAGCCCGATCCGCAACCTGCCGCGCCGGGGGGCGCCAATCACCCTCGCCTGGGCGGAAACCGATCCTGCCGGGTTCAAGCGTCAGTCGGTGGCCTATGCCGCCGCCTGGGCCCAGGCCGGTTTCCCGGCCCGCTGTCTCGAGGTGCCGGGGCGCAACCATTTCGACATCCTGGCAGAGCTGGGTGATGCAAGCACTGTACTGTCCCGGGCGCTGATCGCACAGATCGGGGCTTAGACCCTTACGCCTCGGGGCTGACAGGCACGCGGCCGATGGCCGTGACCTCGATCAGCATGCCCGGCCCGACCAGACCGGCAACGATCAGCGTGGCACGATTGGGATAGGGGGCCTGGAAATACTGCGCATAGACCTTGTCCACGATGGCCATGTCGGCCCCGTCGACGAGGAAGATCTGCAATTGCAGGTAATCCGCCATGCTGCCGCCCGCGACCTCCATCGTGCGCGCCAGATGCTGAAAGGTCAGATGCGCCTGGGCTTCGACCGGTTCCTGCAGGATGCCGCCTTCGGGGGTGACGGCGGCATGGGTGGTATAGATCATCTCGCCGCTGCGGATCGCCCAGCTGAAGGGCTGGCCCGGTGTCGGCAGCCCGATGTCGAGCGCTTCTTTGTGGGTCATAAGGTGGCCTTTCGGATGTCATCAAGGATGTCGTACCAGGGATGGCTGGGGTCGCGCAGCGCCAGGTGGGTGCCGAAATGGTCGGCCTCCATCGTCAGGCTGCGGCCGGGCAGGGGGCTGGCGTCCAGACGGTCGCGTGCCGCCAGGTTGGCACGGCAGACCCGGTCGGTATCCTGCGCGCCCCAGCTGAGGAACATCGCCGTCTTGCGCCCTTCGACCCAGCTGAGCGGACTTGCGGCGCGGTCGTCGCGCGGGTCGGACAGGATCTTGTCATAGACCATGGCTTCGAGGCTGCCGGGCGCGGGGTCGGGATGGTGCAGGTCAAGGATGCCGCTGATCGGGCAGCAACCCCGCAGCGCGCCCTCGGGGATGCCATGGGCCGCCCACAGATCGTGGCGCAGCCCGGTCAGCGCGGCAAGCTGACCGCCCGCCGAATGGCCCGCCACGAAGATGCGGTTCGGGTTGCCGCCATGCGCCGCCACCTCGGCGATGATCGCGGCGGTGGCCTCCAGCGCGTCTTCCAGCATCAGCGGATAGCGCGTCTCGGGCGCCAGGCGATAGCTGGGCGCGGCCAGCATGACACCGCGTGCGGCCAGGGCAGGGGCCATGAAACCGCACCATTCCTTGTAGCCATTGGTCCAGCCGCCGCCGTGAAAGAAGATCAGCACATCCGCGCCACCGGGTGGCGGGGCGGCAGGGGCAAACAGGTCATAGCTTTGCCAGGGGGCGGGGCCGAAGGCGATGTCGCGCTTTTCGTCCACGCCGGGCCAGCCGCCGCGCGAAGCCTCAAGCGCGGCTTCGGCATAGGCATTGGCGGCGGCAACCGGCAGGGGTGGCTGAGGCGCCAGTTTAAAGGTCTCGATCATTGATTGGGGTCCTTTCGGCCTAGAAACCGAAGAGCCGGGGCAGCCAGAGGACGGTGCCCGGAACGAAGGTGATGATTGCCAGCACGACGATCAGGATGCCGATGAAGGCCCATATCTCCCCCATCACCTCGCGCAGCGGGACCTCGCCCAGCTTGCTGAGCGTGAACAGCAGCATCCCGAAGGGCGGGGTGACGAGGCCGATCATGATGTTGACCGTCATCAGCACGCCGAAGTGCACCGGGTCGATGCCCAGCTGGCGCACCGTGGGCAGCAGCATCGGCACGAAGACAAGGATCAGCGTGCCGGTATCGATCACGCAGCCAAGCGCCAGGAAGATGATGTTGACCGACAGCAGGAAGCCGATATGGCCAAGGCCCGCGGCCTCGATAAAGGCGGCAAGGTCGCGGTCCAGCCGTTCGGCCGTGATGGCGTAATTCATGATATAGGCCCCGGCGATCAGCAGCATGACCGAGGACGAGGTGCGCATGGAATCGGTGATCGCGGCCCAGAACCCGGCCCAGGTGATCGCACGGTAGACGACCACGCCGAGGATCAGCGCGTAAAGGGCAGCGACGGCGGCGGCTTCGGTCGGGGTGAAGACCCCGGTCCAGATCCCGCCAAGCAGTACCACGGGGATCGACATCGGGATCACCGCGCGGCCCATGATGGGGCCCAGCTCCTTGCAGGACAGGCGTTCGCCGCGTGGCAGGTTGCGTGGCCCGGCCATCAGGGCCAGCCCGGTCATCAGCGCCACGCCCAGCATCAGGCCGGGCACGATGCCGCCAAGGAACAACGCACCAACCGAGGTGCCGGAGTTCAGCGCGTAAAGGATCATCGGCACCGAAGGCGGGATGATCGGTGCGATGACGGCCGCAGCGGCCGTCAGCGCGGTGGCAAAACCGGCGCGGAACCCGCCGATGTCGCGCATCATCTTCAGCGCGATCAGGTTCGGCCCCGCCGCATCGGCCAGAGCCGAGCCGCTCATCGAGGAAAACAGCATGGAGGTCAGCACCGTGACATGGCCAAGCCCACCGGGCAGCCAGCCCACGGCGGCATCGGCGGCCTTCCACAGGCGATCGGCGATCGACCCGGCGGTCATGATGTTGGCGGCCAGGATGAACATCGGCACCGCCAGCAGGACGTAGCTGCCGTAAAGCGAATTCATCACCTGGTCGGTGACGATGCCAAGGTCCTGCCCGGTCACCGCAAGATAGGCGAAACCGGATGTCAGCATGGCCACGGCAATCGGCACGCGGGCCAGCGCCAGCGCCGCAAAGGCCACGATCAGGGTGGTCAGTCCGAGGCTCATGACGGGCGTCCTTGCTGGCGGAAGATGACCGCCTGGCGCAGCGCCTCGATCAGCAGCTTGGCGCCAAGGCCGCCCTGCAGGATGGCGAAACAGGCGTAAAGCCGGCTGAGGGGGATACGCATCACGGTGGTTTTCTCGCGCCAGAGGAAGGCAATGAAGTCGATGGTGAAGGGCAGGGTGGCCAGCAGGATCGCCCCGGCGATCAGCGCGCCCACCCCGGTCAGCAGCGCCGCGCCACGCGGCGGCAGCAGGCTGGCCAACAGGTCGAAGGCCACGTGCTCTTCCAGCCTGACCGCAAGCGAGGCGCCCACCGTGATGACCCAGAGGTAGATCACGATCGACAGTTCTTCGCTGGTGGTCGAGGGGTCGCGCAGCAGGTAGCGGCAGATGACGGTCCAGATGAAACAGCCGGACACGGCGAGGAAGCCGAGCGAGGTCAGGATTTCCGCCCCCCGCTGCACCCCTGCGCCGGCCCTGTCGAGACGGCGCAGGATGGTGATGCTTGTGTCGGTCATACCCGGATCACTTGCCCATTGCCTGTTGCATCAGGTCCTGATCCCAGGCGGCTGCCAGGTCCGAGGCCCCGTAGACCGCATCGGCCTTTTCGCGGAAGGCGGTCAGGTCGATGGCATCGACGCGCAGGCCTTCTTCGGTCAGCAGATCGGCAACCTTGGCTTCGTCGGCCAGACGGGCGGTGTTGTTTTCCTCGGCCGCGGCGATGGCGGCGGTCTTGACGACCTCCTGCTGTTCGGCGCTCATCTCGTCCCAGGCGGGCTTGGCGATGGCATAGAAGACCGGCTGCACCAGGTGCGAGGTCAGGATCACCTGTTTCGTCACCTCGTCGAATTTCGCCGCCTTCAGGATCGACAGCGGGTTTTCCTGTCCGTCGACCGATCCGGTCTGCAGCGCGACATAGGTTTCCGACATGGCCATCGGGGTGGGAGAGACGCCAAGGCTTTCGCCAAGCAGCAGCCATTCGGGCGAGGCGGGCATACGCATCTGCACACCGGCAAGGTCATCGGGGCCCGAGACCTCGTGCAGGTCGCGCAGGTTCAGCTGACGCGAGCCGAGGTAGGCGACGGACAGGATCTCGATATCCATGATCTCGGCGGTGGCGGCCTTCAGCGCCTCGCCCACGGGGCCGTCCATGGCCGCCTTCATCTGGTCGTAATCCTCGAACAGGAAGGCCCGGTTGAGGAAGCCGAACTCCGGCACCTGGCCCGAGATCTCGAAGGTGTTCATGGTGCTCATTTCAAGGTTGCCGCGCTGCAGGGCGGGAACCTCGGCACCCTGGCGTACCAGGGAGGAGCCGGGATAGACCTCGACCGTCACCCCGACGTCGGCTTCGGCCACCTTGTCGGCAAAGCTTTCCATGGAAACGGCCAGGAAATCCACTGCCGGGCCGGCAGTGGAAAAGCGCAGGGTGACGTCTTCGGCATAGGCGGTGCCGGCAAGCAGGGCAGCCGTGCCGATGGCAGCCAGGCGGCGCGTCAGGGCAAGGGGGAACTTGGAACGTGTCATTCGCGGGACTCCGTGTTGCAGGGCGTGGCTTCACGCCGTTCTGGGGCATGCGACCTCATTCCTGCGGGTCGCCTCCGGTCAGGCTAGAGCGTGCTTTTGCGACAGGTCAATGACATTTTCCAAAATCTCGACGTTTTGGAAAATGGATCCCGGCCGGAACGTTGACTTCCTGTGCAGGCTCGGGCCTATGTCAAATAATGAACACCTCGCCCCCCGCCACGCCCCGAAACGGGGACCGTCCCGCCGCCCGGACAATCGCCGAAACGACCTATGGCGCGTTGAAGGAAGACGTGCTGACCGGGGTCATGTTGCCGGGGCAATCCCTGCTGACGCGCGAGTTGACCGAACGCTACGGTTGCGGCATCAGCCCCCTGCGCGAGGCGCTGGCGCGGCTGGTCGCCGAAGGTCTGCTGGAGGCGGTGCGCCATCGCGGCGTCCGCGTGCCGTTGCCGACGGTCGAGGACCTGAACGACATCTACCGCATTCGCATCGCGCTGGAGCGCGAGGCCCTGATGCTGGCGATGGCCCATGGCGACGACCACTGGGAAGGGCAGATCCTGTCTGCAGCCCACCGTCTGGCCCACGCGCCGCTGCCGGACTCGCCTGCCAGCGGCCCGGCATTGCGCGATTGGGAAGCCCGCCACCGGGCCTTTCATTCCAGCCTGATCGCGGCGGCCCCGGCGCCCCGGCTGCTGCGCCTGATCGGACAGATGGTGGATCAGACCGAACGCTATCGGGCCCTGCGCCTGACCCAGTTCACCGCCGATAATATCGCCGGATTCGTCGCCGAACACGATGCGCTGCGCGATGCGGTGATCGCCCGCGACCCTGCCGCCCCCGAGATGCTTGCAGAGCATTTCGAAAGCAGCCGCCGCTTTGTCGAAGCCTATCTGCGCGACCGTCCCTCAGGGAAATAGGGTGGCCCGCGCAGGCGGCCCTATTCCGCTGCGGTGGCCGAGATATCGCGCGCGATCTGATGCCGGGCCGATCCGCTCAGCGACTTGCCGACCTGGCGGACCAGCCAGACGATGCGTTCAAACAGCATGGTGGCATGGAAGATCGCCGATTCCTCCTCCAGCCCGGCACGGGAGCCGTCCTGGAAGGCGATGCGGATCCGCTCCATCATGTCGCCCCGGTCGGCGGTCAGGGTCATCAGCGTCTCGGTCTCGAAGGCATCGCTGTGTTCCCAGGCGTCCTGGGTGGTCAGCAGGATCACACTGATGGATTCCGTCAGCCGGTCGATCAGGTCTGCCGCCCGCCCGCTGAAGCTGTTGCGGCGCAGGATCGCGACGAATTCGGCAATGCTGTCTTCCAGTGCATCCAGATGTTCCTGCCGCCGTTCCAGCCCCAGGATCTCGTTCGCGGTTTCGCGGTCAAGCTCGCGGTTGATCAACTCTGCGATGAAGGCGTCGATTTCCGGGCGCAGCATCTGCATGCCCTCGTGCAGGGCCTCGGGGTCGTCGTATTCCCCGGTGGTGCGATCGTCGCGCACGCAATCCAGAAGCTGGATCATCAGGTTGAACAGGCGCAATTGTTCCCGCTCGGCCAGTTCGGTGGCGGTTTCGGGGACCTCCAGCGCCTCGTCATGGATATAGGCGGTGCGGGACACGTCCTCGGTCTGGGTCGGCGGCTCTATACGGTTCAGCAGCGGTTCGATCCAGGGCAGCAGCGCCAGTCCAGCCAGCCAGCAGGTCGTCATGGTGGCGAGGAACAGCAGGGCCACTCGTTGCGATGGCGTGTTGGCGATCAGATCAAGGTACCCCAGCAGGCTGCCGTGATCGAGCGCGTTGTCGACCATCAGCAGCCCGCCGATCACCGCCCCGGCGATGAAGTTGATCATTCCCTGAAAGATGATGATCTGGCGCGGTGCCCCGCTGAGGTTGCTGGACAGGAACATCCCCGCCAGGGCGACGCCGGGGCCGCAGCCGCAGATCAGCAGCATGGCCTGAAGCTCGGTAAAGATGCCGCCGGTCTGCAGGGTAATGGCGATGACCCCGATGGCAGAGGACGACTGGATGAACATCCGGCAGGCCGCGCCCAGGATCAGGGCGGCGATGTCCCAATCCTGCAGGAAGGCAGCCAGGGCGATGAAGCCCGGCATCTGGGGCAGGGGGGCGAAGCCCTGTTTCATCATGTCGAGGCCGAAGAACAGCAGTCCGATGGAAAACAGCGCTCCGAACAGGGTGGTCAGCCGGATCGCCACCTTGAAGTTGATCGCCAGTCCGGTCAGCCCGATGATGTAGAGGATGGCGATACGCAGGTCGATGGCCGCCAGAAAGACAAGCACCGCGGTGCCGATATTCGACGCCGCGACCACCAGCAGCGCGCGGCGCACGGTGATCAGCCCGGTGGCGACCATGCCCGACAGGATGAAGGCCACGACCGAGGCGCTTTGCGAAATCGCCCCTGCGACGATGCCGAGGCCGGTGCCCAACACGGGGTTGCCGGCGGTGCGCGACAGCATCTTGCGCAGGCGGCGCCCGCTCATCCGTTGCAACTGGGCTTTCACGCCCGCGACCCCGGTGAAGAAAAGACTCAGACCGGCGAGGAAAAGGGCGGAAAGTTCGATCATGCCAGTGCGGCTACCTTCGGGGACTGGGGCGGTTTCGCGCACGCAGACGCCAGACCAGCAGGATGACCAGCAGCAGCACCAGCCCCGTCGTCAGGCTGGTGATCAGGCGGGTCTTCTGGAACAGCGCATCAAGATCTGCCGAAATGTCTTCGACACGGGCGCGTTCGGTTGTCAGGATCGTCTCGGCGCTGGTATCGATCCGCTGGGTCAGGTCCTGGTCGATCCCCCGCACGGAGCGGTCTATGTCGAAGCTGGAAGCAAGATCGCCGACGGTGAACCGGCCCATGGCCTCGCGGTAGATTTCGCCGATACGCCGATGTTCGTCGCGGATCGCGGCAATCTCGTTTTTCTGGGCGGTGTCGAGTTCGGGGAAATCCAGCATGCGGGACAGATTGTCCTGCACCACCGCCTCTTGTTCGGCAAAGCGGGTCCGGTAGCTTTCGAAATCTTCCGGATCATGACCGCGCAGCAAAAGGTTTTTCCAATGCTGGACCTGGATCTTGAAATTCGCCTGGGCCGAGCGCGCTTCGTCCAGCAATTCGGCGCTGTGAATGGCGTCGCGCAATGCGGCATCGCTGCGGCTTTGCATGTAGCTGGCGCTGAAAAGACCTACTCCGGCCAGAAAAAGAACGGCCAGGAACAGCAGGCCGACAAATCGCGCACTGGGCTGGGTTTCTCTGGGCATGGGGACCTGATTGCGAAGCTCGATTATCGTTAAGCCTAAGGTCTGGTCCCTACAAGGCGCAATTGAGTTGATGTTGCAGGGCGACAATCGTCGGTCGGGTTTGGGCGGGCGGGGATTGCTCGCCGCAATTCGGGGCGAAAGGCGATTGAAACGATTGCAGAATCAGTTATTCCCGATGGCTTGGCAGTGCTGCCAACTTGACGCAGTCAATGGATTTGTGAAACCTTCACTGGCAGAAACGATAGATCGTCTACCCGGTCCGCGTTTTGGGCTGGGCGTTTGGGTTTGGGCGATTTGAACCAGACGTTTTGGTTTGGGCGTTTCGGTTGGGCGCATTTCCGATCCGGCCCACGGGCTTGCGGAATCGCCATGACCGGGGCGATAAGATGACAAACAAGAATACGGATCAGATCCGGCGGGGAACAATGAATATTACCGAATACACGGACCGAGATATCGCGGTGACCGGGGTTGGCGGTCGCATCGACGGCACGACCTCTGCCGAGGCCGAAACGGCGATCCTGGCGCGTCTGGCCGAAGTGCCGGCCCTGGTGGTCGATCTGCAGCACGTCGATTACGTCAGTTCCGCCGGGTTGCGGGTGATCCTGAAGGCTGCCAAGGCGGCAAAGGCCTCGGGCGCGCGGCTGGTGTTGGCCGGGCTGACGCCGCAGGTGCGCGAAGTCTTCGACATCAGCGGCTTTTCCTCGGTCCTTGAAATCCACGACAACAGCAAGGAAGCAGTGTCCAGTCTCCTGCAGACCGGCGGCGACGGCGCATGAGCGTTGCGTCCGGTCCGTTCGGAAGGCTGCGTGACTGGCTTTTCGACGTCCCCTTCAGCGCGCCAAAGACGCGACCGGACGACATTCTGTATGGTATAGACGACCGTACCCCGTTGAGTGTTGCGAGCATCGCGGTGCTTCAGCAGGTCCTGCTGACGTTGATGCTGCTGATCTATGCGGTGATCACCGCCCAGCAGATCGGTCTCGATCCGGCGGGGACTGTCCGCTATACCAGCACCTGCATTTTCGGCTTCGGCGCCTCGACCCTGCTACAGGGGATACGGTCGCGTTTGTCGCCGGGGATGCTGATGGTGGCGATTCCCAGCCCCGTGGCCTTCGGGACCTATGTCGCGATCATCGCGGCCTGGGGGCCGGGCGCGGCGGTGGCCTCGGTCATCATCGCGAATATCATCATCCTGTTCATTGCCCCGCAACTGCCCAAGCTGCGTGGCTATTTCCCGCCCGAGGTGGCCGGCGTCGCGGTCTTCATGATCGGCGTCACGATCATCCCCGACGGGGTGCTGCACAGCCTTGCGCCGGATGAACAGGGGCTGGCCTCGATTCCGGCGGCGATTGCCGCTGTGGTGACGCTGGGGGTGATCGTCGCCGCCTCGATCTGGGGCGGGACGAAGCTGCGGGTGATGTCGCTGATCGTCGGGGCGGGGATGGGCACCATCGTGGCGGTACTGCTTGGTGCGGTGAACCATGGCGTCATGGCCTCGCTGCCCGACCTGCCGATCTTTGCGATCCCGCGCCCCACGACCGAGGTCGCCTGGCCGCTTATCGTGCCCTCGGCGATCATGGCCTATACGATCATCGAACTGGTGCATGCGATGGATCAGGTTGCCTCGGCGCTGACCATGGACAAGCTGACGGACAAGAAATGGGTGCGGGCCGATATGTCCGTGACCTCGCGGTCGGTCACCGCCAATGCCATCGGCAACATCATCTGCGGCGGGCTGGGGACGCTGTCGGGCGCAACCTCGACCGCGAATATCGGGCTCTCGCACGCCTGCGGAGTGATGTCGCGCTATGTCGGCATCGGCACAGGGCTGGCGATGATGGCCATGGCCTTCGTTCCGGCCGTGGCGCTGATCATAACCCTGACGCCGGAGCCGGTGGTCGGCGGCGTGCTGCTATACACTGCCGCCTTCATGCTGATCGCGGGCATGGAACTGATCCTGTCGCGGATGATGAATTCCAAGCGTTCCTTCACCGTCGGCTTTTCCATCGTCGTCGGCTTCACCGTGGTGAACCTGCCCTACCTGGTCGAGAACCTGCCACAATGGAGCCAGGCCATCGTCGGCTCCGGCCTGACCTTCGCCGTTGTGACGGCCATTGCGCTGAACGCGCTGTTCCGCATCGGCACCAGCCGCACGGTCAGCGTCACCCTCGACAGGGACCGGCCGCTATCGCATCAGGCCTCCGAACTGCTGGAGCACTGGGGGGGCGAATGGGGCGCCCGGCAGGACGTGGTCATGCGCTGCGGCATCGCCGTGGGCGAGGCGCTGGAAGTGCTGACCGACACCGGGTTGGTGGAAGGCGACGTCCTGCTGACCCTGCGCTTTGACGAGGTCAATCTGCGCAGCACCCTGACCTACCAGGGGACCGCGCCGCAGATCGATGCGGCCACCCAGATCGACCTCGAAGCCCTGATGGCAGACGAGGACGACAGCCTGCTTGACGCCAAGTTAAGCGAGATGTCATCTAACCTCATCCGGCGTCTGGCCGATCGGGTCAGCGTGTCGGACAAGGCAGGCAAGGCCAGCCTGTTGCTGGAGTTCAATCACTGACATCAGGGTATCGCTGACGCGATACGGGCTGAGCCGGGAAGTTACACGATGAGCGAAGACCAGCATCAGGACGGCCCCCGACGTGACGCCCTTGCGCTGCCCGCGCAGGCGGCGCTTCTGCCGCAGGTTTCGGACTGGTTGCTGGGCAGCACGATCCTGCAGGACGCCCCGGAAGGGCTGGCCGGCAAGCTTGACCTAGTGGTCGAGGAATTGTTCCTGAACCTTGCCAACCACGCCTATGCCGATGGGGAAGGAGAGGTCCGCCTGGCGCTGATCGCCAGCGACCGCGACGTGACCCTGCAGATCGAGGACGACGGGGCCGCCTTCGACCCACTGGCCAGCGCCCCGGAACCCGATCTCGATATGGAAATCGACGAACGCGCCATCGGCGGGCTGGGTCTGCATCTGATCCGCAGCCTGTCGGATGCGCAGACCTATGAACGTACGGCAGGGGTCAACCGCCTGACGCTGGTCTTCCGCACCGTCCCCGCAGAGGACCCATCGGCAGCGGCCGCACCTGCGCCCACCCCCACCCCGCGCCGCAAGGCCCCGGGGCTGCACGCGCCTTCGGATCGCGAACGCAAGGGCGTCTTCTTTGCCTTCTTCCTGCGTATCCTGCTTCCTGTCGCCGCCATCATGACCGCCAGCCTGATCATGGCCGCCGGGCTGAACGTGCTGCGGCTTGAACGCGCGTTTCAGGACGCGGCGCAGATCCGCTATGATTCCGTGGCCCGCGAGTTGAGCGACACCATCGCCAGCAGCTTCGGGGCCGGGCTGTCGCTGGGGTCGAACCAGGCGATCCAGGTGGCCATCGACCGCAGCGAGGCGCTGCACGATTCCCTCATCCGCTTTTACGTCACCGATCCCGAGGGGCGCACGATCTATGCCAGCGCGGGCGGTGCGGCCACGCGGCCCGACAGCTTTGCCACCGCGCTGGCAGGCATGACGGATGACCAATCCGACCTGCGCCACGGCATGGATGACGAAACCTTCCTGACCGCCGCGCCGCTGCTGGCGGGCGGAGGCGAGATCGGTACATTGCTGCTGGTCTTCCCCTCGCAGGACCTGTTCGAGGTCACCGCCGACCTGCGCCGCGAAGTCGCCTCGGCCGCGCCGGTGGTGGCGCTGATTTCCCTGCCGCTGATCGGGTTGATCGCGCTTTTGATCATGATCCCGTTCGACCGCCGGTTTCAGCATCAGGCCGACGGGATGCATGACATGGCCGACGGGCTGGACCGCCCGCTGCACCCGCGCGACGGGCCATTGCTGCGCGCAGCCGATGCCATCGCGCTTCAGGTTTCCACCGCCGAGGCGCCGCGCTCATGACCCGCCTGCTTGCCTGGCTCGCCGCCTCGGTCCTGGCCACCGCCATTCTGGCGCCCTTCCTGTTGTTCGGGGTCTATACCTTCGGCATCTACGAACGCGCCCTGCTGCCGCAATACGAGGAACGCGCCGACGTGGTGGCCAGCGGTATCGAACGCCGCCTCAGCCTGGGCCTGCGCCTGTTCGGAGAGCTTTCGGCGCTGCGCGACATCGACGAGATCCTTGCCAATGCCGCCGACAATTCGCCCCAGACCGCCTTTCTTGTGGTGACGGATGCCGCCGGCCAGGTGATCGCGCAGGATCCCCCGGTGGTGGCGAATTTCCAGCAGATGATCCTGGTCACCGACGACAGCGGCGGTTCGGGCCTGAACAAACTGATCGAGACGCGGGTCGAACGGGCCTTCGATCTGATCTTTCCGGCCCCGCCCGAAGCGGAGGAAGGCTGGAGCCATATCTACGAGTCCTACCTGATTTCGCGCCGCCCCATCGGGGATGCGGCCGATCCGGCGGGCTACGTCTACCTCGGAACGGATACGACGCTGCTGGATTCGCTGCGCCGTGATCTGTCGCTGAACATGCTGATCGTCTTTGCCGCCGCCATGTTGCTGGGCTTTGAATGCCTGCTGCTGATCGCCGGCGTCAGCCTGCTGCGGCCGCTGACCGCGCTTCGGTTCCTGCAACAGCAGTTGAGCGACGGGGATCTGCGCCACACGGCCCGCGCCTCCGGCCCCTTCGGCACGGCCGAGCTGATCCGGCAGACCAACCGGTTTATCCGCAACACCATCACTCGGGCGGCGGCGCAAGGGGGCAGCATCACCGGGCTGTCGCTGCCCGGCAGTGGCCATCCGACCCTGTGGCGCGCGCCGGTGGCGCATCTGATCCGGCTGCCGCTGATCCTGTTCTTCCTGTCCGAAGCCATCCTGCGCCCCTCGCTGCCGCTGTTCCTGCAAGGCATCCTGCCGGTGGGGCAGGGCGGGCAGGATCTTCAGGTCGGGCTGGCGATGGCGGCCTTCCTGCTGGCCTCGCTGATCGGGATCGTGGTCGGCGCACGGTTCTGCAACCGGGCGCGGGTCAAGCGGGTGATCCTGCTGGGCGTCGTGGTCAGCGCGCTTGGCACCTTCGGCCATGTGATCGTCGCGACCGTGGCCGAGGCCGCGCTGTTCCGGGGCGTCGCGGGCCTGGGCTATGGCATCGTCTATGCCGCCGCCCAGGTCTATATCGTCGAACATTCCGACCGTCGCCGCCGCACCACCGGCTTTTCGCTGTTCTTCATCGCCGTGGTCGGTGCCGACATCGTCGGCCCGGCCATCGGCGGCATCCTCGCGGACCGGCTGGGCGTCGATGCGGCCTTCTACATGGCGACCACGGCGCTGGCGCTGTCCTTCATGACCACGCTCGGCATTCTGCCGTCGGAAAAGCCGCTGCCGAAACCGCCGCGCCCCTCGTTCCGCGAAAGCCTGCACCCCACCGGCGCGATCCTGCGCAACCGGCGCTACATCGGGCTGATCTTCGGCATGGCGATCCCGGCGAAACTACTGCTGAACGGCGGTCTGTTCCTGTGCCTGCCGCTGGCGGTGGCCTCGCTTGGCGGCGGCGCGGCGGCGGCGGGGCAGTTGTTCATGATCTACGGGCTTGTCGTGTTGCTCAGCGCCTCGCTGATCGCCCGCGCCATCGACCGCTGGAACCTGGTTGCCCCGGTGGTCTGCATCGGCACCATCATGTCCGCCCTTGCGCTGGCGCTGCCGGAACTGGTCGGCAGCAGTTGGGCGCTGGTGCCATGCGTCGCGATCTTTGCCTTCGGGCAGGCCCTGTCGGTGCCTTCGCAGATGAGCTTTCTTCTGCATCTCACGCCCAGTGAACAGACCCGCTTCGGCGCTGCCACGGTCATCGGCCAGTACCGCTTCATGGAGCGGCTCGGTTCGCTGGCGGGACCGATCATCGGCGCGGCGTTGCTGACCATTCTCACCCCGACCCAGTCGCTGCTGTGCCTTGGCCTTGTCGCCATGCTGCTGGCAGGACTGGCGAGCACATATTTCCTGATCGTCGGTGAATGCGACGAAGAAGAGGCCATAGATGCGCTGCTTGTCCGTACCTGATTACACCCTGTCCCGCTGCAGGCGCGCGCTGCGGTCCCTGCTGACGGTCGCGTCCCTTGCAATCCTGCCGGTAGGGGCCCACGCACAGGAGCCCAAGTCGATCTTCATGGTGCTCTGGCGCGGTGAAACCGAGGTCGAACAGGGGTTCCGCGACTATTTCGCCGAACGCGATCTGCCCGTCACCTATCAGGTCGTCTCGGTCGATCGCGATGTCTCGCATCTGCCCGGGATCCTGAAGCAGATCGAGGCGGCCGACCCCGATCTGGTTTACTCCTGGGGCACACCGAACACGCTTGGCATCGCGGGCCGGGATCCGGGTGTGGCCGGGGCTGCGGACTATCCGCCACAGATCACAGATCGGCCCATCGTCTTCGCCATGGTCTCGCAGCCTGTGGAATCCGGCGTGGTGGGGGAAAGCCAGTTGAGCGGGCGCAATGTGACCGGGGTCAGCCACGTGGTGCCGATGGAGACCCAGATCCAGGCGATGCAGGCCTATATGCCCGTCGACCGCATCGCCGTGATTTATACCGATGCCGAAGTGAATTCGGTCCAGGCAGTTGCGCAACTGCGCGCCATCGGGGAATCCTACGGGCTGCGGATCGACAGCTACAAGGTCCCACTGGATGGCGAAGGCCAGCCCGATCCGACCACGATACCGGCGCTTGTGGCCGAAGCGGCCGCCGCCGGTCCACAGTTCCTGTACCTCGGTCCGGATTCCTTCCTTGGCGAATACGCCGCCGAAATCGCGGATGCGGCCAATGCCGAAGGGCTGGCCACCTTCGCCGCGACCGAGGTGCCGCTTGCCTCGTCGGACGCGCTTTATGGCCTGGTCGCACCCTACTACGACGTGGGGCGTTTCGCGGCGCAGAAGGCCGAACAGGTGCTGTTCCAAGGCGTCGATCCCGGTACCATCCCGGCCGAAACCCTGCCGAGATTTTCCTACCGCGTGCGTCTGGACGTGGCACAGCGCCTTGGCATCCTGCCGGCGATGTCGTTGATGGACTACGCCGAAATCGTCGATGGCAGCCGCTAGATGACCGGACTGGAAGACGCCATGCAGGCCGGTCTGAAGGCCGCGCAGGCCCAGTGCCCGCCGGGGCAGCGCCTGGCGCTGGCGGGGCCGAAGGATTTCGACGCGCTTGCGGCCATCAGCGCCGAAGCGGCGGCATTCGTCGGTCTCGATGTCTTCGGCCTGCAGGACGCGGCCTTCTTCGCCTCGATACGGGAACGGGGCGCGGTGATCCTTCAGATCCTGCGCCACGACATCCCCGAAGGCTATTCCGTGGTCGGTCCGGCCGCGCAGATGGCCGGATTGTTTGCCGGGGAGGACGACAAGGGCTTGTTGTTCGGCACCGCCTTGCGCGCCGGGCTGCGCGGCCAGGGCTGGCAGAGGCGGATGATCCGCCTGCGATGCGCGGCCCTGTTCGCGGCCGGATTTGGCGGCGCCAAGGCCTTTGTCTCGCCCTGGAACCATGCTTCGCTGACCAATCTGCTGGGCGATGGCTTTGCGGTGGTGAGCCATGATTTCAGCTATTACCAGCGCCACCGCTTCATCGTGGAACGCCCCGCCAAGGGCTGGGGGGCACTGGGCGCGGGCGAAACGCAGGCCCTGACCCTGCCGCCGGATGGGGACCTGGAGGACCACCGGCATCTGCTGGCCAGCGGGTGGCGCGGGATGGACATGGCGCGGCCCCAGATGCTGTATCGGCGGTAGATCCAATGCTGAGGACCCATTCCCTTCGCGGCCGTATTGCGTTGATTGCCACGGCGGCCCTGCTGATCGTCACGGCGATCCTGCTGCTTTACGCGGAGGGGCGCGCGACGCTGCAACGCGAACGCTATGCCGCCGATCAGCTGGCCAGCAGCGAGGAACTGCTGTCCACGGTGATCGATCTCGACACGGCGCTGCTGCATCGCATCGCCTCGGATCTGGCCAACCAGCCGGCGATGGATGCGGTGCTGGCCAGCAGCGACGAGACCGCCCTGGCGCAGTTGCGATCCCTGGTTGCGGCGGCGACGGATGCCACCGGCGCGCGGCTGGCGGTGACGATCCTCGATGCGCGGGGCGGGGTGGCCGCGCGGCTCGGCTCGGCCCTGACCGGTGATGCGATCGAGGCCGACAAGGCCGAGAACGGGCTGAACCCCACCGCCGAGGGCGCGCTTCGTCTGGCTGCCGTGGAACCGGTGCGGCAAGGCAACCGGGTCACCGGCACAGTGGTGACCTCACTGGATCTGCTGGGGCGCACGGGGCGTTTCTTCAGCTCTGCCGCCGCAATCGGCGTGCTGACGCCCTCGGGCATCCAGATGAACCGCCCCGCCCCGGCGCGCCTGTCCGATATGGTCGCGACCTGCTGTTCCGGCGTCGCCTCCAGCGTCAGTTTCCGCGACGACGGGGCCCGCTACATCACCGCCGCGATCCCGTTGCTGAATGGCAATGGCGACCAATTGGGCGAATTCATCAGCCTGCGCGACGTGACCGCCTCCAGCCAGCGGCATTTCATCTACGGGAGTGTCGCGGCCGTCACGCTGGTGCTGGCGATCCTGCTGACGCTCGGCACGCTGATGCGGGTCGTGCGGGTGTCCTTCCGTCCGCTTGGCGCGGTGGTCAAGCTGCTGCAGCAGATGGCCGACGGGTCGACCAGCCTGACCCTGAAACCGATGGAAGCCTCCGCCGAGATCTCGGCGTTGATCGACACGGTGGAACGGGTGCGGGCAGGGCAGGAGGCGCGCGACCGGCTGGTCAAGCTGGACAGCCAACTGGCTGCGGCGCGCAATGTGCAGCAATCTCTGGTGCCGTCGAAATTCGACCTCGCTCCCGGCCTTTCGCTGTTCGGGTCCATGCAGCCGGCCGAAGAGGTCGGCGGTGATTTCTTCGACCTGTTCGAGATGCAGGACGGGCGGATCGCGCTGCTGATCGCGGATGTCTCGGGCAAGGGCATCGGCCCGGCCCTGTTCGCGGCACGGTCCAGCATGGTGCTGCGCGCCAATGCCAGCAAGTTCTCGGACCTGGCCGAGATCGTCGGCGCCACCAATGACCAGCTTTGCGAACACAATACAGAGGACCTGTTCATCACCCTGTTCCTTGCGGCCATCGACCCTGCGACCGGGCAGGGAACCTGCGTGAACTGCGGGCATTGCCAGCCCTTCGTGGTTGGCCCGGACGGCGGCGCCCGCCATATCACGCCGCCCAACAACATCGTGCTCGGGGCCTTCGACGACTTTCCGTTCCAGACCGCGCCACTGGAAATCGGCCCCGAGGACACGCTGCTGGTCTTCAGCGACGGGTTCGACGAGGCGCAGAATCCCGACGGCGAATTGCTGGGCGATGCCCGCGCGCAAGAGATCGCCGGTCGTCATGGGCGCATCGCGGTGCAGGATCTGGTTCAGGCGATCCAGCAGGATATCGACAGCTTCGCCGATGGCGCCTCGCAGGCCGATGACATCACGCTGCTGGCAATCCAGCGCGAACCCGTGTCGCGGGGCTGACACCTGTGCCGGGATGCTGGGCGGATCAAGCGAATTTCAACCAATTATTAACCAATATCTCCTGAAGTCCTCTTGTCAGCCAAGGGGGCCTTCATGAGCCAGATCGTCGATTTTCCGTCCTGCAAGGTATCGCGTCGCAGAGGCAAGCCTGCGGGGGGGGGCGGTACGCTGCTGGCCATGGCGCATGTGAACATGCGCTCGGTTCTGGATCTGGTGCGCTGCCTGCGCGAGATGGAGGATCAGGTGGTGCTGGATGAATTCAACCGTGCGCCCTGCGTCCCGGGCAAGGCGCAGACCGCGCCCTTGAACCGGCTGGATACCCGGCCCTGAAGCCAGTCTGGTGACTTTGTGCCAATGTCCCGCCGAAAGCGCGGCCAACTGCGCAGGGTACGGAAAATGCAATCCATCGCGGGATTGATCCCTGCACGTCATGCGTGCATGCTTGGGGCGGGATGCCCGATTTGCTGCCGTGTGGCTGTGGGCCGCGATGCAGGAGATCAGCTTGCCGGGATCAGAGCCGCTTGGACGTCAGCAGATCTTTCGCGATCTCTTGATCGAAGAGGACGAGTTTTCGCGCTGCGTCAGTCTGGTTGATGACCCGGTCTTCTGGGTCCGCGTCCGAAAACCCACAAAGGGCGAATGGCGGGTGACCGACCTAAACCCCGGTGCGGCTTCGGTGCTTGAGACGGGGTTGGCTTTGCGCGCATTGCTGGAAAATGCGCCGCGCCCACCGTCCATGCTGATCTGCGATGTGCTGCCCGATTGGCGCGAAGACGCGGTGCCCGCGCTTGGCATGGAACGCCGCCTGACGGCCACGCGGGAAATCCTAGCGGTTGCCCTTGGCATCCCCGGCGATGATCTGAAGACCGAGCTGCGCGAAGTCGCGGGCCGGCTCAACCTGCGGGTCGCGGTTCCGGCGCCGCATATGTTGCATTGAACCGGAACGCCTTCGGTCATGCCTCTGGTCAGTCCGCCGCGCCTTCGCCGCGCACTTCGCTGCGCAGGAACAAGGCGTAGCCGCCCAGGACCATCAACGCCAACCCGTACCAGGTCAGCGCATAGCTCAGATGGGCATTGCGGAAGCTGACGACGGTCTGCCCGGCCAGCGGCCAGGCATCGGCATCAACCAGTTCGGCATCGACGAAATAGGGCGCGGCGGGGGCAAGGCCAAGCGCCTCGGTGATCGAACCGATGTCGCGGCGATACCATTGCCGCGCCTCGGGGTCGCTGTCGCGGGAAAACAGCCAGGCCTCGTCTTCGGATATCCGCAGCAGGCCGGTCACCTGCTGGTCGCCCGCCGGGGCGGTGCGGGTCGCGGGGTCCTTCAGCCTTTCGGGGACAAGGCCGCGATTGACCATCACCACGCTGCCATCATCGCGCCGCAGCGGCGTCATCACCCAGTAGGACGGGCCGAGGTCCGAGGGCGTGTAGATCTGCACCTCGTCCGCGTTCAGGAATTGCCCGTTCAGGGTGACATGGCGGTATTCATCGCTTTCGCGGGTGATCCGGGGCCAGTCCTGCGGGCCGGGGGCGGGGACGGCAGGGGCATCGACACGGGCATCGACCCGTTCGATCAGCGCGGCTTTCCAGTGCAGGCGCTGCACCTGCCAAGTGCCGAGGGCAAGGAACCCGGCAAGGCCAAGGGCAGCAACAAGGGTGACGATAATCAGGCGGGGCCAGCGCAGGCGGGTCGACATCGGGGATCTCCAATGAAAAGGGGCCGGAAGATCCGGCCCCCGTTGGTCTGTCATCGTGAACGGCAGGGCCGCTCAGCTGTGGTTTTCAGGCGTGCCGTGCAGGGCTGGTGCATCGGGCATCTGCATCATGTCGTGGCCTTCGGGCATTGGCATCATGTTTTCGTTCATGTTGTGCATCACCCAGAGCGACCCGGCCAGCACGATGCCAAGGATGACCACCGCAAGGCCGGTCGCCGCCAGGGTCCAGCCGCCTTCGGCGCTGCCGTTGACATGCAGGAAGAAGACCAGGTGCACGATGATCTGCACGGCCGCGAGGCCCATGATGATTCCGATCATCGTCCGGCGGGGCAGGTCGACATCGCCCATCACCAGGTAGAAGGGGATCACCGTCAGGATCACGGCAAGGCCGAAACCGATCATCAGCCGCCCAAGGGTGCCGTGACCGCCGCCGCCATGGGCTGCACCGCCATGGGAATGTGTTGAGTCGCTCATCAGACCAGCTCCACCAGGTAAACGAAGGAAAAGACCCCGATCCAGATCAGGTCGAGGAAGTGCCAGAACATGCTCAGCGTCGACAGCCGACGCATGTTGGCCCCGGTCAGGCCCTTCTGGCGCAATTGCACCATCAGGGTGACCAGCCAGATGATCCCGGCGGTGACGTGCAGCCCGTGGGTGCCGACCAGCGTGAAGAAGGCCGACAGGAAGGCCGACCGGTCCGGGCCTGCGCCGAGGTGAATCAGGTGGTGGAATTCGTAGATTTCCATCCCGATGAAAGCGAGACCGAAAAGCCCGGTCACCGCCAGCCAGAGGATCGTGTTGTTCAGCTTCTGCGCCTCGGCCTGCAACATGGCGAGGCCGAAGGTCACGGACGAGATCAGCAGCAGCGCCGTTTCCACCGCCACGAAGCCGGGTTCGTACAGATCCAGCGGACCGGGGCCGCCGGCGTAGCCTCCGCCGAGAACGGCGAAGGTCGCGAAGAGGCAGCCGAAGATGATGCAATCGCTCATCAGGTAGATCCAGAAGCCGATCGGCGTCGGGCTGGCATGGGCATGGGCGTCATGCCCGCCGGTCGCCGCATGGGCCACCGGGTGGTTCACATCCATGGACGTCATGCCAGGGCCTCCTTGTTTTCGGTCAGGGCGACTTCTTCTTCGGGGATGTAGTAGTCGCGGTCGTAGTTGAAGGTATGTGCGATGGCGATGCCGATGCAGGCCAGGAAGGAGACGATCGCCAGCCACCAGATGTACCAGACCATGGCAAAGCCACAGACCAGGGCCGCACCGGACAGGATCACGCCGGTGGCCGTGCCCCGGGGCATGTGGATCGGGCTGTACCGCTCGGACCACTGGAAGCCATCGGCCTTCATCCGCCACCATTCGTCGCGTTCCACGACATGCAGTTCCTCGGGGAAGTTATAGGGCGCGGGCGGCGATTGCGTCGCCCATTCCAGCGTCCGGCCCCCCCAGGGATCGCCACCGACGGCCAGCGCCTTGCGGTCGCGGATCGAGACGGCGAACATCACGAAGGTGCAGATGATGCCCAGCAGGATCAGCACCGCGCCGAAGGCGGCCACGATGAAGTAGATCTGCCAGCCGGTGTCCATGTAGCTGTTCAGACGCCGGGTCGCCCCCATAAGCCCAAGCGCGTAAAGCGGCACGAAGGCAAAGAAGAACCCGGTGAACCAGAACCAGAAGCTGCGCCGCCCCCAGGTGTCGTTCAGCCGGAAGCCGAAGGCCTTGGGGAACCAGTAGCTGACCCCGGCCATGATGCCGAAGATTACCCCGCCGATGATGACATTGTGGAAGTGGGCGACAAGGAACAGTGTATTGTGTAGCTGGAAATCGACCGGCGGCACGGCCAGCAGCACACCCGACATGCCCCCGATGGTGAAGACGATGATGAAGCCGAGGGTCCACAGAAGCGGGGTCTCGAACCGGACGCGGCCCTTGTAGAAGGTGAACAGCCAGTTGAAGACCTTGACCCCTGTCGGCACGGCGATGATCATCGTCGTGATCCCGAAGAAGGTATTCACATTGGCGCCCGAGCCCATGGTGAAGAAGTGGTGCAGCCAGACGAGGAAGGACAGCACCATGATGCAGGCGGTGGCCCAGACCATGGTCTTGTAGCCGAAGATCGCCTTGCCGGAATAGGTCGCGACGATTTCCGAGAAGATGCCGAAGCAGGGCAGGATCAGGATGTAGACCTCCGGGTGACCCCAGATCCAGATCAGGTTCACGTACATCATGGCGTTGCCGCCGAAGTCGTTGGTGAAGAAGTGCATGCCCAGGTAGCGGTCCAGCGTCAGCAGGGTCAGCGTGGCCGTCAGCACCGGGAAGGCGGCAACGATCAGCACGTTGGTGCACAGCGTGGTCCAGGTGAAGATCGGCATCTTCATCAGGCTCATGCCCGGCGCGCGCATCTTGAAGATGGTGGCCAGCATGTTGATCCCCGAAAGGGTGGTGCCGACCCCCGCGATCTGAAGCGACCAGAGATAGTAATCCATCCCCGGCCCGGTCGAATAGCTCGACCCCGACAAGGGCGGGAAGGCCAGCCAGCCGGTCCGGGCGAATTCACCGATGAACAGCGACAGGTTCAGCAGCAGCGCGCCGGAGACCGTCATCCAGAACGAGAAGTTGTTCAGGAAGGGGAAGGCCACGTCCCGCGCGCCGATTTGCAGCGGCATGACGAAGTTCATGAAGCCGGTGATGAAGGCCATGCCGACGAAGAAGATCATGATGACCCCATGCGCCGTGAAGACCTGATCGAAGTGGTGCGGCGGAAGGTAGCCCTCTGCGCCCCCGGCGGCCATGGCCTGCTGGGCGCGCATCATCAGCGCATCGGTAAAGCCCCGGACCAGCATGATGAAGCCCAGCACCATGTACATGATGCCGATCTTCTTGTGGTCGACCGTGGTGACCCAGTTCTTCCAGAAGGGCATCCAGAGCCGGAAATAGGTCATCAGGAAGAACCCGATCAGACCGGCAAGGGCGACGCCTGCGAAGGTGCCGATCAGGATCGGTTCGTGGTAGGGGATCCAGTCCAGGTTGAGGCGGCCGAAGATCGGCGACACCGTCTGGGCCGGAAGTGCATGTTCCGTTGCCATGTTATACTTTCTCCTGCTCGGCGGGCAGACCGCAAAGCTGATCGGGATCGTTCCAGGGATATTGCGACAGCAGGTCGTGATCGGACTGCGACCCCGGCAGCGGTGGCATCAGGTTGCCGTGCCCGTCGATGCGGCGCGGGTTGTCGTATTCATAGGCGGCGGCATTGGGAATGCCTTCCTTGCCGCCGCCGCCATGCATGTCCTGCATCATCATCTGACTCATGCAGACCTTGCCGTCTTCGACACAGAGCCCGACGATCCGGTCGAACAGCCCCTCGGCGACATTGCCGAAATGCTGGACCGGAGCGGCGATGCTGGGCTTTTCAAGCTCCATGTAGGCGGCGCGCGTCAGGGCCGTGTCGCCGTTGCGTGCCTTCTGCACCCAGGCGTCGAAATCGCCTTCCTCCATCGCCAGCGTGTCAAAGGTCATCTGGCTGAAGCCCGGCCCCGAATAATGGGCCGACCGACCCGCGAAGGTGCCGGCGTGATCGGCCACAAGGTGCAGCTTGGTCTCCATCCCGGCCATGGAATAGACCATGCCGCTCAGCGCCGGGATCGACAGGGTGTTCATCACCGTCGAAGAGGTCAGGCTGATCTCGACCGGGCGCCCGGCGGGCAGGGCCAGTTCATTGACCGCGGCGACACCTTCTTCGGGGTAGATGAACAGCCATTTCCAGTCGAGCGAGACCGCTTCGACCTTCAGCGGCGTGCCGGCGATGTCGAGCGGGCGATAGGGGTCCAGCCGGTGGGTGTAGACATATGTGACCGCGCCAAGCGCCACGATGATCGCGACGGGCACGCCCCAGATCAGGACCTCCAGCTTGGTGGAATGGATGAAGGAGGGATCGTAATCCGAGGGGTCGGGCCGGTCGGCGCGGTACTTCCAGGGCAGGTAGATCCCGAGGAACAGCACCGGGATGATGACGATCAGCATCAGCAGGGTCGAGATGATCAGCAGGTTGCGTTCCTGCACCGCCACCCAGCCACTGGGCGCGAGAACGTCATAGCGACACCCCGCCAGCAACAGGGCCGAAGCCGCAATCATGGGGAGTTTGACGAATCTGAGCAATGTAAGCCTCTTATTGCTTGTCCGGCAGTGCCCTGACGGGACGGCCCGCTGAAATCCGGACCCGGAGCGGGTCAGGGGGCGGGCGGAAGCCGGAAATCGTAATGACCCCCAGCGATTAGGCCCGCAGTCCGCGGGACACGAGGCGGCAATCCGACGCAAGCAAGTAGGGCAGGGCGCGGGAACTAACCCTCTGACGGGGATCACGATTCTGAGAGCGGGAAAAAGATGCGTCGGCGACTCAGTTACAGATCTGCGCCCGAGGACGGGGGCTTGTCCGGCGCGGAGCCGGTAAGGTATTTGTAAAGACGGGGAAAATCGTGCCGCGATGCAGCACGGCCTTTGGTATGGCGGTGCGCGCAGTTTCCCGATTGAGGCGAAGCAGAAAACTTATGGACCCGCCAAAGACGCAGAGGCGAAAATCCCCGTCATGCGAATTCGCGAATCTCGGTATGTGTTCGCTGCATGGCAAATTCGTGCAGCTGCAAAACCCCTGCGGGATTTGCATGACTAGTCAGGGGACTTCGGGTTGTACGGCCGCCGGTTGCGCGGGAACCGACAGGTGCGATTCCCGCGCAGGTCAGGCCGCTTCGGTCCCGTGCCGGCGGTTCCAGCGCAGCGAGGACCAAAGCGATATGCCGATCAATCCCGCGCCGCCAAGGCCGGTCACCACTTCGGGGATCTCGGTCAGGGTCTGGATGTACATTATGACCGACAGGGCGATGATCGCGTAGAAGGCCCCATGTTCCAGGAACCGGTACTGGGTCAGCGTGCCCTTCTCGACCAGCATGATGGTCATGGACCGGACGTACATCGCTCCGATCCCCAGCCCGATGGCGATCACGAACAGGTTCTTGCTGAGCGCGAAGGCCCCGATTACCCCGTCAAAGGAAAACGAGGCATCGAGCACTTCGAGGTACAAAAAGGCCCCAAGCCCGCCCTTGGCGGCCGTCCCGAGCGCGGCATCGCGGTGGTCGAGGAACTGTCCCATGACATCGACCAGCACGAAGGTTGCCAGCCCCCAGAGCGCGGCGCCGAGGAATATCGTCCGGTCCGGCCCATGCTGAAAGTGCGAAAAGCCCAGGATCAGGAGCAGGACCACTGCCACCTCGACAGAGCGGATGGAGGCAAAGCGCGCCAGCCGGGGTTCGATCCAGGGCAGCCAGTGGATGTCCTTTTCATCGTCGAAGAAGAACTTCAGCCCGACCATCATCAGGAAGGTGGCCCCGAAGGCCGCAATCGGCAGATGGGCGTCATGCATGATGTGGCTGTAGGCGGCCGGGTCCGAGCCCGCCATCACCAGCGCCTGCCAGGGGCCGACGTTGGCCGCGATCACCACGATCAGCAGCGGGAAGACGATGCGCATGCCGAAAACGGCGATCAGGATGCCCCAGGTCAGAAATCTCTGGCGCCAGACCGGGGTCATGGTCTTCAGCTTGTTGGCATTCACGATGGCATTGTCGAAGGACAGGCTGATTTCCAGCACCGCCAGAACGGCACAGATCATCAGCGATGTCAGCGCGCCCGACAGGGTGCCGGTGAACAGCCAGCCCAGCCAGGTGCCCAGCACGAGCCCGAGGAAGGTCACCAGGAAGGCCCATCGGAAATAGCCCAGTAGGCCGCGCGCACCTGCGCCCGACGCTCCAGGCGCGGAGACGCGGTCTCGAATCGTAGTCTTGTCCATAAGGATTTGGTCCAGACGGCTGGATCGGGTCGCAGCGCCGACATCACGGAAGCGCCGTCACTTCCGTCAGAGGGGCCCGGTCGCTGCACGGATGCCTGCATCCGATAGTGGCATCATAGACAAGAAGGCAGCCTGCGTAAACGCGCGCCTTGCGGCAAGGGTGTGCTGACTGTTGCAGGGACGTCTCCGGCCCCCTAACCCTTGAACCGACAGCCGCGCGCAACCTCGGAGACCCCGCGATGACCCAGGATTTGACCACGATCAGCAGCCCCGATCTTTCGGTGACCCTGTCCCCCCTCGGGGCCGAGATGCAGGCCATCACCCTTGCGGATGGGCGCGAATTGCTCTGGCACGGCGATCCGGCGCATTGGTCGGGCCGCGCGCCGGTCCTGTTCCCGATCGTCGGGCGCGCGCCGGACGACATCCTGTCTTCGGGCGGGGTGGAGGCACCGATGAAACAGCACGGTTTCGCCCGTCGCAGTACCTTCGAGCTGGAAGAGGCCACCGCCTCGCTCGCGCGGTTCGTGCTGACCGACAGCGACGAAAGCCGCGGGGTCTATCCCTTTCTCTTTCGCCTGACGCTGACCTACCGGGTCGAGGGCGCGCAACTTTCGGTACTGGCCGAGGTCGAGAACCGCGACAGCCACGACATGCCCTTCGGCCTTGGTTTCCACCCGGCCTTTGCCTGGCCGCTGCCCGGCGCGGAAGGCGAGGACCATCACATCCTGCTGCGCGACGACGCCGAACCGGCGTTGGCGCGTCTGACCGATGGCTATCTGACCGACGACCGGTTGCCCTCGCCCTTCGACAAGGGTCTGCTGACCGTGACGCCGGACCTGTTCGAGGCGGACGCGATGATCTTTCCCGAAGGCAGCGGGTCCGAGCTGCTTTATGCCGCTCAGGGTGGCGATGCGCCGGCGCTGCGCTTTCGGTTCGAAAACACGCCCAACCTCGGGATCTGGACGAAGCCCGGCGCGCCCTTCCTGTGCATCGAGCCCTGGCATGGCATGGCCGCGCGTCAGGGCGCCGGGCCTGAGATCACCGAGCGCCCGAACACCGTCCGCCTGTCCCCCGGCGCGACGCAGCGCTTCGGCTACGAGGTCAACGTGGAGTGATCCGATGCTCCCCCTGATGCCCGCGCGGTGATGGTAAGAAATTGGAAACCAATTGGCGCGATGCGGCTTGCCGCACGGGCTGTTGGGGACCTATCTTACCTGCGGTGGCCGTGGTTTCTTTGGGGGAATCCGACGCGCGCGCGGGTGAATGATCCGCAACGGAAAGCGGCTTCGCAAGGGGGCCGCAATCTGCAAGATCCGAATGACCTGCAAGACCTGAACGATCTGCATGAACCGGACACAGGGCAGGGCCCGCAGGTTTCGCAGACGCTGAACGATCCGCAATCGGGGGCCGTACCGCAAAGGGTGGCCGTTCCGGAGATGTGGGACGTTTCGTGCAGACTGCCGTCTGCTTCCCCGGGGCCAGAGTCCGGGAAGCCAACGCCACCATGTGAACCCGGACCGGGGCGCCCAGCAGGGCCACCCCGTTGGTCGCGGGTCGTCAGGGCCGGATCCGGCTGGCTTATATGGGGTTTTGGAATGGCAAGCGTTATCCAATTGCGGGCGGGACAGGCAGAAGCCTACGTGACCGACCGCCATTTCGGTTCGAACTACCTGGCCAATCGCGAAAGACATGACGAAGGTCTGGAAGAGGGCGGCGGTTTCGGGGCTGCCTCCGAATGGCTTGGGGTCAACAACCTGCGTTATCCGGGCGGCTCGATCGCCGAAAAATATTTCGACATAACCGATCCGCGCCATTTCGAAGCCGGGGCCACGGGTGCCATCGACGCGGTGAACTTCAACGATGCGGGCGACAGCACCAATTTCACCCGCCTCAGTACCTTCCTGGATTACGCCGCGCTGAACGGCGCCGAGGTGAAGGTGGTGATCCCGACGGTGCGCTTCTTCGAGATCATCAAGTCCGGGTCCGGCGTCGACATGGCCGCCCTGGAAGCCGAGGTGAAGGGCTTTGTCCGCGCCGCGATGGACTATTCCAACGGCAATGTGATCTCGGGGTTCGAACTGGGCAATGAATTTGCCTCCTGGATCGACGGGCACAATGGCGACGTGCTGACCCATGCGCGGGATTTCGCGGCCATCACCCGCAACTTTGCGGTCTGGGTGCGCGAGGAACTCGACGATCTCGGACTGACCGACGGCCCCGACATCATCGCCCAGGCGGCCTTTTTCAAATCCGGCGAAAGGGGCAACAACCAGCTGGTGAAGGGGCTGCTGGACGAGGATCTGGGCGACGACTATGGCCCGCTTGAAAGCGTCGAGGATTTCTATGCCGCCATCGACGGGGTCGCAGCGCATTTCTATCCCGAAACCCCTTGGGAGGATGCCTCTTCCGAGGGGGCGCAGGACGTGATGGATGATCTGAGCCTGATCGAGAACTGGCAGGATTTCTTCGATGATTTCGCGAGCGAGGCGGGATTGGAGCCCAGACAGCTCGACGCCTATGCGACCGAATGGAACGTCAGCAACGCGGCCTTCAAGTCGGGGGCGGTCGATGGCGCCCAGGCGGCAATTGCCACCGCGTCCCTGTTTCATACCATGGTGCGCGAAGGGGTCGATGAAATGGACGTCTGGCCGGTGCTGGAAAACACCCATTCGACCCTTGTCGATCAGGATGGCACTGGGGCGCAGGACATCCAGTTCGGCGGCGCGACCTTCACCTTGTTGCGCGAACTTGTCACCGGATATGCCGCCGACGATGGCCAGACGGGGTATGACAGCGATGGCGACGGGGTCGATGATCTGTTCATCTACAACTTCGTGCAGGGCAAGAACGTCGTGACCTTCGCGACATCGGCTCACGACCAGCAGTTGGATCTGGACTATGGGGCCTTCGGCATCGATGCCGATGCGACAGAGGCCCATGTGGCCACTTTGGGCGCGGCGGCCCACGACGAAGACCAGCCCGTTCTGGAAGTCGGCCGCACCCAGATCCTGGCGGGCGTCAATCACACGATCTCGGTGGACCTGAAGGCCTGGGAAATGACCGTGATCTCGATCACCGAGGACCGAGACGTGGTGGTCCCCTCGGGTGCTGGCGGGGACACCTTTACCTTCGCGACCGGCGCGGCCTTCGACGCGCGGCTGAACGCGGATTTCACCGCCGACGCGGCACGGACCGCGAATGTGCTGGTGGATGATGATCAGGGCGCGGAATTCCAGGTCTTTCCCAGTTTCATTTTCGACGCTGGCGGTGGCCGGGACCGGGTCTATGGCACCACGGCCGGAGACACGGTGCTGGGCGGCGGCGGCAGCGACAACATCAATCTGGCGGCCGGCGATGACCTTGTTTACGGCGAGGACGGCAATGACGCCTTGTTCGGGGGCGAGGGTCAGGACCGGATGTCGGGCGGGGCCGGGCGCGATTACATCGACGGTGGGGCCGGCAACGATCATCTGATCGGCGGAGAGGCCGGGGACACGATCCGGGGGGGCGACGGGTTCGACATGATCAAGGGCGGTCAGGGCGATGACTTGCTGTTCGGGGGGCACCAGGCAGACAACCTTCACGGGGAGGCGGGGCAGGACAGACTGGACGGCGGCGCCGGTTTCGACCGGCTGTTCGGGGGCCAGGGTCATGACGTACTGACGGGGGGCAGCGAAACGGACGCCATGTTCGGCGGCAGCGGTAATGACCTTCTACAAGGCCAGACCGGCAACGACCGGCTGCATGGCGGCGCCGGTCAGGATCTGGTCGAGGGCGGCAGCGGCAACGACGTGCTGAACGGCGCCGCCGGTTTCGACCGGCTGGACGGGGGCGCGGGGAACGATCTGCTGATCGGGGCCTTCAATGCCGACATCTTTGTCTTTGCCGGGGAATTCGGCGTCGACCGGATCCGCGACTTCGAGGCCCGCAACCCCTATGAAAAGATCGACCTCAGTGCCGTGCCCGAGATCCCGGATTTCGAGGACCTCGTCGCCAATCACCTGAGCCAGCAGAATGCCGATGCGGTGATCGACGACGGAAATGGCAACCGGATCATCCTTGAAAATGTCTCGGTCGCCGATCTGGATGAAACCGATTTTCTGTTCTGATCCCCGGGATCCTGCCCTGCGGCGCGGACCGGGGGCCGACTATCGCGGCGGGGCAGGGTCCTGCCGTCAGCCCTGCAGGCTGACGTGGGCCGATACGATGCGCCAGCCTTCCGGGAACCGCTTCCAGACCTGGCTTTGCGCGCCGCGTTTGCCCGATCCGATCCGGCGGTATTCGCAGGTCGCCGACCCGGTATTGGGGCCAAGCGCCAGGATGCGGATCTCGTAAAGGTCGCGGGCGATGTCGGACACGTCGCGGCCCCGCCGGAAAGCGCGGATGCGGTCGTGACCGTAAAGACCGCCATCCGGGCCAAGCCGTACCGCGCGGGGGTCTTCCCAGAAGAATTCCGACAGCGCGGGAACATCGTTTTCCGACAGGGCGCGTTCATAGGCGTCAAAGGCCGTACGAATCTCGGCCTCTACTGCGTTGCGATCAAAGTCTTCCATGGATGTTCCCTTCCCGTCTCCTGAGGCGGATAGGAACGCCATTCATGACAGAAGTGCAACAGCCCCCGCGCCTCGGTGAGGGGGAAATTCGACATGGGCGGGACTGCGGTTCGGGGTGAACATGGGTGGGTCCCTGGTTGGGTGAAGCGGTCTTTCGGCTTGAACCGGTTTGCGGCAGCGGTCAGCTTGGGCCAAGGCCGGGCGCCTCGGCGCGCAATATCGGGGACCGCAGCATGAACGACGAGGCACCACGTTTCCGCATCCGGATCCTGTTCGGACCAGAGCGCATGATGGGCCCGGGCAAGGCCGATCTGCTGGAACGCATTGCCGAGACAGGCTCCATCGCTGCGGCGGGGCGCGAAATGGGGATGAGCTACAAGCGCGCCTGGCAATTGGTCGAAGTCATGAACCGGATGTTCGCCACCCCTCTCGTGGCGTCGTCGCGCGGCGGGTCGAAGGGCGGCGGGGCGCGCGTCACCGAAACCGGGCAGGCCGTACTGGAGGCCTATCGGGGGCTGGAGGAGGCCGCGCGCGACGCGGGACGCGATCATGTCGACCGGTTGCAGGCGCTGCTGGACGCACCCTCGGGCGATACCCCCGCCGAGGCTGCGGACCGAAAATAGCCCTTGCGCAGCAGGGTGGCGCAGGACGATATTCCCCACGAAACATATCGCTGGAGGCATCATGAAATTCCCGGCAGGCGTGGCGCTGATCCTCGGGCTGGCACTTGGCCCCAAGGTATCCCATGCCGATGACGTTCTTGTCTTTGCGGCCGCCAGCCTGAAAACCGCGATGGAGGATGTCGCGGCGGGGTACGAGGCGCAGACCGGCAACCACATGGACCTGTCCTTTGCCGGGTCTTCGGCGCTGGCCCGGCAGATCGAACAGGGCGCCCCGGCGGATATCTTCATCTCGGCCAATCCGGGCTGGATGGATGAACTCGAGGCCAGAGGCCTGACCGATCCCGGCAGCCGCGTCGAACTGCTGGGCAATGCGCTGGTGCTGGTGGGGCAGGATACGCAGGCGGGTCCGGTCACCATCGGCCCGGATCTGGATCTCGCCGGGCTGCTTGGACCTCGGGGCCACCTCGCCATGGCATTGGTTGATGCGGTGCCTGCGGGGATCTACGGCAAGGCCGCGCTGCAAACCCTTGGCCTTTGGAACAGCGTGGCGCGGCAGGTGGCGCAGGCCGACAATGTCCGCGCAGCCCTGGCCCTGGTCACCTCGGGTGCGGCGCCGCTGGGGGTGATCTATGCCACCGATGCGGTGGCGGCGGTACGGGTTTCGGTGTTGGGCCGCTTTCCCGCTGACAGCCATCCGCCGATCATCTACCCCATGGCGGGCCTTGCGCGCAGCGACAACCCGCTGAAATCGGACGCATTGGCCTATCTTGCCGGTCACCAGGCGGGGTCGGCCTTTGCGGCCCAGGGCTTTACCCTGCTGGCGGGCGATTGACATGCTGGGACCCGAGGCATGGCAGGCGGTTCTGCTGTCGCTGAAAGTGGCAAGCTGGGCAACGCTGGTCAGCCTGCCCTTCGGTATCCTGACCGCCCATGCCCTGGCGCGCTGGCGGTTTCCGGGGCGGCAGGTGCTGAACGGGTTGGTGCATCTGCCGCTGGTGCTGCCGCCGGTGGTGACGGGGTACATCCTGTTGCTGACCATGGGGCCGCAGGGGCCGATCGGCGCGCCGCTGGAGCGCATCGGACTGGTCTTTGCCTTTCGCTGGACCGGCGCGGCGCTGGCGGCGGGGATCATGGGCTTTCCGCTGATGGTCCGGGCGATCCGCCTGTCGATCGAGGCGGTCGATCTGCGGCTTGAACAGGCCAGCGCGACGCTGGGGGCCCGGCCGATGTGGATCTTTGCGACCGTGACCCTGCCCATGGCCTTGCCCGGCATCGTGGCGGGCGCCATTCTGGCCTTTGCCAAGGCCATGGGCGAATTCGGGGCGACGATCACCTTTGTGTCGAACATTCCCGGCCAGACGCAGACGATGCCCTCGGCCATCTATGCCTTTTTGCAGGTGCCGGATGGCGAAGGTGCGGCGGCGCGGCTGGTGGTGATCTCCGTTTTCATCGCGATGGGGGCGCTGCTGCTGTCAGAGGTCATCGGGCGCCGCATCGCCCGGCGGGTGGCGGGGGGATGAGCCTTTCTGTCGATATTTCCCACGATTTCGGGGGCTTTCAGCTTCGGGCCGCCTTCGACGCGCCGCCGGGGGTGACGGTGTTGTTCGGCCGCTCCGGCTCCGGGAAAAGCAGCGTCATCAACGCGGTTGCCGGGCTGCTGCGCGTGCAGCAAGGCCGGATCGCGCTGAACGACCGGGTGTTGCTGGACACGGGCGCGGGGCTGGCCCTGCCGGTGCATCGCCGCCGCTTGGGCTGTATCTTTCAGGAAGGGCGGCTGTTTCCACATCTTTCGGTGCGCCAGAACCTGCGCTACGGGCGTTGGTTCGCCCGCCTGCCCGAGCGCGGTGAAGAGGCGCGAGTGGTCGAGATGCTGGGGATAGGTGCATTGCTCGACCGGCGCCCGGCCGCGCTCTCGGGGGGGGAAAAGCAACGTGTCGCCATCGGGCGGGCGCTTTTGTCGGAGCCGCAGTTGATCCTGGCCGATGAACCGCTCGCCGCCCTCGATGAAGCCCGAAAGGCGGAAATCCTGCCCTATTTCGAACGGTTGCGGGACGAGGTGAAGGTGCCGATCCTTTACGTCAGCCATGCCCCGGCCGAGGTCGCGCGCCTGGCCACTACCATTGTCGCGCTGGAAAACGGCCGGGTCCTGCGCCAGGGGCCGGCGGTCGATGTGCTGGGGGATCCCGGCGTCCTGCCGGCGGGGGTGCGTGGAGCGGGGGCGGTGTTGCAGGCAGAGATCGTCGCCCATCACGCCGATGGCATGACCGAACTGCGCGCCGGGGGCGTGCCGCTGTTCCTGCCGCGCGTGACGCAGGACAGCGGGGTGCTGCGCATCCGTATCGCCGCCAGCGAGGTGATCCTGTCGAAGACCCGGCCCGAGGGCCTGTCTGCGCTGAACATCCTGCCGGGCCGCATCCGGGAAATCCGCGCCGGCTCGGGGCCGGGTTGCCTTGTCGCGCTGGAGACACCGGCCGGTCGGGTGCTGGCCCGGGTCACGCAACGCTCCGTCGCCGCCATGGATCTGGCGCCGGGACAGGTCTGTCATGCGGTGGTCAAAAGCGTCGCCATTGCCCCCGGCGACGTAGGCTGAGGCGCCCCGAAACGGGCGCCCCAGTTCAGGCAGGGGGAGCCGTTCTCAGGCGTTCCAGGCGGTGTCGGTGCCGTTGAATTCGACGCGGGTGGGCAGGCCGATCCGGTCGAGAATGGTGAAGAACGGTTTGGGATTAAGCTCTTCGACGTTCTTCATGGTGCCCGCATCCCAATCGCCCGAGGCGATCAGCAGCGCGGCCGCCACGGGGGGCACACCGGCGGTATAGGAAATCCCCTGCGAGCCGACCTCGGCATAGGCTTCGGCGTGATCGGCGACGTTGTAGACGAAGACCTCGACATCCTTGCCGTCCTTGCGCCCCTTCACCAGGTCCCCGATGCAGGTCTTGCCGGTGTAATCGGGCGCGAGGGACGAGGGATCGGGCAGCACGGCCTTCACGACCTTCAGCGGCACGACCTCCAGCCCCTCGGCGGTCTTGACGGGTTGTTCGGACAGCAGGCCGAGCGATTGCAGCACGGTGAAGACATTGATGTAATGCTCTCCGAAGCCCATCCAGAAACGCACATCGGCCTGCGGGTAGTTCGCCGCCAGGGAATGCACCTCGTCATGGCCGGACTGGTAGGCGCGCTGCGTGCCGACAACCGGAAGATCCCAGTCCCGGCCGCTTTCGAACATCTTCTTTTCCTTCCATTGCTGGTCTTCCCAGTAATAGACGGTGCCGGTGAATTCGCGGAAGTTGATTTCCGGGTCGAAATTGGTGGCGAAATACTTGCCATGGCTGCCGGCATTGATGTCGACGATGTCGATCGAGGTGACCTCGTCCATGTATTCGTCGATGGCAAAGCGGGCAAAGGCATTGACCACGCCCGGATCGAAGCCCGCGCCAAGGATCGCGGTCACGCCCTTTTGCGCGCAAAGATCGCGCTTCTTCCATTCGTAATTGCCGTACCAGGGCGGGGTTTCGCAAATCTTTTCGGGATCTTCATGGATCGCCGTGTCGATATAGGCCGCGCCGGTTTCGATGCAGGCGTCGAGCACGGTCATGTTGACGAAGGCAGTGCCGACATTGATGACGATCTCTGCGCCGACCTGCCGGATCAGGGCGGCCACGGCGGCGCTGTCCATGGCATCGACCGCATGGGCGTCAAAGACCCCATCCACCTTCATCGCGGATTTCTCATGCACGCTGGCGATGATCGCCTCGCATTTGGCGCGGGTCCGGCTGGCGATGTGAAGATCCCCCAGCGTATCGTTGTTCTGTGCGCATTTATGCGCGACGACCTGGGCGACGCCGCCGGCGCCGATGATGAGGACATTGCGTTTCATCAGTTCGGGTTTCCCCCTTTGCAAATCAGTTTTCAGGACGGGATTTCAGGGTCAGGTCTCAGGACAGGGCCGAGACGAAATCGCCATAGTCGAAATCCCGCACGAGGCGTTCGGTCCCGTCCAGCTCGCGGATCGCGATGGCGGGCATCTGCACGCCGTTGAACCAGTTCTTCTTGACCATCGTATAGCCTGCCGCATCCTCGATCGACAGGCGGTCGCCGGGTTTCAGGGTCCGGTCAAAGCGGAATTCCCCGAAGATGTCCCCTGCAAGGCAGGATTTCCCGCAGATCATCCAGTTCTGGTCGCCGCTTTCCGCCATCTTTGCGCTTTCGCGGTAGATCAGCAGATCCAGCATGTGCGCCTCGATGGAACTGTCGACGATGGCCAGGTTCTTGCCGTTGAAAAGCGTGTCCAGAACCGAGACTTCCAGCGTGGTTGAGCCGGTGATCGCCGCCTCGCCCGGTTCAAGATAGACCTGCACCTCGTTCTCGCCGGCAAAGCGGCGCAGGCGTTCGGCCAGGCGGTGCAGCGGGTAATCGGCGCCGGTGAAATGGATGCCCCCCCCGAGCGAGATCCAGTCCATCTTGCGGATCAGGTGGCCGAAACGCTGCTCAATCGCGCCCAGCATGGCGTCGAACCGGTCGAAATCGGCGTTCTCGCAATTGTTGTGGAACATGAAGCCCGAAATCAGGTCGGCCACCGGGGCGATGTCTTCGGGATCATGTTCTCCAAGGCGCGAAAATGGCCGCGCCGGGTCCGCCAGGTCGAAATCCGAGGTCGAGACACCGGGGTTCACCCGCAGACCGCGGGTATGGTCGCGGCTGACGCCTTCGAAGCGTTGCAATTGCGCGGCGGTGTTGAAGATCACCTTGTCGGAATTGGCCAGCACCTCGTCGATCTCGTGATCGGCCCAGGCGACGGAATAGGCATGGGTTTCGCCGGGGAATTTTTCGCGCCCCAGCTTGACCTCGTAGAGCGAAGACGAGGTGGTGCCATCCATGTAGTCGCTCATGAAATCGAAGACTGACCAGGTGGCAAAGCATTTCAGCGCCAGCAGGGCCTTTGCGCCGGAGTTTTCGCGCAGCCAGGCGATCTTTTCCATGTTCGGCAGCAGCCGGGACTTGTCGATCAGGTAATAGGGCGTCTGAAGCATGATCCGGGCCTTCTGGCGATTGGTCTGGTCGGGCGTATAGGCGGCATGACCCCGCCGGGCAAGACTTGGGGCATTGCGCGGTCCCGGCAAGGTCGCAGGGTTTCCCCGTTTGATCTAGGCCGCCAACATGACGGTTTCACGTCGCCGGGCTGCGCAGGGCCGTGTCCGAGGATCGCAAACCCTGCAAACGCCCGGGCACCGGCGCGGCCAACCCGGCGAGGCCCATCATGTGCCAGGCCAGCACCTGGTTCGAGGTCAGCACCGGCAGGCCGAGCTCCGCCTCGAGCGGCGCGATCAGGTCGAGGCCGCGCAGATTGGTGCAGGACAGGAAGATCCCATCGATCCCGTCCGGCCCTTCCGGCCCGTCGGGACCAGAGGGCGCCGCGGGATCCTTGTCGCGGGCCAGCGCCAGGGCGGCGTCGATGATCGAAGGGGCAGAAATCCGGGCGACAAGAGCTTCGCGGGATTCCTCGAAGGAGCCGAAGCGCGGCGTGGCGATCCCGGCCTCGGCCAGCACCGCGCGCAGCCGGGCAGAGACGGGGGCGACATAGGGCGACAGCACCGCCAGCCGCCGCAGCCCGAGCGCGCGACAGGCGGTGACCAGCGCCGTGACAGGTTCGGTCACATGGGCGGCGCAGGCCCCGTCGCGGATCAGCCCGGCGACTCGCAGCGGCCCCAACTGTGCCGAGGCCGAAGTGCAGGCATAGCCGATCGCAGTGAACTCCGCGCCTTCGGGCAAAAGGGCAGCGGCGGCGGTGATCCGGGCCTCCATCGCGGCGATACTGGCCGCGTTCAGCTCTGCGCCAGAGGCAATGCGCGTGGTCAGAAGTTCGACCGGCGCAGGGATCAGGCGGCGGAAATCCAGCTCGATGGTTTCATCTGCCTGCAGGACGATCAGCCCGAGGCGGGGTGGCGATTCCGACGACAGGTCATAGGGGAACCGGGTCATGGGGCGGCCTTTGCCGCTTCGGGCACGGGCAATAGGGCGATCTCCGGTCCGCTTGGTCGCGACAGCCAGCGCGCGCCGGTGGGGGTGATCAGGATGTTTTCCTCGTGCACCATCACCTGACCGGAGGGTAGGGTCAGCAACGGTTCCAGTGTCAGGACCATGCCTGGCTGCAGGTCGCGGCCCTCCCAGGGGACAATCGACGGGCCTTCGGTCAGTTCCATCCCAAGGCCGTGGCCCAGCCTGCCGGGCGTGGTTCCGCCGGGTGTCAAAACGCGGTTCATGGCCCCGAAAAGATCCGCAAAGGTCGCGCCGGGACGGGCAAGGTCAAAGCCCGCGCGCGCGGCCCCGATCAGCCGGGCATGGGCGCGGACGGTTTCGGGTGACGGCGCCCCAACCGAGAAATTGCGATCGAAATCACAGAAATAACCATCATGACACAGCCCCGTATCCAGCATCAGCACGTCGCCTTTTTGCAGGGGCGCAGGCGTGGCGGGGGAAATCACGTCGCCGTAGCCGCCCGGTCCGGCACCACCGGCGAGATAGGGCACCCAATCCGCGCCCTCCTCGAGGCAGAGCATCTGGAAGCGGCGAAACACCTGATCCAGCGCAACGCCGGGCCCGGCAATTTCGGGCACCCGGTCAAAGGCGCGGGTCGCAATGGCGCAGGCGGTTTCGATCTTCGCGACCTCGGCGGGGGATTTCAGCAGGCGCAGGTCGGCAAGGATCTCGGCGTCATCGGTGAAGTGATGCCGGGGCAGCAAGGCGCGCAACCGGGCCCAATCCGACAGCGGCAGGCGCAGATGGGTTTCGGGTCCGGAGGGCAGGCCGACGCGGCCCTCCGGGGCCTTTTCCACCAAACAATCGGACAGAAGCCGCAGCCCGGTGTCGCCGGGCTCGGGGCTGGACCAGCTGCGGACGTCGCTGATCCAGCTTTGCCCCATCAGGTGGGCGCCGATGGCGGGAATGACCGCGACTGGATCGCCGCTGGCCGGGATCACCAGGAACCAGGGTCGTGTCGGGCTTCCCCAGAACCGGGTCAGGAAGCCGGTGAAGTACCGCAAGGCGGGTTCGGTGGTCAGCAGCAGCGCCTCCAGCCCGGCCTCGGCCATGCGGGCCTGCGCCGCGGCGGTGCGGGCGCGCAACTCTGCCTCGGGGAACCCGCGGGGCGTGGGCAGAGGGGATGAAGCTGGTGCGGTCATCTTTTCATGCCTGCACTCGCCGGTCGTCGCGTCAAGCGCAGGGTCGCCGTGGAGATGCGCAAGCGCCCGTACAAACAGCATCCGCCGCGCTTTCGGGCGTCTGGTAGCGGCGCTGCTTTCCCTGCGCGCCGCAGCGGGCTAGGGTCCCGAAAACAAAGGAGCATTGCCATGGCTGTTGATCTTCTGATCCAAGGGGGCACCCTGCCGGATGGGCGCGTGGTGGATATCGCGATTGCCGGCGAAAAGATCGTCGAGGTCGCCCCCAAGATCACCGCCGAAGCGGGCGAGGTGATCGAGGCCGGGGGCCGGCTGGTGTCGCTGCCCTTCGTCGATCCGCATTTTCACATGGACGCGACGCTCAGCTACGGCACCCCTCGGATCAACAAGAGCGGCACGCTGCTGGAAGGCATCGGGCTTTGGGGGGAATTGCGCGCGGTGCTGACACCGGACGAGGTGGTCGCGCGGGCGCTGGAATATTGCAACATCGCCGTCAGCAAGGGGATCCTGGCGATCCGCAGCCATGTGGATGTGACCGATCCGCGCCTGGCCGGGGTTGAAGGGTTGCTGGAGGTGCGGGAGAAGGTGAAGGATGTCATAGACTTGCAACTGGTCGCCTTCCCACAGGACGGCTGGTACCGCAGTCCGGGGGCAGAAGAGAACCTGATCCGCGCGCTCGACATGGGCGTTGATGTGGTCGGCGGGATCCCGCATTTCGAACGCACCATGACCGATGGCGCCGCATCGGTCCGGGCCGCCTGCGAACTGGCAGCCGACCGGGGGCTGATGGTCGATCTGCATTGTGATGAAAGCGATGATCCGATGTCGCGCCATATCGAAACGCTTGCCGCCGAAACCCTGCGCTGCGGTCTGCAGGGGCGGGTTGCGGGGTCGCATCTGACCTCGATGCATTCGATGGACAATTACTATGTCGCGAAACTGCTGCCGCTGATCGCGGAAGCAGGGGTTTCCGCAATCCCCAATCCACTGATCAACATCACGTTGCAGGGCCGTATGGAAAGCTATCCCAAGCGGCGCGGCATGACCCGTGTGCCCGAGATGCTGGAACAGGGTATCCGCGTCGGCTTTGGGCAGGACTGCATGATGGACCCCTGGTATCCCCTTGGCACGGCGGACATGCTGGATGTTGCCTTCATGGGGTTGCACGTTGCGCAGATGACCTCTCCGGCGCAGATGGCGCGGTGTTTCGGGTTGGTGACGCAAAGCAGCGCCGGCATCCTCGGTCTTGACTGGGGGATCGAGGCGGGCAAAGTGGCGAGCCTTGTGTTGCTGGATGCGCAGAGCCCGGTCGAGGCGATCCGCACACGGGCGACCCGCCTGGCAGTGATCTCGCGCGGCAAGGTCGTGTCACGCACCCGTGCGCCCAAGCCCGAATTGGCGACAGGCTGGGCTTGACGGACGGGTAGGGTTGAAACGCCTGTCGGCTCTTGCCTGTCCAGAGATCGCCCTACCGACTGCGCGGGGGCCTCTTGGCTCCTCTCAGGCCTCAGAACTGCCGGTCCGGACCTGGTGTGCCCCCGGCGTCACAGCGTTCGAAAACGTTTCTCGGGATCAAACCCACACCATTCGCCAGCTTTCAGCCAGGTGGCCGTAAAGCCATCCAGCAGGAATGTGTCGATCACATGCGGTTTTCCGCGCCCTTGGGTACCGACCAGCAAGGTGTTCGCGTCGCGCAGGTTTTGCACTGCTTCCGCGACCCCCTCGTTCGATAGCGAGGCATCCACCCGGAACATCTCCCAGTCGTCCACCCATTCGGAAATCGTTACCTCAGCGGCGATCCAGTTTGGCTTGCCGTCGAACAACATCAGGAAATCATCCTGATCGGTCATGGGAAGCGGCATGCCGCGAAAGACCACGGGCTGATAGGTCAGCGAGGCATCCGCGCCGCCGTCACCGACGGTCAGTCGCAGGGTGCCGATCCCGTCGCCACCCGTCCAGATCTCGCAGTTGCGCATTTGAAAATGTGTGTTCTCGACCTTCCGGACCTGCCAGTTGCCATGCCCCCAGCGGGCAATTTCGCGGATCTCGACGTACCTCTGCGCACGGCTCCCCGTTCCCGGCGGAACGAGCAGCATGAGGATCAGCAAAAGGATGACAGGTTTCATGGAGGCTTTCCGGCTTTGGTCTTGCTTCAGGCTAGGCGGAAATCGCTAACACAAGGTAGACGGGCGCCCAGGCCGTTGGCCGACCTTGCCCCCGCCAGGTTCCGGGGCAGAAACATCAAAATCTGCAACTGCCAAAGGCGATTACCGGTGTGAATGCCCAATGCGCTGGCGTATGATCGACAAAACGCTCTGTTACCCGGCGTCGCGCTGCAGGTTGTTTGACATGTCAATCACTTCGCCATACCTTGTGCGGAACAGGACCGAAGAAAGCACCGACATGCCCAAAAGCCAGCCCTATTGGTCGACGCCTGCCTTCCTCGAAGGTGTGCCGGCCGGTGACGATTATGCCGAGATGCCACACGAAGACTACCTGACCTATCGTATCGGCATGTTGTCGGGCGAATTCAACCGCAATATTTCCAAGTATTTCTCGCGTCATTTCGGCCTAACCCTGGCCGAGGGGCGGGTCCTGGCGCGGCTGGGCAACAGCGGACCGGCGTCTTATGGCGAGATCTGCGAGAAACTGCTGCTTGATGGCGCCCAGATCAGCCGGGCTGCCGCCGCGCTGGCCGAACGCGGCTACATCCGCAAGGGCAATGACCCGAAAGATGCCCGCCGTGCGATCTTCGAAGTGACCGAAGAAGGCCGCAGCGTCGCGGAAGAGGTCATTCGCATCGGCCAGGCCCGGCAGAAGTTTCTTTTGCAGAAGCTGTCGGCAACGGAGCGGAAGACGCTTTATCGGTCGCTGTCGAAGCTGATGGGCGTCATGGCAGAACTGAATGCCGAAGGCATTCTGCTGGGCGAAGCCGCCGCGCGTGAAATGACCTGACGGCACCAGGAGAAGGCCGGGGACTCGCGGATGGCCGTCAACGACAATCTGACCCATGAGCCGATGCTCTTGTCGGCAAGCAAGATCTGAAAACAGCCAGCTTGATATTGCCCGGCCTTGTTTCTTTACGGGGTTCCCAGGGTTTCCCTGTTCAAAAATATCCTGGGGGAGACACGCGGTGACCGCCTAGAGCGGTCGCCGCGTGTCGGGGGCAAAGCCCCCCGCACCCCAGTTACCGAAACCGCGAAGTCGGGCGGTACGCAGTTGGACAGGCCCCAGATCTTGCCTCGCGCTGCCGTGGTCAACCTGCGTGATCGAGGCGTATCGGGTTGGACCACGCGCGCTTGCCGCCGGCATCAATCACCGTCACCCGCAGCCAGGGCGAGGTGGCGAAGCGCTCCAGCGGCAATTCGCTGCGGGTCATCGACTGGCCATGCCGGGCGATCGCGGCAGAGCCCGCGCCCTGCAGGATCACCGAAACAGCGGCGGAGCTTTCGACCAGTATCCGGTCGTCCTCGATCCGAATATCGCGCAACTCAGGCCCCTGGCTGGAATAGAAGGCACCGTCCTTCAGCGCTTGCAACAGCGCCTCGGGGCTGTTGGCTTTGGCCTTGACCATGACCCAGCCGCCGAAATGGTCGGGCTCCGAGAAATGCGCGTCGTCGGTGGCAATCAGGCTGAGGTCACGCCCTTCGCTCAGCAGCAGGTCCGCGACCGAGAACCCGTCGGGTCGGTCGCAGCCCGTGGCGCAGCCATGGTTGTAGATCTCGACCGCATGGGCGGCGCTGATCGAACGCGCATCAGCCAGGGTCAGCCCGGACCATTGCGGATGCGCGATGGCGACGAAGGCGCCGGCGGCGACCGCACGGGCGGCGATCTCGGGGCCGGTTTCCTGCCCCTCGACAGGGCGGAAATGCGGCGCGTCTCCGGGGGCGAAATCGGCGGGCAGTCCAACGGCGAGGATATGCCAAAGCTCGCCGTTCTCCATCGCGCCCGAATGCAGCTCAGCGCCCAGCAAGGTGGTGAAGCCTGCATCGCGGTAGCTCAGGGTATCGGCAACCGGATAGCCGTACTGGCCGATGAAGTGATCAGTCAGCGCCATGAAATCATAGCCTTCGGCGCGGTATCGGCGGCAGACCTCTTCGGGCGGCAAAACACCGTCGGAGAGAGACGAATGGGTGTGCAGATTGCCGCGCCAGAATTGGCCGGGGCGGGAAAAGGCGATAGGGTGCATGGGGCAGGCTCCGGGAGGGTTGCGGGCTGGTTACGCGGCGAACGCGATGGTTTGATGACGGAGCGGGACAAAGGTGTCCATCGCTTGAGGACAGGGGGCGGCAGGCTGGCATGAAAGGCTTGGACCAATTACCGGCTTTGCTGGCCGCGGGGGATTGGACCTCTTCGGAAAGGCTGCTGCTTCGGGCGGCGAAGGGCAAGGGGGCTCCGGCGTCGGTGTTTTATAATCTTGGACGGGTGATGATGGAGCAGGGGAAGATGCGGCCGGCCGAAACCTGGTTGAAGCGCGCGGTTGCCGCCGATCCGTCCCATGCCAATGGGTGGTATGAACTGGGTCGTGCGCGGCTTGAGATGCGTGATCTGCAAGCCGCTTGCCAGTGTTTTGCCCGCTCCCTGGCGCTGGCGCCCGCAGATCCCGACGCGCGGATCAGTCTTGGCCGGGTCGCCCTGCGGCTGGGGGAGTATGTGAAGGTCCGAGAAGCGCTTGCGCCAATGGCCTGGCGGGATGGCGAAGTGGACGGGATGCTTTACCGGGCGGCGGCAGAACTGCGCCTGCCTGAGGCTGAGGCACTGCGCGATACGCTGTGGCAGCGTGATCCCGCGCGGGCATTGAAGGCTGTGACGCGGGCCTCCAAGGGGCGGTTGAAACTGGACCTGTAGCCGACGCGTTTCTGCTTCGGGCGTGTTTCGGGCGGCGGGGGTGCGGGGGGCTCTGCCCCCGGTCTCCCGAAGTGGGAGACCTTCCCCGGGATATTTCCGACAGGGAAACGGATCAGTGGCGAAAGTTCTTGCGGTAGGTGCCGGGTTCCTCGCCGAGTGCTTCCTGCATCTTTCGGTTTGCGGCGATCTCGGCCTCGGCCATCGGGACTGTGGTGAGGTCGGGTGTTGTGCGGGGCAAGGGGATCACCTGGGCGACCGGAGTGCCGGCGGGCAGTGTTCCTGAAAAGTCCTTGTCCGTCCAGAGAGCCGGGAAATGCACATATCCGTCGCGGAAGAGATCGCAATCTACGAGGCCCGAGAGGGTGCGGAAGGGCAGGTCCTCGCGATTGAGCGGGTGGGTGAAGAGCAGTGACCAGCCCGGTGGTGCCTCCAGCGTCCAGAAGTTCATGAACTTGAGGATGGCATTGTGGGCAAGGTGCCAGGGCACGCCGCTGGCTTGTTCGGGCACATGCAGTCCGATGGGCGCGCGTGAGATCAGCGTATCGGGCAGCGGCGGCAGGTCCCAGTCCCAGCTCACCTCTCCCTTTTCGATATGAAGATCTGCCGCCAGAGGGATCATCAGCCCGAGCGAGAGCGCGTCGAGGATCGGCGGGCAGTGTTTTAGCGTGCGGACCTCGGCCCCCGCGAGGCTGGTGGCGGGCGTTTCGGCGGGCATGGCGCGCAGCCAGTCGGGCAGGGCCTGACGGGCCGGGACGGGCTTTGGCAGCAGCGGTTCAAGCGCCGGGTGGCAGCGGGCGGTGATCCGTGGCGGAGGGGGTGTGGCGGGCTGGGTCATCTTCGCAGTTCAGCCCGCCTTTTTTTCGCGCGACAAGAGGAAAGTGTGCAGCAGGGCTCCGGCGACGGTGATTGCGATGATGACCGTGCCGATGGCATTGATCACCGGCGGGTGGCCATTGGGATTGCGTCCCATCGCCCCGATCTCGGTTGCCAGGGTACAGGCGCCGCCCTTGGCGAACATCGTGGTGTTGTAGTTCTCGATCGAGGCCATGAAGGCGATGACCCCGGCCGAGATCAGCGCCGGGGCGAGATAGGGCAGGGTGAGGCGGCGAAAAACCCGCAGCGGTGTGGCGCCGAGGTCAAGCGCGGCTTCTTCCAGTTCGATCGGCTGGCGTTGCAGGCGCGCCATCAGGATCAGCATCGGGTAGGAAGAGATGAACGTCGTCTGCGCCATGATGATGGTGAAGAGCCCCGCATTAATACCGACCTGGGCCCAGAAGACCAGCGCCCCCAGCCCCAGCACCACGCCGGGCGCCAGCATCGGAGACAGCAGCACCCACCACAGCAGCCCGTTGGCGCGCGACCGCCAGCGGGTCAGCAGCACAGCGCCCGAAAGCCCCAGCAACAGCGACAGCGGCACCACGATCAGCGCCACCCAGATCGAGTTCCCGAAGCAGGAGATCAGCCGGTCCCGGTCCAGCACCCGAAGCACCGGATCGGCGCGCAGCTGGTCTTCGGGCATCCAGAAGAAGCTGTACCACTTGCCGGTCAGCCCCTGCCAGTCGGTGACGCTCGGGGGCGAGGTGTCGTTGAAGGACGACAGGATCATCAGCAGCAGCGGCCCGAACATGAAGATCAGGAACATCCCGGTATAGATGTTCAGAAGGCGTTCGGACTTCATTGCACCCTCGCAAAATCTTTGAGGCGGGTGCGCATGGCCCACATGAACAGCGCCACCAGCAGGAAACAGAGGATCGTGTAGGCAAAGGAGTAGGCCGCGCCGACGTTGGAATTCTCGCTTTCGAAGAACTTGTTGTAGATCGTCTGACTGAACCATTCCGCCTGCAACCCGCGGCTGATGATGCGCGGGACCGAGAACGCCCCGGCGCTCAGCATGAAGGTGGCGATGCAACCCACGGCGATGCCCGGCTTGGCATGGGGCATGATCACCCGCCAGTGCACGCGCCAGGTCTTCGCGCCCAGATCCTCGGCAGCTTCGATCTGGTTGCGGTCAAGCGTCGTCATTACGTTGAAGATCGGGAAGACCATGAACAGCACGTAGGTATAGACAATTACCACGAAGATCGTGCCGGGGAAGCGTTTGAACTGGATCGGCTCGCTGATCAGGTGGCTCCACATCAGCAGGGAATTCAGGACGCCCTGGTTGTCGATGATCGTGGTCCAGGCATAGATCCGCATCAGCTCGACAATGGCGTAGGGGATCACCAGGCCAAGGAACAGCCAGGTGGCCTTGTCCGGCGGGGTGGCCAGCGCGACCTTGTAGGCAATGGGATAGCACAACACCAGCGCCAGCGCCGTGGCACAAAGCGCAAAGACGATGGTTCGCACCAGGGTGACAAGGCCGAGCCGCTCGTAGGTCTGCCCGTCGACCGAATAGCGCAGACCGATCAGCCCCAGCAGCCGGTTCGACAGGCGGGCGTCTTCGGCGGCCTGCTGCTCGGGCCCAAGGGGGATCATACGCGGCGCGGCAAGGGTACGGAAATTCGACAGGGTCAGGGGAAAGGCCTCGGCCTCTTCGCCTGTCAACCGGGTGTAAAGCGCATCGGCCACCGTCGCGATCTGCTCTGCGGCGTCCAACTGCCGGGGCAGGGGGGCGTCGTCGGGCACCGACAGGTCCGGCACGCCATGCAGCCGGTCAAGGTAGACCGGCTCGGTTCCGCCGTCACGCACAAGGCGCGAATGGGTCGTCGCCCGGTCGCACTGGATGATAAAGCCGCGCTCCGATCCGCCCGCCGCAGGTCCGCCGATCGAGGGCATCCCCATGCCGCCCGAGGACGGCGCGGGCCCCCCGATGGTCGGGAACCCCATGCCGCCGATGGACGGCACCGCCATACCCCCGGTGCTTGCCGGCGGGGTGGTGGTTTCCATCACCCGCTCCAGCAGGGTGGCGCAGGTCTGTGCATCCCTTGCCACCCTCAGGGCGATGGAGCTGTCGAGCTGCCGCTTTGGCGCGGTCACGGCCCGTTCCAGCATCGAGAACTGCGGCAGGATGATCAGCGCCAGCCCCCAGCAGGCCACCGCCAGAAAGAACAGCGCGGTCAGCCCCTTCCCGTATCCGCGAAACAGCGCCTTCATTGGGCTGCAAGCTCCTGTCCGGTGCGGGCCAGCGGCCCCTCCGGCAGGATCACCGCGCTTTCGGAAGCAAAACCGATCCGTGCCTCCTCGGCCACCGGCGAAGGCGCGCCGCTGTTGGTCTGGTGGAGGGTCAGACTCTGCCCCTCTGCCGTAGCGAATTCATAGGTGACGAAGGCGCCTTCCAGGTCACGTCGCTTCAGTCGGGCGGTAAAGCTGTTGCCCGGATCGCCAAAGACCATCTGTTCCGGGCGCACGAACAGGATCGCCTGATCGCCGACCCCCAGGCCCTTGGCATTGCGCCCCACCAGTTGACCCGAGGCGGTTTCGATCCGCGCCAGATGGCCTTCGGTCGCGACGATCCGACCGGCCATGGCATTGACCTCGCCGACAAAGGAGGCAGCAAAGGCGCTTTGCGGCGCGGAATAGATCTCGTCCCCGGTGCCGACCTGCTCGACCACGCCATTGTTCATCACCGCGATGCGATCGGACATGGTCAGCGCCTCGCCCTGGTCATGGGTGATGTAGATGAAGGTCACACCGGTCTTCTTCTGGATATCGCGCAGCTCGGCCCGCATGTGTTGGCGCAGCTTCAGATCGAGTGCCGACAGGGGCTCGTCCAGCAGCAGCACAGCCGGCTCGACCGCCAGCGCCCGTGCAATGGCGACCCGCTGCCGCTGCCCGCCCGAAAGCTCGGACGGCAGCTTCTCTCCCTGATCGCCAAGCGCCACCAGCTCCAGCAATTCCTGCGCCCGCTGGCGCCGCGCCTTCTTGCCCATGCCGCGCGCTTCCAGCCCGAAGGCCACGTTTTCCCAGACCGGCATCAGCGGAAACAGCGCGAGGTTCTGGAAGATCAGCGCCGTCGGGCGCGCATTCGGCCCGATCCCGGCCTGATCCTCGCCCCCGATCAACACCCGCCCCGCGCTTGGCTCGACAAAGCCCGAGACGGTGCGCAGGATCGTCGTCTTGCCACAGCCCGACGGCCCGAGGATCGAAAAGAACTCGCCGGCCTCGACCGTCAGATCGGTCGGTTGCACGGCGGTGAACCCGTTCGGATAGGTGATCGACACCCCCTCCAGCCGCACATCCCGCCCGCGCATTTCCAACCCGCTCATGGCTCACCCCTGAAACTGTCACCGGGAACCGGGGGCGCATCCCGCCCCGTTTCCCTGTCTTAAATATCCCCGCCGGAGGCTCCGGCGTGTCCCGCCCGTGCAAAGGGCACGAAAAAGGGCGCGCCCGTCTCCGGACGCGCCCCGCATCACCATCAGGCGTTGGTGATGATCTCGACCATCTCGTTGACGACCGGAGCATAGAAGGGGGTGTCGGACTGCCACCACCACATGTTGCCCAGGACCTCGGGGGTATAGGTCTCGTTGAACTGCGCCTTGAACTCGTCGCTGGCGAAATCGGCCGCGCCGGTCACTGCCGAATTGTAGCCGGTGTTGTTGGAGAACATGCCGCCCACTTCCGGTGTCAGCATGAAGTTCATGAAGGCCACGGCCTGATCGGTATTCTCGGCGCCGCGCAGGATGCCGAAGCTGTCGAGCCAGGTGATGATGCCTTCCTTGGGCGCGCGATAGACGTAATCGGTGGTTTCGCGGTTCAGAAGCAAGCCGGTGGTGTCCCAGGTCTGGCCGATGATGCAGCCGGCGTCCTTGAAGGCTGCAGTGGCCTCGGTCGCATTGTTCCAGAAGGCGCCGAAGTGGTCCTTGTTGGCGACCATGTATTCGACGATGGCGCCAAAGATGCGGCGGGCGTCTTCTTCGGACTTGTAGACGTCGTACATGCGGTTGGACTGCACTTCGCCGATCGAGTCGAGGTAGAGGCCGACGCCGATCAGGGCGGACTTCTGACGGAAGGCCGACTTGCCCTCGGTGCCATCGGCAAACAGATCGCCATAGGACAGATCCGCATCCGAAATCGGCAGGGCGGCACGGTTCAGGGTGATGCCCTCGGTGCCCCAGTCGAAGGGCAGGACCACCTGTTCGCCGTTTTGCACACCGCCAAGGGCCGCGCTGTCACGCAGGAAGGCCGGGATCACGGCATCCGTGTTCACGTCTTCCGGGATCGGCTGGAAGAAGTGCTCGTTGTCATCGTCGTAGTAGTTCGACACGTTGGTGATCGAGGGGAAGACCACGTCGAACCCCTTGCCGCCATTGGCGCGCACGGTGGATTCGGCTTCGTCGTTGGACCCGAAGGTGGTCAGATCCAGGGTGATGCCGGTCTCGGCTTCGAATTTCTCGGCGATATCGGGCTGGATGTAATCCTGCCAGGCGAGGATCTTGACCGTGCCCGAGGAGGCCAGCGCATCCGATGCGCGCAGAAGAGCCGGCGCGGCGACGGCGCCAGCCGTCAGTTTAAGGGCGTTGCGGCGGGTAAAGGACATTCTGGTTCCCCTGTCTGTAACTGTTGTCGTCTGTGACTGTCTCGTCCATGACGTATCGTCTGTGACGTTTGTCGGATGAAGCTTTGCCCGTCCGGATTGCGAGGTCGCTGCCCGGTACGAACCGGCTCCGCATAGACGTGCAGTGACTCCTTTGGATGATGGTTTTGTTACAGACATATGAAAGCCGGAAGTTAACCAATGGGTCAATGAATTTGGCTGAGATTCCGCGCATTGAAGGCCGGAATGGGCTGCAGGCTCCCCAAAAGCCACCGAACGGCAGGGGCGGGCCCAGGCAAGGTCTGCGGGATCTCCGCTCGCCCAGGTTGGAAAGCTCTGCTGCCGTCTTGCGCGGCATTTGTCTGCGCATCGACGGGGTCTGGTAAAATTGACTAATTCAGTCGGATTGACAATCCTGATAATATAAGTCAACTTTTCACCATCCAGCCACTTCGCGATCCGCGGGGAAGCCCGATTCTGAAACCATTAGGATCTGACGATGACCTGCGCTGCGCCTGTCCCTTCGGGACACCAAGCTGCCTGCCCCCGGATGTCGCCGCCCCGCAAGGGACGCGCGCTTTCAGCGAAGCGGCCAATCTGTCGGCCCGGCAGGGCCTAGGGCCACGATGCAGGACAATACAGACAGGAAACGGCTTCGGAACGGTGCCCCGTTTGACGGCATATCCGACCGCGCGGCTGGACAAGAAGGAAACACCACCATGATGAACGAAAAGATCGACCGCAAGACCGCGATCCCCGCAATCCCGCAGCATGATGCCGTGGAACTGACCGGCGGCGGCTCGACCGCGCAGATCGTGCTGAACGATCAGGTCTATACCCTGCGCATCACCCGCGCCGGAAAACTGATCCTGACCAAGTGATCCTGACGCCCCCGCGTGGCGGGCCAGGGGCAGGGATAGGTTCCGAAACCGCCGGCAGGTCCGGCGGTTTCGCGCGTCCGGGTCTCAGCCCTTGGCGGCGATCATCGCGGCGGCCCGCGCGATCACAAGCTCCTCGTTCGTCGGGATGACCAGGGTCCGTACCCTGCTGTCCGGTCCCGAAATCTCGGTCGCGTTGCGCGCATTCAGTTGCGGGTCGACCGTCAGGCCAAGCCAGGCCATGTCCTGGCAGACCCGGGCGCGGATTTCGGGTGCGTTCTCTCCGATCCCACCGGTGAAGACCAGCGCATCCAGCCCGCCCAACTCGGCCGCAAGGCCGCCGATCTCGCGCCGGATGCGGGCGACGAAATAGGCAATGGCATCCGCCGCCGCCGGTTCCGGGGCCGCCAGAAGCTGACGCATGTCGTGGCCGATGCCCGACATCCCCTTCAGCCCGGCATCCCGGTAAAGCAGATCCGCAAGATCCCCGGTCGTCATGCCGTTTTCCAGCAGGTACAGCAGCACGCCGGGATCGATCTGCCCTGATCGCGTGCCCATCGGCAGCCCGTCCAGCGTCGAAAACCCCATGGTCGAGGCGACCGAAGCCCCGTCCCGCATCGCCGTCATCGAGGCGCCATTGCCAAGGTGCGCGGCGATGACCCGGCCGGCGGCCAGTTCGGGCCAGCCCTCGGCCAGGGTGCCGGCGATGTAGCGGTAACTCAGCCCGTGGAACCCGTAGCGCCGGATACCCGCGTCGTAATAGCTGCGCGGCAGGGCGAAGGTGTCGTTGACGAAGGGGTGGCCCCGGTGAAAGCCGGTGTCGAAACAGGCGATCTGCGCCGCATCTGGGAAATCCTCGATCGCGGCGCGGATGCCGGACAGGTTGTGGGGCTGGTGCAGCGGCGCGAAGGGCACGAGGCTGTCGAGATAGGCAAGCGCGGCGGCGTCCAGCCGGACGGGATCGGAAAACTGCGTACCGCCATGGACGACCCTGTGGCCGACCGCTTCGATTCGGGCGTCGGGGAAGGCCCCGGCGATCGCGCCAAGGGCCACCATCAGCGCGGCGCCGTGATCCTGCCCTTCGTCGTCTCTCATCTGCCGGTCCGCCAGCAGGGTGCCGGCGGTGTCGGTCAGACGCAGCACCGGGCGGGTGCCGACATGATCGACCAGTCCGGCGGCCAGCGCGCGCGCCCTAAGGTCGAACAGACCGAATTTCAGCGAAGACGAACCGGCGTTCAGGGTCAGGATGGCGCCGGTCATGCCGTGCCCCCGCTGATGCGCGCGTGATGCAGGGCCGCCACCGCGCAGGAAGCCAACCGGGCCATGTCGTCGTCGGCCCGGCTGTTCAGGATAACCGGCACCCGCGCACCAAGCATCAGCCCGGCGGCTTCGGCGTGCGAGATATATGTCAACTGCTTGGCCAGCATGTTGCCCGCATCGAGGTTGGGCACGACCAGCACATCGGCCTTGCCCGCGACCGGAGACCGGATGCCCTTGACCCGCGCGGCGGCCAGGTCGACCGCATTGTCCATCGCCAGCGGCCCATCGACCAGCCCGCCGGTAATCTGACCGCGATCCGCCATCTTCGACAGAAGCGCGGCATCCAGCGAAGACGGGATGTCGGGGTTCACCGTCTCGACCGCGGAAAGCACACCGACCTTGGGCTGCTCGATCCCGATGGAGCGCGCCAGGTCGATGCCGTTCTGGACGATGTCGACCTTGGTACGCAGGTCGGGCGCGATGTTGATCGCCGCATCGGTGACCAGCAGCGGATGATCCAGCCCCGGCACATCCATGACGAAGACATGGGTAAAGCGCCGTCCGATCCGCAGCCCGGTCTGCTTGTCCAGCATCGGGCGCAGCAGTTCATCCGTATGCAGATGCCCCTTCATGATTGCATGCACCCGCCCGGCGTGGACCAGTTCGACCGCATGGCGGGCCGCATCGCGGGGCAGGGGCAGGTCGATGACCTCGATCCCCGTCAGATCCGCGCCTATTTCCGCGGCGGTTTCGGCGATGCGGCGGGCCGAGCCGATCAACACCGGGTCGATCAGCGTGTGCTTGCGCGCCAGCAGGGCGCCGCCAAGGGAATGGGCTTCCTCGGGGCAGACGACGGCGGTGCCGAGGGCGGGCAGCGGTTCGGCCAGCGCCAGGATCCGTTCGAAATGGCGGTGTCGTTGCAGGATCAAGCCGGGCAATTCGCTGCTGTCCATGCGTATCTTGCGCGCCGGGGCCCGCACGATGGCCTCTCCGTCCAGGATCAGCGCGTCATCGGCCAGGCGACGGACCTCGGTCGTCAGGGTGACGCTTTGATCCCCCGGTTGCTTGGCGGTGATGGTGACGCGGGCGACAAGCTCATCCCCCGCGTGGGCGGTCTCGTGGAAGATGACGCTCTGGGATCGGTAAAGCGTTCCGGCGCCGGGCAGGATCGAGCCGAGCACCGCCGAAACCAGTGTGGCGGAATACATGCCGGGCGCGATCGCCTCGGGCCGGCCGTCGCCGTCACCATCCTGGTTGTCGAGGTGCAGCGGATTGTGGTTGCCCGACACGCTGGCAAATTCCGCCAGACCGTCCGCGGTGCAGAGCCGCCGCAATTCGGCACTGGCCCCGACTTCGAGTTCGTCGAATGTCTTGTTCTCGATCTGCATGGCGCCTTCCTGTTTCCGTCGCTGGTCCGCAGCATAGACAAAGGCTGCGCCCGGGATGTGACATGGATCACTGTCGGATGGTCTCCAGCACATGACCTTGCGTCACCATGGGTAACCCGCGAAAAGAATGGCCCTTTGCAGACCGGGAAAGACCCGCCGTGGTCCAGCTGATCTGCATTTGCCGCTTTGCAAGGCTTTCGCCGCCATGTCAGATGACCGCATGATCGCCAAACTCGAAATGCTCATCGCGCTGGCCAGGGAAAAGCACTTTGGCCGTGCGGCTGAAAGCCTCGGGGTGACCCAGCCGTCGCTGTCCACCGGCATCCGCCAGCTGGAAGACCAGCTGGGCGTGAAGCTGGTGTTGCGCGGGTCGCGCTATGGCGGGCTGACGCCGGAAGGGCAGCGAACGCTGATCTGGGCACGCAGGATCGTCGGCGATGCGCGGCGCCTGCGTGAAGAGATGCGGTTCAGCCGCGAAGGCCTTTCGGGGCATCTGCGCATCGCCGTGATCCCCACTGCGCTGACCTGGGCGTCGCATCTGGCCAGCGCCTTTCGCGGGGCCCATCCCAATGTGAATTTCACCATCCTCAGCCGCAATTCGGCCGAGATCCTCGATATGTTGGAAAACTTCGACGTCGATGCGGGGATTTCCTACCTGGACAATGAACCGCTCGGTCATGTCTCGACCGCCTTTCTGTACCGCGAGACCTATGCGGTGCTCTGCCGACCCGAGCATCGGTTGGCCGGGCAGAAGGGCCTGGACTGGAGCGATCTGGCGGGCGAACCCCTGTGCCTGCTGACGCCGGACATGCAGAACCGCCGTATCATCAACAAGGCCTTCATGGAGGCCGGAATGCAGCCGAAGACGGTGCTGGAATCCAATTCCACCGTGGTGCTGGCCAGCCAGGTCGAAGAGGCAAACCTTGTCACCGTGCTGCCCGATCAACTGGCCTGCCGGCTGGTTTCGGGTCGGGACCTGGCGATGGTGCCGCTGGCCATCGGTGAACCGGGGCCCTCGGTCGGGCTGGTTGCGCCCTGGCAGGAACCCCATACCCCGGTGATCCGCGCCCTGCTGGACGCCGCCGCCAAGGTCGCCGCACCGCAGGACTGATCGACCCGCTTGATAGGTAACGCCTATCGCTTGACGGAAATTCGATATTGAAACGACATCCAAATCCCGGCAAGGCCAAGGCAAGCCAGCGAGGGAGGACGACATGCACCCGCAGCCATCCGCAGAGGACATCCGGGAATTGCTCGGCAGGCATCTGCATCTGGAAGGGCCCCTGCTGCCTATCCTGCACGATATCCAGAACAGCTTTGGCTTCGTGCCGCAAACCGCCGTGCCGGTGATCGCCGAGGCGCTGAACCTGAGCGTGGCAGAGGTGACCGGTGTCATCGGTTTCTACCATGATTTCCGCAAGGCCCCGGCGGGGCGGCATGTGCTGAAGCTGTGCCGCGCCGAGGCCTGCCAGTCGATGGGCTCCGAGGTGCTGGCGGCCCGCATCCTGTCGCTGCTGGGGGTGGACTGGCATGGTACCACCACCGATGGCCGTATCACGGTCGAGCCCGTCTATTGCCTTGGTCTGTGTGCCTGTGCTCCGGCGGCGATGCTGGACGGGCGGGTGCATGGCGCGCTGACCGAAGCACGGGCCCAACGTCTGGTGGAGGCGCTGGCATGAAAATCTATGTTTCCCGCGATTCCGCTGCCAAGGCCCTTGGGGCGGACGAGGTGGCCGAGGCGCTGACCGCTGAAATCGACGCCAGTGGCATCCGGGGCGAGATCATTCGCACAGGATCGCGCGGTATGGTCTGGCTGGAACCCCTTGTCGAGATCGACGCGGGGCAGGGCCGCATGGCCTATGGCCCGATCAGCGCCGACGATGTGCCCGCCTTGCTGGGCGGGCGCATCGACAGCCTCGGGCTGACCGAGGAGATCCCCTTTTTCGCCCGCCAGACCCGGCTGACCTTCGCCCGCTGCGGCGTGACCGATCCGCTGAGCCTGAGCGACTACGAAACCCATGGGGGGCTTGTCGGCCTGCGCCGGGCACTTGTCATGAGCGGCGAAGAGATCGTCGACGAAGTTAAGGTCTCGGGCCTGCGGGGGCGCGGGGGCGCGGGGTTCCCGACCGGGATCAAGTGGGACACGGTGCGCTTGGCTAGGGCGGCGCAGAAATACATCGTCTGCAACGCCGACGAGGGCGACAGCGGCACCTTTGCCGACCGGATGATCATGGAAGGCGACCCCTATACGCTGATCGAGGGCATGGCGATTGCCGGGCTCGCGACCGGGGCGACGCGGGGCTATGTCTACCTGCGTTCGGAATACCCCGATGCGATTGCCGTGATGGAAGAGGCCGTGAAGCGCGCGCGCGCAGCCGGGATTCTGGGGGCGGATGTCCTCGGCTCCGGTCGGACCTTCGACATGGAAATCCGCTCGGGCGCGGGGGCCTATGTCTGTGGCGAGGAAACGAGCCTTCTGAACAGCCTTGAAGGCAAGCGTGGCGTGGTGCGGTCCAAGCCGCCGCTGCCGGCGCTGGAAGGTTTCCTGGGCCGGCCGACGGTGGTGAACAACGTAATCTCCCTCGCGACGGTGCCGGTGATCTTTGAGAAGGGGGCGGATTTCTACGCCGCTTTCGGGCTGGGCCGGTCCAAGGGCACGATCCCGGTGCAGATCGCGGGCAACGTGGCCCGTGGCGGGCTGTTCGAGACCGCCTTCGGCATGCCCCTTGGGGAACTGGTCGAAGAGGTGGCGGGCGGCACGGCCTCGGGGCGGGCAGTGAAGGCGGTGCAGATCGGCGGGCCCCTGGGCGCCTATTTCGCACGGGACAAGTTCGACACGCCCTTCGGGTACGAGGATTTCGACGGGCAGGGCGGGCTGATCGGCCACGCGGGCCTGGTGGTCTTCGACGACAGCGCGGACATGCTGAAGATGGCGCGCTTCGCGATGGAATTCTGTGCGGTGGAAAGCTGTGGCAAATGCACGCCCTGCCGCATCGGTGCCGTGCGCGGCGTCGAGACGCTGGACCGGATCGCCGCCGGAGACAGCGCGGCGGTCGAGGTTCTGACGGATCTTTGCGAGGTGATGAAGGACGGCTCGCTATGCGCGCTTGGCGGCTTCACGCCCTATCCGGTGATGTCGGCGCTGCAGGCCTTTCCCGAAGAGTTCGCAGGCGTGAAGGAGGCGGCGGAATGAGCGGTGCGCGTGGTCATGGGGGCGCTGCCCCCATCGCGCCGGTGGCGCGATTCCCCCGGGATATTTGGAACAGGGAAACTATGGGAGCTTCGGCGCCCATGTGGAGGGTCGAGGCATGAAGGATTTCATCATTCCCTGGGATGACAGCGACAAGGGCACGCCTGCGAAGGTGGGCAAGCCCGTGACGCTGAAGGTGGACGGGATCGAGGTCACGGTTCCGGCGGGGACATCCGTCATGCGGGCGGCCTCGGAGGCGGGGATCCAGGTGCCGAAGCTTTGTGCGACCGACAGCCTGGAGGCCTTCGGGTCCTGCCGCTTGTGTGTCGTGGAGATCGAGGGGCGGCGGGGCACGCCGGCCTCCTGCACGACGCCGGTTGCGGCCGGGATGGTGGTGAAGACCCAATCGAAGAAGGTCCAGAAGATCCGCAAGGGGGTGATGGAGCTTTATATCTCGGACCACCCTCTGGATTGCTTGACCTGCGCGGCCAATGGCGATTGCGAGTTGCAGGACATGGCCGGGGCCGTGGGGCTGCGCGAGGTGCGCTATGCACCCGGCCAGAACCATTTCGAGGTGCGCGACACGACCGGTTCCGCGAACCCGGAGTGGCTGCCGAAGGACGACAGCAACCCCTATTTCACCTATGATCCGGCCAAGTGCATCGTCTGCAGCCGCTGCGTGCGGGCCTGTGAAGAAGTGCAGGGGACCTTTGCGCTGACCATCGAGGGGCGCGGCTTCGACAGTCGGGTTTCCGTGGCGGCCGAGAATTTCCTTGCGTCCGATTGCGTCAGTTGCGGCGCCTGCGTGCAGGCCTGCCCGACGGCGACCTTGCAGGAAAAGAGCGTGATCGAGCTGGGCACGCCCGAGCGGTCGGTCGTGACAACCTGCGCCTATTGCGGCGTGGGCTGTTCCTTCAAGGCCGAGCTGAACGGCGACCAGCTGGTGCGCATGGTGCCCTGGAAGCATGGCAAGGCGAACCGGGGGCATAGCTGCGTGAAGGGGCGCTTTGCCTATGGCTATGCCATGCACAAGGACCGCATCCTGAACCCGATGATCCGCGACCGGGTGGACGAGCCCTGGCGCGAGGTCTCCTGGGACGAGGCGCTGACCTTCGCCGCCGACAAGATGCGGGGCCTGCAGGAAAAATACGGCAAGAAGAGCATCGGGGTCATCACCTCGAGTCGCTGCACCAACGAGGAAACCTACCTGGTGCAGAAGCTGGCCCGGGCGGTCTTTGGCAACAACAACACGGATACCTGTGCGCGGGTCTGCCATTCGCCCACGGGCTACGGGCTGGGCCAGACCTTCGGGACCAGCGCGGGCACGCAGGATTTCGATTCCGTCGAGGACAGCGATGTGGTGCTTGTCATCGGGGCGAACCCGACCGATGGGCATCCGGTCTTTGCCTCGCGGCTGAAGAAGCGGCTGCGTGCGGGGGCGAAGCTGATCGTCATCGACCCGCGCCGCATCGATCTGGTGAAATCGCCGCATATCCATGCCGCACATCACCTGCCGCTGCGCCCCGGTACCAATGTCGCGGTGGTCAGCGCCATGGCGCATGTGATCGTGACCGAGGGGCTGATGGATCAGGCCTACATCCAGGAGCGCTGCGACTGGGATGAATTCATGGAATACGCCGAATTCATCAAGGACCCGCGTCACGCGCCCGAGGCGACAGAGATGCTGACCGGCGTCCCGGCGGACGAGTTGCGCAAGGCCGCACGGCTGTTCGCAACCGGCGGCAACGGCGCGATCTACTATGGGCTGGGCGTGACCGAGCACAGCCAGGGGTCGACCACCGTCATGGGGATCGCCAACCTTGCCATGCTGACGGGCAATATCGGGCGTCCCGGCGTCGGGGTGAACCCGCTGCGCGGGCAGAACAACGTCCAGGGATCCTGCGACATGGGGTCCTTCCCGCATGAACTGCCGGGCTATCGTCATGTGAAAGGCGAGGCGGTGCGCGAGATCTTCGGCAAGGCCTGGGGTGTCGAGATCGACCCCGAACCGGGGCTGCGCATACCCAACATGCTGGATGCGGCTGTCGAGGGCACCTTCAAGGGGCTTTATTGCCAGGGCGAGGATATCCTGCAGTCGGATCCCGACACCAGGCATGTGACGGCCGGGCTGGCGGCGATGGAGTGCGTCATCGTGCACGACCTCTTCCTGAACGAGACGGCGAATTACGCCCATGTCTTTCTGCCGGGGTCGAGTTTTCTGGAAAAGGACGGTACTTTCACCAATGCCGAGCGCCGGATCAACCGGGTGCGCCGGGTCATGGCGCCGCTGAACGGATACGAGGATTGGGAGGTCACGCAATTGCTGGCCAATGCGATGGGCGCCGGATGGGATTATCGCCACCCTTCCCAGATCATGGAGGAAATCGCCTTCACCACGCCAAGCTTTGCCGGTGTGACGTACGAGGTGCTGGAAGAAAAGGGTTCCGTCCAGTGGCCCTGCAACGAAGACCACCCCGATGGCACGCCGCTGATGCATGTGGATGGCTTCGTACGTGGCAAGGGGCGGTTCATCGTGACGGAATATGTCGCGACGGATGAACGGACAGGGCCGCGGTTCCCGTTGCTGCTGACCACCGGGCGAATCCTGTCGCAATATAACGTCGGTGCGCAGACCCGGCGGACCGAAAATTCGGTCTGGCACGACGAAGACGTGCTGGAGATCCATCCCAATGACGCGGAATTGCGCGGGGTGAAGGCGGGTGACTGGCTGCGGCTGGCCTCGCGGTCGGGCGAGACGAGCCTGCGCGCGAAGATCACCGACCGGGTCAGTCCGGGCGTCGTTTATACGACCTTCCACCATCCGGACACGCAGGCGAATGTCATCACCACCGATTTTTCCGACTGGGCGACGAATTGCCCGGAATACAAGGTGACGGCGGTGCAGGTCAGCCTGTCGAACGGGCCGAGTGACTGGCAGGAGCGCTATGCGGCACAGGCCGATCAGTCGCGCCGGATCCTGCCTGCGGCGGAATGATGGTGGATCCGTTCAAGAGCATACCGGGCCGCGCGGTCACTCCGGAAGGTAGCCGCCAAGTCATCCGAACCCTGCCTGAGGAATGGCCGGTGGCGATCGTGCATGACGGTACGACCCTGGCGGTGATGATGGCGTCGCCTCAGGATCTGGAGGATTTCGCCATCGGCTTTTCGCTGAGCGAAGGGGTGATCCGGACCCTGGACGACATTGCCGAGTTCGAGATGGCAGAGCATGAGGCCGGGACCGAATGCCGGTTCTGGCTGGTCGACACGCAGGGTGATGTGCTGGCCACGCGCCGCCGCGCCTTTGCCGGCCCGGTGGGCTGCGGTCTTTGCGGGATCGATTCACTGGAGGCGGCAAACCGGGCCTTGCCGCAGGTGCCGGAGGGTCCGCGCCTGTCTGCCGGGGACGTGGCCCGCGCAGTAGAGGCCCTGCGCGGTCAGCAGCCCTTGCATGATCGGACCCGTGCCGTGCATGCCGCAGGGTTCCTGCTGCCGGGGCAAGGTCTGCTGATGGTGCGTGAGGATGTCGGGCGGCACAATGCGCTCGACAAGCTGATAGGTGCCTTGGCACTGGCGGGGATCAGCCCTTCCGACGGGGCCCTTGTCATGACCAGCCGGCTGTCCGTCGAACTGATCCAGAAAGCCGCGGTGGCGCAATGTGCCATCCTGATCGGCGTGTCGGCCCCCACGGCCCATGCCGTGCGTCTGGCCGAGGGCGCCGGGCTGACCCTTGCCGCCTTCGCGCGCGGCGATGCCTTTGACCTCTACGCCCACCCCGACCGTATCCGAACCGGAGCTTCCGATGACGTCTGACAAGCTGGTCCTGATGGCCAACCAGATCGCCACCTTCTTTCACAGCCAGCCGGGCGAGGGCCAGGCAGAAAAGGTCGCTGATCATATCAACGACTTCTGGGAACCCCGGATGCGGCGACAGTTATTGGACCATGTCGCCGCCGGTGGCGACGGCTGCGATCCGCTGGTGATCAAGGCCGCTGCATTCCTGCGCCTACCCGCTGACTGATCTGGCGGGTTCTGACACCAGGTCAGGCCTGATGACTGCGCGCTCGGTGGCGCGGCGGCTGGCCGGTCGCCTTTGGTAAGGGTTTGCCCGCCGCGCCATTCAGATCGGGCGCCTCTTGCCGGTGTCGATGCCTTCGGCGGGGATATTTGGAACAGGGAAACCAACAAGGCTCTTTATCATCTGGCCCGAAATACTCCGGGGGGCCTCCGGAACGGAGGCGGGGGCTGGCCCCCTGTGCGGTCTGACCTGATGTCAAGCGGCCAAAGGTAAGCGAAATAGTCGGGATTGACTTAGCTGAGTTTTTTGGTCAGTTATGAGGCGACCACAGTCTTCCGATCCTTCCATGGAATATCCGCCATGATCCGCCCTGATGACAAAGCCTGCAGACCTGCTGCCGCCCGATCCGGGCCGGTGGTCCGGGCTGATCGCCTGGATGGGGCGCGGGGCACGGATCGGTGCCGGGATGTTGCGGCGTCATGAGGCTTGAACGCGGATCCGAGCCGGTTGCCGTCATTGCGTTGCGGGCCCGTTGCGCAGGAGCGGGGGCGATGGCCTCATTCACCAGCGATTTGGCGACGCTTTTCGGGGCGCCGCGGCTTGGCCGGCTGACGGAGCGTCTGGACGAATTCTCTGGCCTGACCTTGCGCCATGTGCGCCGGCCGGTCATGCGCCATAGGCCGAACTGTTCCTGCGTCGGCGCGGATGAAGCCGTTCTGGCCCATCTTGTGTCCATCGCGACCAGCGGGGACCGGGAAGATGCCATGCTGACGGCCTGCCTGCTGGTGCGGGCCGATGTTGCGCCGATTGTCGTTTCGCCTGCCCAGACCCTTGGGCTGGAGCTGACGCGCCAGATTCCGGCAGAGCGCCCCGAAAAGGGCCCGCCTGCCGGACAAAGATTACACTGACAAGAAATACAACAGGAGACCTCATGTCACATATCCGTACCGCTCTCATGGCGACCGCAACCTTAAGCCTGCTGCCCGGCCTTGGCCTGGCCCAGGACATGGCCCCGGAGAAGACCGCCGTGCTGGCCACCTATGCGGATATCGCCGAGGCCACCTATGGCGACAGTCTGTCCAGCGCCCAGGTCCTGGATGCAGCCATCGATGCGCTGATCACCAATCCGTCGGCGACTGCCCTGGAAGCCGCCAAGGCGGCCTGGCTGGCCGCCCGCGTGCCCTACCAGCAATCCGAGGCCTTCCGGTTCGGCAATGCCATCGTCGATGACTGGGAAGGCAAGGTGAATGCCTGGCCGCTGGATGAAGGGCTGATCGATTATGTCGATGGCTCCTACGGTGGCGCGACGGATGAAAACGAATATGCCGTGCTGAATGTCATTGCCAACCCCGCCTTCCAACTCTCGGGCGAAGAGGTCGACGCCAGCGCGATCACGCCGGATCTTCTGGAAAACACGCTGCAGGAAGCCGACGGCGTCGAATCCAACGTCGCCACGGGTTATCACGCCATCGAGTTCCTGCTGTGGGGCCAGGATCTGAACGGTACCGACCATGGTGCCGGCGCGCGGCCCTGGACCGATTTCGCCAGCGGCGAGGATTGCACCGGTGGCAATTGCGACCGGCGAGGCGAATACCTGTCGGCGGCCAGCGACCTGCTGATCAGCGACCTCGACTGGATGACCGCGCAATGGGCCGAGGGCGGTGAAGCACGCGAGACGCTGATGGCCGATCCGGATGCGGGCATCATCGCCATGCTGACCGGCATGGGCAGCCTGTCCTACGGTGAACAGGCCGGCGAACGGATGAAGCTGGGCCTGCTGCTGAACGATCCCGAAGAAGAGCACGACTGCTTCTCGGACAATACCTACAACAGCCACTTCTACGACGGTCTCGGCGTGCGCAACGTCTATACCGGGCGCTATGTCGGCATCGACGGCAACGTCACCGAAGGCCCGTCTCTGAGCGATCTGGTCGCCGCCGCCGACCCCGAGGTCGACGCTGCCCTGACCGCCGATCTGGACGCCACCATGGTCAAGCTGACAGAGCTGAAGGTCGCGGCAGAAGCGGGCTTTTCCTACGACATGATGCTGGAACGCGGCAATGCCGCCGGTGAGGCCCTGATCATGGGCGCCGTGGAAGGTCTGGTCACCCAGACCCGCAGCATCGAACGCGCTGTTGCTGCGCTGGAACTGGACGAAATCGGCTTTGAAGGCTCCGACAGCCTCGACAACCCCGACGCCGTTTTCCAGTGATCCGGACATAGGGCATTCCGGGCGGCGGGGCAGACCCGCCGCCCGGACGGAAGGACCGGAAAGACGACCGGACAGAAGATCGGGCGCCGCCCGCAAGAACGAGGATCCGAGACCATGATGATTTGCCACTGCATGTCGATCAGCGACCGCGACATCCGCTCTGCGGTGGACTGGATGCGCGCGTCCGATCCCGACACCATCATCACGCCGGGCAAGATCTACCGGGCGCTTGGAAAGAAAACCGAATGCGGCGGCTGCCTGCCGCTTTTCATGGACACCATGCGCCAGTGCGATAGTTTCGAGGTACCGGAAATTCTGCGCGGCCTTCGCCGCGCAACGCCAAAGGAGACCTCGGATGAAGGGCGACGCAAAGGTTATCGAGTACCTTAACGCAGCGCTGCGCAGTGAGCTGACCGCAGTCAATCAATACTGGCTGCATTATCGGCTTCAGGAAGACTGGGGCTTCGGCAAGATCGCGGCGAAATCGCGTGAGGAAAGCATCGAAGAGATGCAGCATGCCGACAAGCTGATCGTACGAATCATTTTCCTGGAAGGTCACCCGAACCTGCAGAAACTCGATTCCCTGCGCATCGGCGAGAACCTGAAGGAAACGCTGGAAGCGGATCTGGAAGCCGAGCTCGAGGCGCGGGCGCTTTACAAGGAAGCGCGGGAATATTGCGAATCTGTCGGGGATTACGTGACCAAGGACCTGTTCGAGGAATTGATGGCGGACGAGGAAGGTCATATCGATTTCCTCGAAACGCAGCTGGACCTTTACGGCACCATCGGCGCCCAGAACTACGGCATGCTGAATGCGACTCCGGCCGATTCGGCCGAGTAGGACGCGACGGGCGGCCGGGGCCGTTCGCAGGATATCGCAAGGGCCCGCCCGTCAGGCGGGCCCTTTGCATTTGCCGCTTTCGCTGCGCGGGAGTGACCGGTGCCTTCCCGCAGGGTTGGGGGCCCCGTCGGTCCGGTTTTCACGGCTCCGGCATCGGGTGTGAGTCAAATTCCGATTGATTCTCTCGGGTTAGCGTGGCAATCGACGGGCGGGAGGCCGCATGCCGAAAACAGCTTCACAACGGGCAGGAAACAGCGTCGCATTGGTCGTCTCGGCCATGCTTCTTGCCTCGGGCGCGAGCGCCCAACAGGCGGGCTCTTCCGCGCCGGAACGGGACGATGCGCTTCTTCGGCCCTTCCTCGCCGAAGTGCCGCGCACCGAAAGCGAGACTTCCCGGATCGCCCGTGTCGTGGCCCCTCCGGAAGATTTCTCTGCCCCCGAGGCCTTCGAGCAGAACCCCGGTGGCGCAGCCAGCGTGCGGGCGCGCGACGATGCGGATGCGTTTTCCATGTCCTCGGGCAATATGCCCTTTGAGCGCGAGCTGGACTTCAAGGTCGGCAATGGGCTGTTCAAGAAGCTCTGGGTCTCCTCGCCCAGTTCGACCCTGGCCAGCGACGGCCTGGGGCCGCTTTACAATACCCGCTCCTGCCAGCGCTGTCATATCAAGGACGGGCGCGGGCATCTGCCGGGTCCCGGTGAGGACGCCGCATCGATCTTCTTGCGGATCTCGGTCCCGGCGACCGATGACACCGCGATGAGCGATATCGAATCCTTCCTGCTGTCGCGCGGCGACACGCCTTTGCGCGTGCGCCCCGACCCGGTCTATGGCGGCCAGTTGCAGAACTTCGGGGTCGCCGGACAGGCCGCGGAATACCGGCTGGGCGTCGACTGGACCTATGAAACCCTGACCCTTGCGGGTGGCGAGACGGCCGAGCTGCAGCACCCGACATGGCGCGCCGACAACCTTGGCCACGGGCCGCTGGCCCCCGGCGCGATGCTGTCGCCGCGCCTTGCGCCGCAGATGATCGGCCTTGGCCTGCTGGAGGCTATTCCGGCGGCGGATCTGCTGGCCCAGGAAGACCCCGAGGATGCCGATGGCGACGGGATTTCCGGCCGGGCCCAGGTGGTCTGGTCCTTCGAACATGACCGTCCGATGCTGGGGCGTTTCGGCTGGAAGGCCGGGGCGGCGACGATCCGCGAACAAAGTGCAGCGGCCTTTTCCGGCGATATCGGGATCTCGAGCCCGATCTTTCCGTCGAACTGGGGCGATTGCACCGAAGCCCAGGTCGCCTGCCGGGCCGCCCCGCATGGCGGCGGCGATGCGCGCGGGACGGAAATTGACGCCGAAGGGCTCGACCTCGTGACCTTCTACAGCCGCAACCTCGGCGTGCCGGAACGTCGCAACCTCGACGATCCCGCCGTTCTGCGTGGCAAGCAGGTCTTTCACGAGGCCGGCTGTGCCTCCTGCCACACTCCGAAATACGTGACCGCCCGGCTGGAAGACCAGCCCGAGCAGAGCTTTCAGCTGATCTGGCCCTATACCGACCTTCTGCTGCACGACATGGGCCCCGGCCTTGCGGACAATCGCCCCGAAGGGCGTGCCGACGGGCAGGAATGGAAGACGCCGCCGCTATGGGGCCTCGGGCTGGCCGAACAGGTTTCGGGCCACCGGGCCTTTCTGCACGACGGGCGGGCGCGCAGCTTGTTGGAAGCCGTGCTTTGGCATGGCGGCGAAGCGCAGGCGGCGCGGGACCATGTCGTGACCCTTGCCCCCGATGCGCGGGCCGATCTGATAGCCTTCCTGGAGAGCCTTTGATGCGACACCTGTTCTATGCGGCTCTCGGAGCCGGGCTGACCCTGCTGGCACCGATGGCCAGGGCGGGGACCGAAACGGCGATCCGCGATCATGTGCTGCCCGGTGCCGCGCGCTTTACCGAAGCCAGCACCGCCCTGTCCAATGCCGCCGCCGCCGATTGTGCCGCCCCCGGCCTGCATGCGCCCTGGAACGCGGCTTTTGACGCCTGGCTCGGCATATCGCACCTGCGGTTCGGCCCGCTGGAAACCGATGGCCGGGTCAATGCCATCGCCTTCTGGCCCGATACCCGTGGCTTCACCCCGCGCCAGCTGACCGGCCTGATCGGGGACGAAGATCCATCCGTGCAGGCGCCAGAGGAGTTCGCCCATGTCTCGGTCGCCGCGCGCGGCCTCTTCGCGCTCGAGGCGATGCTGTATGACCCGACCTTCGCCTATGAGACGGGCAGTTATTCCTGCGCGCTGGTGCAGCGGCTGTCGGCGGACCTCGCCCGAATGGCTGAAGGGATCGAGGCCGATTGGCAGGACCGCCAGGCCCCGCTGATGGAAAGCGCTGGCGAGCCCTGGAACAACTTCTATCTCAGCGCCGACGAGGCCCTGCAAGTCTTCTATACCTCGCTTCTGTCGGGGCTGGAATTCACGGCGGATCAACGGCTTGGCCGTCCGCTTGGCACCTTCGACCGGCCGCGCCCGCTGCGGGCCGAGGCGCGGCGTTCTGGCCGGTCGCTGCAGAATGTCGAATTGTCGCTGATCGCCCTGCGGGATCTGGCGCGGCATCTGACCGACCAGCCGATCCCGCTGACCGAAGCGGCCTTTGATACCGCGTTGACCGAGGCAGAAGACCTTGATGATCCGGTCTTTGCCGGGGTCGATGATCCGACGGGCCGCCTGAAGATCGAGATCCTGCAACAACGCATCCAGTCCCTGCGCCAGACGATCGAAGGCGAGATCGGCGAGGCGCTTGGCCTGACCGAAGGCTTCAACTCGGCCGACGGCGACTGAGGCGGCGCAGCGGGGCTGCGATCCCGAAAGGGAGTACTGAAAGATGGAGTGAAGCCGATGATCCGACGTCGAGAGTTCCTGGCTGCCCTGGCCGCGGCCGCCGCAACCCCGACCCTGAGTTGGGCCGACGCCGGCAACCCGGCCTTCCTCGCAGCGGCAAAAGAGGCAGATGGCAGCTACGCCCTGCATGGGCTGGCGGGGGATGGGGCGGATCTGTTCCGGATACCGCTGCCCGCGCGCGGCCATGCGGGTACGGCCCATCCCACGGCCCCCGAAGCGGTGGCCTTTGCGCGCCGTCCGGGCACCTTCGGACTGGTGATCGACTGCGTCGCGGGCAAGGTGCAGGCGGTGCTGGAAAGCCCGGAGGGGCGGCATTTCTACGGCCACGGTTGCTTTATCGCCGGGGGCGACATCCTGTGCACCGCCGAGAATGATTTTGCCACGGGCAGTGGTGTCATCGGCCTCTGGTCGCGTGCACAGGGCTATCGGCGCATCGGCGAGATCCCCAGCCATGCCATCGGTCCGCATGAAATCCTGGCGCTGGAAGGCGACGTGCTGGTGGTGGCCAATGGCGGCATTCTGACCCATCCCGATCATGGCCGCGAAAAGCTGAACATCCCGACCATGCGGCCAAGTCTGGCCTATCTGACGCCGGATGGCACGCTGCTGGACATGGTCGAGTTGCCCGAAGACCTGCACCGCAATTCGATCCGCCATATCGCAGCGCGCCCCGATGGGCTGGTGGCCTTTGCGATGCAGTGGCAGGGTGAGCCGATGGACGGTGTGCCGCTGCTTGGCCTGCACCGGCGGGGCGGCATCGCGCAACTTGCCGAAGCGGACCTCGGCGAACAGCTTGCGATGCAGGGCTATGCCGGCTCGGTCGCCTTCGATGGCAGTGGCGATTTCGTCGGCATTACCTCTCCGGTCGGGGGGCGGCTGCATGTCTTTGACGCCGATGGCGGCTTTGTCGCCAGTCACGCGCGTTCCGATATCTGCGGGCTGGCCAGGCGCGACAGCGGTTTCCTGGCGACGGACGGGCAGGGCGGGATCTGGCAGGCCGGGGTGCAATCCCTTGGGCAGGGCCAGCGCTTCGGCTGTCATTGGGACAACCATGTGGTGACGCTTTAGGGTCGGTTTTTCGCGCACGGGCCGCAATTGGCCCGGCGCAGGACGCGGCGGCGGCGGTCAGTTTCGCTGCGCCATGCCGTTCATGATCTGGAACAGAAATAGCTCCGAGACCTCTTCGGGGTCACGGGTTTCCCGGCTTTCGGTATACCAGGACAGGACCCAGTTGATCGTGCTGATCAGGTAATTCGCCGCCGCATCGCTGTCGACGTCGCGCAATTTTCCATCCTGTATGGCGCGGTCCAGCAGACGGGTGATATAGCTGACAAGCTCTTGTTTGCGGTCCGTCAGATCCTGCTGCAAGCCCTTGGGCAGCGCCAGGATATTGGGGCGCGACAGGTAGGCCCCGGATTGGCGCAGGGCGCAGGCGACGAAGTCCTTGTAGAAGGCCTGGAAGGTCTCGAATTCATCGAGCCCAAGCGCGTCGGCCTCGGCACGGGCCTGTTCGCCGCAGGTAAAGGTCACCTGCAGGCATTCGTAAAGCAGTTCTTCCTTGTTGCGGAAGTAATAATAAAGCGCGGTCTTGGTGACCCCGATTTCCTCGGCGATCTCCTCGAGGGATGTCGCGTGGTATCCTTTTTCGTTGAACAAGCGGGACGCGATGCGCAGCGCGGCGCGCCGCTTCTGATCCCTGATCTGTGCACGAGAGGCCACCTCTCCGTTCCAGTTCGACATTTTTTCCTCTGAAATATGGGTCGGGAAGGTACAAAGCACTCGTCACAAGATCGGCCAATTAGTGCCAATTCCCGACCGGACAAGAAGATCTGCCGGGATGGCGATGCACTTGATCGGGTGCGGGCCGGAAGGGATTTGACAATAATACGGATACGTTAAGTCAGTTCATTAACGCTTGGCAGAGGAACGGGTCAACCGGGTGGTGACATAACGGGTCCGATAGGGGGCGGGACTTGACGATGCGTGGACCTGCGCCCGGAGGTTTCGGGAAAAAAGCCCGCGGTCCCCGGTCAGACCGGTGGGGAGCCGCGGGTGGGGCGTCAGCGGCGTGACCAGCCCAGTCGTCCGGCAAGGCACTCCTGCGCGGCGTTGAACTCGGCCTCGATCCGGGCAACCACGGCCTCGGCGCTTTCCACGGCATGGACCGCGCCGATCCCTTGGCCCGAGCCCCAGATTTCCTTCCAGGCCTTGGCGGTGCCGAAATCCATCTTGGTGGGGTCCGAACGTTCAAGCTGATCCGGGTCCAGACCGGCGCGCGCGATGGAAGGTTTGAGGTAATTGCCCGCGACCCCGGTGAAGAGGTCGGAATAGACGATATCGGAGGCACCGCTGTCGACGATCATCTGCTTGTAGATCGGGTCGGCATGCGCCTCCTGCGTCGCGATAAAGGCCGAACCTGCATAGCCCGCATCCGCGCCCATGGCGAGCGCGGCCAGCAGCGCGTCGCCCCCGGCAATGGCCCCTGACAGCAGCAGCGGTCCGTCGAACCAGGCACGAATTTCCTGCACCAGCGCAAAGGGCGACAGGGTGCCCGCATGGCCCCCGGCGCCGGCGGCCACGGCGATCAGCCCGTCGGCGCCCTTTTCGATGGCCTTGCGGGCAAAGCGGTCGTTGATCACGTCGTGAAAGACCAGCCCGCCGGCGGCATGGGCGGCCTCGTTCACCTCGGGGCGGGCGCCGAGCGAGGTGATCCAGATCGGGACCTCGTGCTTCATGCAGATCTCGACATCGCGTTCCAGCCGGGTGTTGGAGCGGTGCACGATCTGGTTCACCGCATAAGGCGCGGCGGGGGTGTCGGGGTTGGCCTGGTTATGACGGTCGAGCTCTTCCTTGATGCGGGTCAGCCAGGCGTCGAGCTGCGGCGGCTCGCCCGCGGCTTCGCGGGCATTCAGGGCAGGAAAGCTGCCGACGATTCCGGCCTTGCACTGGGCAATGACGAGATCGGGGTTCGAGATGATGAACAGCGGGCTGCCGACCAGGGGCAGGCGCAGGGTATCCAAAAGCTTTGGCAAGGTCATGGGGTCTCCTCCTTCTTGGATCAAGGGGTGGCATGGCCCTCGGGATCTGTCAGCCTTTTCGCTGCGTCACCGGGGTGGGGGCGCTGCCCCCGCCGCCGCTGCGCGACGGCTCCCCCGGGATATTTGGAACAGGGAAACCGGGGGTCAGGCACGCAGGGCGGCGGTACGGGCGCTGTCAGGTTGGCCTTCTGCGGTCAGGGCAACGGCGAAGAGCGCCTCGGCCTGGGCGGCGGTGTACCGGCCGAGGCGGACATCTTCGGCAACGAGGTGGGGCGGGCGGGTTCTGGGGTCGCCATAGCCGCCGCCACCGGGGGTGCGGACATGGACAACATCGCCGGGGGCCAGAGGGATGTCCTGTTCCTTGGAAAGGTGTTCAGGGACATGGGTGCGGCCGTTTCGGTGGATCTCGACACGGTTGGGCAGGCCCGGTGTGCCGCCCATCGTGCCCGGTGGGCCGAAGCGGCCGTGGTCCATGACGAAGCTGGCCGTTGCCGCCCCCCGCCGCAGTTCCAGCGCATAGTCGAGGCCGAAGCCGCCGCGATGGTAGCCCGCCCCACCGGAGCCTTCGTGCAGGGCGTAGTGGCGGTAGAGGACGGGAAACTGCGCCTCCATGATTTCGACCGGAGGGGCCTTGGAAATGCCGATGGTCGAGCAGCCGTTGGACAGCCCGTCGTGGTCGCCATTGCCCCCGTAGCCACCGCCCGAGATCTGATACATGACGAAATCGCGGGCCTTTTCGGGGTCATGGCCGCCTAGGGCGAAATTGCCCGAGGTGCCGGCCGGGGCGGCTGTGACGCGATCAGGCAGGGCCGGGGCGAGGGTGAGGAAGACCGCCTCGGCGATGCGCTGGCTGACTTCGGCGGCGCAGCCCGAGACCGGGCGGGGATATTGCGCGTCCAGAAAGGTGCCCTGGTAGCCGGTGATGGCCAGCGGATCGAAGGCGCCGGCGGAAATCGGCACCTCGGGGAAGATATGGCGCATGGCGAGGTAGACCGAGGAAAGCGTCGTCGCCAGGACCGAGTTCATCGGGCCCATGCAGGGCGCGGAGGATCCGGTGAAGTCGAAGATGGCCTGATCGCCCCGGCGGGTCACCGCAAGGCGGATTTCCAGGGGTTCGTTCACCACCCCGTCGCTGTCGAGGAAGGCCGAAGCCTGATAGCGTCCCTCGGGGAGCAGGGACAGGCAGGCGCGCATCTGCGTTGCGGCGCGCTGGCGCAGTTCTGCAATGGCGCCCGATACGGTGGCATCGCCGTAACGGTCCAGCAGGGCGGTCAGGCGGTCGGCGCCGACCAACAGGGCTGCCGCCTGCGCCTTGACGTCGCCGATGCGCTGGTCCGCGACGCGGATGTTGGAACAGATGATCTGGTAGATCTCTGTATCCATCTCGCCCTGTTTGAACAGCTTGACAGGGGGCAGGCGCAGGCCTTCCTGTTCGACCGAAGTGGCCGAGGCGGAAAAACCGCCGGGAACCGTGCCGCCGGTATCCGGCCAGTGGCCGGTATTGGAGAGCCAGCAGAAAATCTTGCCGTTCCGGTAGAAGGGCGTGACAAACCGCACATCCATCAGGTGCGTCCCGCCGAGGTATGGGTCGTTGACGATGTAGATATCGCCCGGCTGCGGAGCGGCTGTGATGCCGTCGCGGATCCGTTCGGTCAGCACGCGGGTGGAATATTGCATCGTGCCGACGAAGACCGGCAGGCCTTGGGTGCCCTGGGCGATCAGGGCGCCGTCTTCGGCCGCGTAAATGCCGTCGGACCTGTCGTTCGCCTCGGCGATGACGGGCGAGAAGGCGGCGCGGGAGAAGGTCAGGTCCATCTCGTCGCAGACCTGTTGCAGGCCGGCCTGTATGACCGAAAGGGTCAGGGGATCAAGGGTCATTGCGAGGTCTCCGGCGTCGGGAATTCGGTGGATGGGGTGGCAGGGATCATGCCGCGCCCCCTACGTGGATCACGATATTGCCGATCGCATCCTGGGTGACGCTGTCGCCGGGCGGGACAAGGGTCGTGGTGTCCATCTGTTCCAGTATCGCCGGGCCGTCGAAGGCAATGTCCAGTGGCAGATGATCGCGGCGCAGGAGGGGCGTGTCGTGCAGGACGCCGTCAAAGCGTACAGGCCGGGTGCCGCGCTGTGCCTCGGCCAGGGTCGGTTTGCGCTCTGCGGCCGGGATGAGCGTCGCGGGGTCAAGGGCGCGGCGGCTGCCGATGACCGAGGTATTTGCATTGACAACCGCGGCGCGGATCGTGTCGAGCCGGGTGCGGAAGCGTTGCCAATAGACCTGCTCAAAGGCCTCTTGCAGGGCCTCGCGGGTGATTTTCGGCCCCTTCAGGGTGACGCGCAGCAGGTGGGTCTGGCCGATGAACTGCATGTCGAGGCTGTGCAGAACAGTGATCCCGGTGACCGAGACCTGTTCGCCTTCGATCAGGCGGCGGCCTTCTTCAGCCTGCGCGGTCAGGGTCGCGGCCAGGTGATCCATGTCGAGCGCATCCAGCGGGGTCGCCAGGGTGCGGGTGAAATCATGACGCAGGTCGGCCACCAGACAGCCGAGCGCATTGGTGATGCCGGGGCGCGCGGGAACCAGCACCTTCGGCACGCCCAGTTCGCGCGCCAGGGCGGCGGCATGCAGGGGACCGGCGCCACCAAAGGCGAAGAGGGCGAAATCACGCGGATCGGCGCCAAGCGACAGTGACACCATGCGGATGGCCCCGGCCATCTTGATATTGGCCAAGTGAATGACTGCTTCGGCGGCTTCCTCGGGGGACAGGCCAAGCGGTGCGCCCAGGCGTTTTGCAAAGATGTCGCGTACAGTTTGCAAAGTGACCCCGCCTTCGACGGATTTCAGCCGCGACGGGTCCAGCCGCCCCAGCAGCAGGTTGGCATCCGAAATCGTCGGCTCCGTACCGCCGCGCCCGTAGCAGATCGGGCCGGGGCTGGCGCCGGCGCTTTCGGGGCCGACCTCCAGCAAACCGGCGGCATTGACCCGCGCGATCGAACCGCCCCCGGCGCCGACGGTACGCACATCGACCATGGGCACATGGATCGGCATGGCATATTCGACCTCGATTTCGTTCGAGACGGCGGGTTGCGCATCCCGGATCAGTGCCACGTCGGTCGAGGTGCCGCCCATGTCGTAGGTCAGAAGGTCCGGCATCCCGGCAGCGCGGCCGGTGAAGGCGGCGGCCATGACGCCCGAGGCGGGGCCCGACATCACGGTGCGCGCGGCTTCGCGGGCGACGCGACGGGCCGAGACCATGCCGCCATTGCCGTTCATCACCAGCAGTTCGCCCTTGTAGCCACCGGTGGCGAGGCTGCGGGCCAGGTTCTGGGCATAGAGATCCAGGATCGGCTGCACCGAGGCATTGACCGCCGCAGTCACGCCGCGCTCATATTCCCGGCTTTCCGACAGCAGGGCATGGCCGAGGGTAATATAGTTGTTGGGCCAGAGGTCACGCAGGATCTCGGCAGCGCGCAATTCATGGGCGGGATTGCGATAGGCATGAAGGAAGTGGACGACCAGCGAGGTGCAGCCCTTGTCGATCAGCGCCTTTGCCGCCTTGTGCAGCGCGGTTTCGTCCAGCGGCGTGACCACGCGGCCCTCGGCATCCATGCGCTCGGGGATTTCAAGCCTTAGATCGCGGGGGATGAGGGGCTTGAAATCCCCCTTCATCCCATAGGCTTGCGGGCGTGTGCGGCGGCCGAGCTCAAGCACATCGCGAAACCCTTGGGTCGTGATCAACCCAGTGCGTGCCAGCTTGCGTTCCAGCACCGCGTTGGTGGTGGTCGTGGTGCCATGGACGATCAGCGCCGTGGCGGGCAGGTCGGCGCCCGCCTCTTCGAGCGCGTTCATCACCCCGCGCGACTGGTCGTCCAGCGTCGAGGGCACCTTGGCCAGGCGGACCGCGCCGGTGGCCGGGTCCATCAGGATGAGGTCGGTGAAGGTGCCGCCCACATCGACGCCGATGACCGCTCCGCCTGTCTTTTCGTTCATGTCCGTCCCCGGTTGGTAATATATGTGTGCAAATGATTTTCCGATGGGCAGCCTGCTGTCAATCCACCCCGTGCCGGATGGGTGGGATCATTCGCCGGTTGCCTCCGGAACAGGCCGTGGTCAGGATTGCCGCCGGCGCAGGATGACAGGCAGGGACGGGGCGGACATGGGTAAAGGGCAGAACTTCCGGATGGGCGCGGTGGCGACGCTTGCGGCGGGGACGGCGGGGGCCGGGGGCGGCGCTGGCCCATGCCTCGGAAGGAGGGGTTGTGCTGTTGTTGCCGACCGACCTTTACATTGCCGGCGGGGTGGCCAGCGTCGTGGCCACGGTGTTGCTGATCCTGCTGCTGCCCGATCCCTGGGCGCGGGCCATGTTCCGGCCCATCGCCGGCATGCGGGCCGTGATGCGGGCCTCGGGGCGGGCGCGCTGGTCGGTGCTGACCTCGGGCCTGTCGGCGCTGCTGCTGGTCTGGGCGCTGATCGAAGGGGGGCGGGGGTCTCAGGACCCGACCCACAACCCGCTGCCATTGCTGATCTGGACGGGCTGCTGGGTGTTCCTGTTCGCCGGGCAGGGTGTTCTGGGGGACCTCTGGCGCTGGCTCAGCCCGTTTCGCGCGCCACTGGCCTTGTTGCGGCTGGTCGGGCTGCGACCCCTGCTGCGCTGGCCGCGCGCGCTGGGGCATTGGCCGGCGTTGCTGGTCTGGCTGGCGTTTTCGGCGCTGCTGATGATCGACATCGCCCCGACCGATCCCGACCGGCTGGCGCGTATCGTGGCGGGATACTGGGTGCTGACCCTGCTTGGGTGCCTGATCTTCGGGCCGGTCTGGCTGGCGCGCGGTGAAGGGATTTCGGTTGTCCTGCGCCAGTATGCACGCCTCGCCCCGCTGCGCCGCATCGGCGGGCGCCTACGCATCGGCATGCCGGGTTGGGGCCTGGCCTCCGGCCCGCGACCGGGCTGGTCGCTGGCGCTTCTGATGCTGGTCCTGCTGGGCACGGGCAGCTTCGACGGGTTGAACGAGACCTTCCGCTGGCTGTCCTGGATCGGGGTCAATCCGCTGGCCTTCGAAGGGCGCAGTCAGGTGATTGCCGAGAACGCCGTCGGGCTGGCCCTGGCAATCGCGCTGCTGGTCGCGGCCTATGGGATGACCATCCAGGCGGGGCTGGGGTTGATCGGGGATCAACGCTTTGGTCTCTATTTCCGCGCACTGGCCCCGGCGATCCTGCCGATCGCCTTTGCCTACCACCTGGCCCATTACCTGCCCGTCGCCCTGGTCGAAGGCCAGTATTTCGCCGATATGATCAGCCATCACCTTGGTGGGCCGGAAATCGAGGTCACCACCGGCTTTCTTTTCGTGCCCGCAAAGGTCCGGCTGCTGTTCCTGGCGCAGGCGGGCGCCGTGGTGCTGGGCCATATCCTTGCCATCCTGATGAGCCATACCATCGCCTTGCGCCTGACCGGAGATCACGCGAAGGCCGTGCTTTGCCAGACGCCACTGGCCCTGTTCATGATACTCTATACGCTTTTCGGCCTCTGGTTGCTGGCCTCGCCACGCGGCGCCTGATCCTTGGGCAGAGGCGAAAAAAGAATGTGTGCAAACGAGTTTCCGGCTCAGGAGAATCTGGACAGGTCTGTTGGCGCACCTACAGACTGAAACGCAGGGTCAGCGTAATAAGACCGCCATAACCATTCTCAACAGGGATTGTCCGATCATGAGCGACATGAACAAGAAGACCAGTACGGCAACCGGCGCAGGGGATCTCTCCGGTCGGGGCAAAAGCGTTGAAAACAAGGATCTTGCCGCCGGGCCGACGCGCCGTCAGGCGCTGAAGACGCTGGCCGCCGGGGCCGGCGCGGCGGCGACCATGCCGCTTTGGTCGCGCTATGCCTCTGCCCAGAGCGCCGAACCGATCCGCATCGGTTTCGGCAAGCACGCCACTGGAATCGGCGCCGCCTACGGGCGCTGGTACGACCGGACATCGGTCGCGGCGGTCGAAAAGATCAATGCCGAGGGCGGGATCAACGGCCGCATGGTCGAACTGGTGACCGAAGACGATGGCACCGATCCCCGCCGTGCTGCCGAACTGCTGGAAAAATTCGCCAGCCAGTCGAATTGCGACGTCGCCTTCGGCACGCTGTTCAGTCATGTGGTCATCGGCGCCGCCCCGCGCGCCGCGGAACTGAAGCTGCCCTATTTCGTCGCCTCCGAGGGGCACCACGTTGCCAGCGGCATGTTGAACCGCTGGACCATGCAGCCCGGCATCACGGATGTGAAAAGCCAGGTCGTCGCCATGGCCCCGTTCATCACCGACATGCTGGGCAAGAAGGTCACCATGATCTTCCCCGATTACGGCTTTGGCTATGATCACCGCGACAACCTCATTCCGGCCATCGAGGCTCTGGGTGGTGACGTCGTCGCCAAGATCGCCATTCCGCCGACCGAGACCTCCTTTACCAAGTACTTCCCGCAGATCCCGCGCGAGACCGAAGTGATCTATCACGTCATGGTCGGCCCCGCCGTTCTGACCTTCGTCAAGGAACTGGGCGAGTTCTTCGGCCCGTCGCGCCCCGAGATCTTTGGCTTCATCGACTCGCTCGAAGCGGTGGATCTGAACTCTCCGGGTCTGGAATTCCTCGACGGGACCTATCTGTGGGAAGGCATGCCGCGCTACCTGCAACCCGAGGCGCCCGCCTATGTCACCGCCTACCGCGATGCGGTCGGGCTGGATGAAAACGGTGCCAGCACCAGCGATCCCAGCGATGTGTCCACGGCCGCGCATATGTTCGCCTGCTGGGAAACCCTGCATGTGATCAAGGCGGGGATGGAGGCGTCGGGCTATCAATCCACCGACGACCGTCAGTCGCTGATCGAAGCGGTCGAAGCCATGACCGAGATGCCCGCCGGGCCGGATCATCCCCAGGGCGACAAGCTGTTCAACGGCAAGACCCACCAGGCCTTCGGCCCGCAGTACATCTCCAAGGTCGAAAACGGAAAGCTGTCGCTGGTGCATACGGCGTCGATCGAGGATACGCTTTATCCCGACGAGGTGGATTACACCACGATGAGCTTCTGAACAGGCCCTGACCCGCGTGGTCACGCGCCCCGGACAAAGGACGAATGTGATCATGCGGGTACAGCCCTTTCTGATGTTCCAGGGAACGGCGGCAGAAGCCGCCGAGACCTACGCCGGGCTGTTCCCGGACGGCAGTTTCCGGATCGAACAGGCCGGACCCGACGGCGAGGCCATGTTGCTGAAGGTCTCGATCGGCGGGCAGGATCTGTCGTTCCTGGAAAGCCCGGTGCCGCATGCCTTCGGCTTCACGCCGACCTTCTCGCTGAAGGTGGATTGCGACACCCGGGCAGAGGTGGATCACCTGTACGGGGCGCTGATCGACGGTGGATCGGCACTGATGGAGCTGGGCGAATACCCGTTCAGCCCCTGGTATGGCTGGCTGACGGACCGTTTCGGCCTGTCCTGGCAAATCGGGATTTCCCCAACGGAATAAGACTTACATGGAATTCGGACCCTACCTTTTGCTCGCCTGTCTCGAAGGCGCGGTGCTGGCGGCTGTGCTGGCCCTGATGGCAAGCGGCCTCAGCCTTGTCTTCGGGGTGATGCGGGTCGTGAACGTCGCCCATGGCGAATTCTACATGCTGGGCGCGGTGGTCGCCTGGGCCGTCACCTCGATGATGAGCAGCGCGCTCGGGACCGGCGCGGGGGTGAATTTCATCGCCGCGCTGATCCTGGCGCCGCTGCTGGTGGGGGTGCTGGCCGCCGGGGCGGATGTGCTGATCCTGAAGCGCCTCGATTACGACCCCGAGCGGACGATCGTGGCGACCATCGGTCTGCTTTACGTGATCCAGCAGGCGGTGCTTATGACCTATGGCGCGGATGCCCGCCCGGTGGTCGCGCCCTTCAACGACCGTATCGCACTGCCCTGGATCGAATGGACCGAGACGGGTCTGGGTCTTTATTACCCCTGGGGGCTGTCGACGACCTCTTACAAGCTGTTCGTGATCGTGGCGGCCGTGGTCCTGATCGTCGCCCTGCGGTTGTTCATGACCCATAGCCGCGCCGGGCTGATCATGCGCGCCACCCAGCTGGACGGAGAGATGGCCACCGCCTTTGGTATCCCGGTCGAACGGGTCTATGCCGTGGTCTTCGGCGCAGGCGCTGCGCTGGCCGCGCTGGCCGGGGTGCTGATCGTGCCGATCCAGCAGGCGCATTACCTGATGGGGGGCGACGCGCTGTTGCTCAGCTTCATCGTGGTGATCATCGGCGGGCTTGGCAGCCTGGCCGGAACGGTCGTCGCCGCGGTGCTGATCGGGATGAGCGATGGCATCATCTCGGTCTTCTTCTCGCCCACACTGGCCAAGATCATCGCGACACTTCTGGTGGCGCTGGTGCTGGTCTTTCGCCCGCAGGGCCTGTTCGGAGCCAAGCAACGATGAGCCGCAAGGACTGGAGCCTGCATCTGGGGCTGGTCATCGCCCTGTTGGCGCTGAACTGGATTCTGCCCACCTATCACCACGGGGTCTTTGCCCGGATCATGGTCCTGGCGGTCTTCGCCATGGGCTACAATATCGCCTTCGGCTACACGGGCCTGCTGAGCCTTGGCCATGCGATGTATTTCGCCGCCGGCATGTACGGCACGGGGCTGGTGGCGCTTTATACCGATGTCGGGGCGATCCCGGCCTGGGGATTCGGCCTGATCTGCGGGCTGGCGCTGGCGCTGGTGACGGGGCTGCTGGCCCTGCGCACGGCGGGCGTGTCGTTGATGATCGTGACGCTGATGTTTGCGCAGGCCTTCTACCTCGGCATCCTCTACTTCGGGGACATCACCCATGGCGACGACGGTTTTGTCGTGCCCGACCACGCCCGCCAGATTGCCGGCCATGCGCTGAGCGATGCGGGCCTGCGCTACCTGATCGCCTGGGGGCTGTTCTCGGCCGTGCTGATCGCCACGCTCTGGGTCGTGCGCGCGCCCTTCGGCCGGGTCTTCGTCGCGATCCGCGAGAACGAGGAACGCACGCGCCTGCTGGGCTATGACACCAACCGGCGCAAGCTGGGCGCGCTGGTGATCTCGGGCGGGATCTCGGCCGGGGCGGGGGCGGCCTATGCGCTGTTGTTCGGCTACGTCGGGGCCAGCTTTGCCGGGGTGCAATATTCCATCCTGCCGCTGCTCTGGGTCCTGCTGGGCGGGGCGGGGACGGTGATCGGGCCCTTCATCGGCACGCTGTTCATGTACTACCTCGTGGACTATGCGACCGGGATCACCGATGCCTACATGCTGATCGCGGGGCTGGTGCTGATCCTGCTGACGCTGTTTGCGCCGCGCGGCATTGCCGGTGGACTGCGGCGCCTGTGGAAGGACCTGCCATGAGCGATCTGATCCTCGAAACCACCGGGTTGGGCAAAAGCTTTGACGGGTTGCGGGCCAATCACGACATCACATTTGCGTTGCCCCGCAACCAGATCCGGGCGCTGATCGGGCCGAATGGCGCGGGCAAGACCACCTTCGTGTCGATGCTGATCGGGCGGCTGGTGCCGACCGAGGGCAGCATCCGCTTTGACGGGCGCGACGTGACGGGCATGGCAGCGCAGGACCGGGTGCGGGCAGGCATGGCCTATACCTTCCAGATCACCAGCGTCTTTGCCCGGCTCTCGGCCTTCGAAAACGTCGCCCTTGCGGCGCGCCGTCGCCTTGGCCGGGACCGCGCGGCCGTCGCCGCGGAGGTCGCCCATGCGCTGGCCCGCGTCGGCCTGGCCGCGCGCGCCGACACCATCGCGGGCGATCTGTCCTATGGCCATCAGCGCCTGCTGGAAATCGCCATGGGCCTGGCACAGGACCCCCGCCTGCTGATCCTTGATGAGCCCACCCAGGGTTTGGCCGAGAACGAGATCGCCGGTTTCAAGACCCTGATCCGGGAATTGGCGGCCGAAACCACCATCCTGTTGATCGAACACAACATGTCTGTCGTCATGGAACTGGCCGACCGGATCACGGTGCTGAACTTCGGTCAGATCCTGGCCGAGGGCAGCCCGCAGCAGATCCACGACAACCCGGCGGTGCAGGCCGCCTATCTTGGAACGGGGGTGGCCGATGCTGAAAATTGAGGCACTGACAGCCGGATATGGTCAGGCCATGGTGCTGCGCGACGTTCGTCTTCAGGCCGAAGCGGGCGAGATCACGGTGCTGATGGGGCGCAACGGCGCGGGCAAGACCACCCTGATGAAGACGATCATGGGGCTGGTGGCCGCACGCAGCGGGACGGTCACGCTGGACGGGACCGACCTTGCGACCCTGCCGCCGCACCGGGTGCCGCGTCAGGGCGTCGGCTATGTGCCTCAGGGTCGGCGGCTGTTTTCGGAACTGACCGTGGCCCAGAACATCGAAATCGGCCTTGGTGCCGGACCATCCGATACGGCCACGCGCGCGGCCAGCCGTGCCGAGGTGCTCGAGATCTTTCCGCGTCTGCGCGAACGCATGGGTCAGCGGGCAGGGACCCTGTCTGGGGGCGAACAGCAGATGCTGGCCACCGCGCGGGCCCTGTGCCTGCGGCCCCGGCTGCTGTTGCTGGATGAGCCGACAGAGGGGCTTCAGCCCTCGATGATCGAACAGATCCGCCAGGTCATGCTGGCGATGCGCGACAAGGGGCTGGCGGTGCTGCTGGTCGAACAGCGCATCGACGCGGTGCTCAGCCTCGCGGACCGGGTCGAGGTCATCGAAAACGGACGCAATGCCGAAACCTTTGCCCGCGCGGACCTCGCGGGCGGTGAAACCCGCCTGCGCGCCCATCTGGGCGTGTGATCAGCGGCTCAGCACAGTTTCAGCAGCAGGTTGACCAATTGCTGCTGCTCGGCCTCGCTGAGCGGCGCCAGGGTTTCCGAGGTCACCGCAATGGCGGCGCGGGTCGTGCGTTCATAGACCGCGCGGCCTTCTGCGGTGGGGGACAGGTAGTGGCGGCGGCGATCTTCGGGATCGTTCTTGGCCTCGACCAGCCCGCGGGCGCGCAGGCGGTCGGCGACCCCCTTGATCGTCGCGGCGTCCATGGCGACCGACCGGCCCAGGGCGTTCTGGGATGTCGGCCCCATCTCGCATAGTTTCGCCAGCGCCGCGAACTGGGTCGAGGTCAGATCCGGCACCAGTTGCGAAAAGATGGACAGGTGGCGTTGCGTGGTGCGCCGCAGGAGAAACCCGACCTGCGCTTCCAGACGGTAGGCATTGGCTGCCTTATCCTTGAACTCATAATGCATGATCGAGGTATCCCGATCCGCGGGGCGGATGGCAAGGGTGAAAGAGATTGACACGGGCGGGTCACCTTGCTCAAAATCCATTTGCATACCAACGATAATTGCGGATCCGAAGTGGTTCGCGGCACGGCAGGAGAGAAGCATATGGCAGCGGTCGACAAGGTCAGATGTGACGCCTGCCCGGTAATGTGCTTCGTGGCCGAAGGGCGCACAGGTGCCTGTGACCGCTATGCCAATGAAAACGGCCGGATCGTGCGCTGTGACCCGGTCACATTGCTGGACCGCCGCATCGCCGATGGCGGCGAAATCCGCCCGTTTCTGAGCAGTGACTGGGATGGCAGCCTGTCGGGCGGCGACCTGTTCGTCTCGGGCGTCGGGGCGGGGACGACCTATCCCGATTTCAAACCCGCTCCCTTCATCGTCAGCCGCGAGATCGAGGGCGTCGATACGGTGACCGTGGTGACAGAGGCGATCTATTCCTATTGCGGCGCCAAGGTGAAGATCGACACCGACCGCCATATCGGGGACGAACGCGCCGTGGTGCGGGCCGGGGGCGAACCCATCGGCATGGTGATGACGGCTGAATACGGATCGCAGATGCTGTCGCTTGGCGGGGTCGATCACCTTACGGGGGGCAGCAAGCCCGAGGGGCGCGCAACCTGTGACGCGCTGATGCGGCTTTGCAATGGCGCGGCGGTCGAATTGCAGATCGACGGCGGATCGACGGTGATCGTTCAGGCGGGCCAGGCGCCCATCGTCGATGGCGCGCGCGAACAGCGGATGCGGGTCGGCTGTGGCTCTGCCACCATCGGCATGTTCGCAGCCCAGTGGCAGGGCCTCGTGGATGAAGTCGTGGTGGTCGATGACCATATCACCGGCGTCGTTTCCGAACATCAGGCCGGCAAGGTCATCGGCTGGCCCGATACCGGCATCCGCATCAAGGGGCGGAGGTCCACACCGGGGCGCTATTTCCAGGTCGCGGAGCCGGGCCTTGGCTGGGGCGGCACCGACATCGTCGATCCACTGAGCATTCTCGGCGATTGGCTGCCCAGGAAAGGCGCGCGTCCGGGGCTGACCCTGCTGATGGTTTCGACCACCGGGGAACATGCGGAATATTTCGTCCTGGGTGATGACCTCGTGCCGCAGCGCCGCCCGATGCCGGCGGATCTGGCCCCGACGGTCGACCTGATTGCCGAGAACTGTGAACCGGCGCTTTGCACGGTGATGTTCTGCGCCGGGGCGGGGGGGTCGCTGCGTGCCGGGGCGACGACCAACCCGGTGCGCCTGACCCGCGCGGTGCAAAGCGGGATCGCGAAGGTGACCCTTGGCGGCGCCGAGGCCTTTCTGTGGCCCGGCGGGGGGATCACGGTCATGGTCGATGTGCTGGACATGCCCGCCGACAGCTTTGGCCATGTGCCGACCCCGGCCATTGTCGCGCCGCTGGAATTCACCATGCCACGCGCCGATTACCTTGCCCTCGGGGGCTATGGCGCGGCGATCCGGCCTTTGGAGCAGGTGCTGGTAGAGGGCGGCGAATACGGCAGCGAATTCCGCGCGCTTGGGCCGAAGGATCGGCAGGATGATGAGACGGGTCCCGACAGCGGATCGGCGAACGACTGATGCAGGCGGCGCTGCTTCCCGATGGCCAGCGCCTGCATCTGCAGGCTGGTCCGATCGACCTGGTGATCCGGGCCGAGGGGCCGCACCGCCCGGCTTGCTACCGCGCTGCCATGACCCGTTTCGACGGGTTGCTTGAAGAACTGGTTGCCGAATTGCCTACCCTGCGCCGTCCGGATGGAGTGCCTAAAGGGCCTGTCGCGCAAGGCATGGCAGCGGCCGTTGCGCCCTTTGCGCCCGATTTCATCACCCCAATGGCCGCCGTCGCCGGAGCCGTCGCCGAAGAAATTCTGAGCGTTATGGCGGCGATCGCCCCTGAGGCGAAGCTTTGGGTGAACAATGGCGGCGACATCGCCTGGCACAGCCCGACGGCTGAAATGCGGCTGGCCATGGCGGGCGGCGTGGTTGCGGTGCCTGCCGACAGCCCCTGGCGGGGTTGCGCCACTTCGGGGCGGGGCGGGCGCAGCCTGTCGCTTGGCATTGCCGATGCGGTGACGGTGCTGGCACGCGGGGCCGCCGAGGCCGATGCCGCCGCCACCATGATCGCCAACCAGGTCGATCTGCCCGGCCATCCTGCGGTGCAGCGCCAGCCTGCGCAGGACCTTGCCCCGGACAGTGACCTTGGCGCGCGGCTGGTGACGGTGGGTCTAGGCGCGCTGACCCCGGCAGAGATCGCCTTGGCGCTGGAGCGGGGGCTGCGCTACGGTGAAATCCTGCGGGACCGGGGCCTGATCGGTGCCGCTTGCCTGACCCTGGGCGGGCAAAGCCGGACCATCGGTCCCCTTGACCTTGGGTCCGCGATCCTCAACAGCCCGACCCAGACCACCCCGATGTTGCAAATTGCAGAAATGGAAAACGAGCATGGCTGACTTCACCCTGCGCAAGACGATGATCTTTCTCGAGGAAACCCTGCATGACGGCGGCCCGGATGCGGCACCCCGCCAGCGCGGCGCGATTGTCGCACTGGTCAAGAACCCCTTCGCGGGCCTTTACCAGCAGGACCTGAGCGGCGCGATGGATGACCTGAAACCGCTTGGCCTTGCCATGACGGACAAGCTGATCGCGGCCATGGGCGGGACCGATGGCATCGACGGCTACGGCAAGGCGGCCATGTGCGGCACGGACGGGGAATTGGAACATACCGCGCTGTGGCATGTGCCCGGCGGCTATGCCATGCGCGAACGCCTGGGCGAGGCGCTGGCCATCGTGCCCTCGTCGATGAAGCAGGGCGGACCGGGCACCCGGATCGACGTGCCGCTTGGCCATATCAACGCGGCCTATGTGCGCAGCCATTTCGACGCGATGGAGGTCGGCCTGCCCGAAGGTCCGCGCGCCGACGAACTGCTTTTCGCCCTGGCGATGAGCCGTGGCCCCCGCATCCATTCCCGCATGGGCGGGCTGGAAGTCGACCAGATCTCGAAGTTCGACGGTCTGCGCTAACCCATCAGTCCCGGCGGGGGGCGACCCCCGCCGTTTCCCCGCCGTCGCCCCCGCTCAGGCGTTGCCAAAGCGGTTCCGGTCGATGGAGCGCAGAAGCGCCGTGACAAGCTCCAGGTTCGGACAGTCGATGCCATGGCTGCGCGCCACGGCGATCGCGGCGGCGAAGATCGGGTCGATCTCCATCGGGCGGCCTGCTTCGAGATCCTGCAGGGTGGAGGGCCGGATGTTCAGCGTGTCGCGGGCGACCTTGGCGCGCTGTTCGGGCCCATAGGGAAAGACCGCGCCCTCGGCGAGGCCGGTCTGGTGGACCTCGGTCATGATGCCAAGGGCAAGGCGGAACAGGGCCGGGTCGGCAAGCGCCTCGGTGATCGTCGCCTGAGCCAGCGCGCAGGTGGAATTCATCCCGGCATTGCCCATCAGCTTGGTCCAGATCGCGTTCTGGTAGGGCTGGGTTTCCTGAACTTTCAGCCCGGCGTTTTCCCAGATCGTGGCCAGCCGCGCCACGTCGGCGCGATCCTGACCGGGCAGGCGGCCGATATCGTAATAGCCGTCGTTGTTCACAGTGATCAGGCCGGGTTCGGCCACGAAGGCGCTGAGAAAGGCGATGACGCCGATGGCACGTTCCGCCCCGACCTCGCGCCAGAGCACGCCGCCGGGGTCGACCTCTTCAGCGCCTCTGGTGCCGCCGGCGCCATCGGAGATCGGATACCACCAGGGCACACCGTTCACGATGCTGCCGACGCGGGTATGGGGTTTCAGCAGGCCGCGGATCTTGCCCGCCATGGCGGGAAGCTGATGCCCCTTCAGCGCCGTGATCACCAGATCCTGAGGCGGCAGGTCGGCGGGGTCCTCGACGGCCCGAACGGTCAGGGCGCGTGCCTCGGGGCGTGCGGGCGTGATCTGGCGCAGCCCGCCCGACTGGATCGCCGCCAGATGCGCGCCCCGCGCCACGACCGAGACGCTGGCGAGCCCGCTTGCCGGACCCTTCTCCAGAAGCGCCTCGGCGAGAGAGGCCGCGACCGCGCCGCCTATCGCGCCGGCCCCGAGAATCGTGATCGACAGGGGGCCTTCGGGCAGGGGCGGCAAAACGGTCTGGGACATCGGGAAATCCTTGCAATGAAACGTCCGCCATGGTGTCGCAGCTTGCGCGGCGCATCGCAAGTTTGCGTCGACGCCGCCTCGCGACACGGGCGGATTTACAAGGGCGGCGTTGCTTGGTACATCACACTGCCCGAGGGTGCCGACCGCCATGGTCCATCACGGGGTGCGAAGATCGAACCGATGACAGGAACGGTATGACCGGGATGCGATGGCGAGGAAGCATTTGATCTGGCGATGGTGAAGCCATCGCCCCGTTGTCACGACTCCCCCAAGATCCGGCAACCTGCCGCGCAGGTGCCAGCACAGGCTGGCCGCGACCCCGGTGTTGCCCCCGCATAGAGACATATCAAGATGACCGACCTCACTTTCCAGACCAAGGGGGGTGTCACTGTCACCCGCCGCGAACTGCCCGCGACCTACATGACCGACACCGATGCCCTGGCCAAACGGCTGGATTCCCATCGCGGCGTGTTGCTGTCGTCGAACTACGAATATCCGGGGCGGTATACCCGTTGGGATTTCGGTTTCGACGCACCGCCACTGGTGATCGAAAGCCGGGGTCGCGACATGCGGATTGCCGCCCTGAACGCACGCGGCGAGGTGCTGCTGAAGATCGTTGCGCCCTGCGTGCAGGGCCTGGACGCGGTCGCCGAGGCGCGGGTTGCCGAGACCGAGATCATCCTCAAGATCCGCGAACCCGAGCGGGTCTTCAACGAAGAGGAACGCTCGCGCGCGCCGTCGGTCTTTTCGGTGCTGCGGGCCATCGTGGCGCTGTTCTTTTCCGAAGAGGACGGGCACCTGGGGCTTTATGGCGCTTTCGGCTATGATCTGACCTTCCAGTTCGAGCCGATCGATTTCCACCTGCCGCGCCCCGACGATCAGCGCGACCTGGTGCTGTTCTTCGCCGATCACATCCTGGTCGGGGATCACTATTCGACCTCGGCCATGCGGTATCAGTATGATTTTGAAAAGGACGGCCTGAACACGGTCGACATCCCCGGCGGCAGTGCTGCCGATCCCTTTGTCAAAGGTCCCGAAGATCTGCCGCGCGGCGATCATGCGCCGGGGGAGTACGCCAAGCTGGTCGTTTCGGCCAAGGAAAGCTTCCGTCGCGGCGACCTGTTCGAGGTCGTGCCGGGACAGGTTTTTTACGAAGCCTGCAAGGACAGCCCTTCGGCCATTTACGAGCGCCTGAAGAAGATCAATCCGGCCCCCTTCGGGTTCATCATGAATCTCGGGGATCAGGAATACCTGGTCGGGGCCAGCCCCGAGATGTTCGTTCGCGTCACCGGACGCCGGGTCGAGACATGTCCTATCTCGGGCACCATCGCCCGTGGCAAGGATGCCATCGAGGACAGCGAACAGATCATGAAGCTGCTGCAGTCCAAGAAGGATGAAAGCGAGCTGACCATGTGTTCCGACGTGGACCGCAACGACAAGAGCCGCGTTTGCGAACCCGGCTCGGTGCGGATCATCGGACGCCGCCAGATCGAGATGTATTCGCGTCTGATTCACACGGTCGATCATATCGAAGGCCGGTTGCGCGCCGGGATGGATGCCTTTGATGCCTTCCTCAGCCACACCTGGGCGGTAACGGTCACCGGCGCGCCCAAGCTCTGGGCGATGCGCTTTATCGAGAAGCACGAAAAGAGCACGCGGTTCTGGTATGGCGGGGCCGTGGGTGCCGTACAGTTCAATGGCGACATGAACACCGGCCTGACCCTGCGCACCATCCGGATCAAGGACGGCGTTGCCGAAGTGCGCGCCGGGGCGACCCTGCTGAACGACAGCGATCCCGATGCCGAAGAGGCCGAGACCGAGCTGAAGGCCAGCGCCATGCGCGCGGCCATTCGCGGCGACGTGCGGGTCAATGACGGGGCAGGGGATGGCACACGGCTGCCCAGGGGCAAGGGCCGGCGGATTTTGCTGGTCGATCACGAAGACAGCTTTGTTCATACGCTGGCCAATTACTTCCGCCAGACCGGGGCAGAGGTGATGACGACCCGCAGTCCCTTGGCCGAAAAGGTCCTCGAGGAATACAAGCCGAACCTGATCGTATTGTCGCCGGGCCCGGGGAAGCCGTCGGATTTCCAATGCGCCGAAACGATAAAGCGCGCATTGGATCGCAATGTGGCGCTATTCGGCGTCTGCCTGGGATTGCAGGCCATTTCCGAATACTTTGGTGCTGAATTGCGCCAGCTTGATGATCCGATGCATGGCAAGCCGTCGCGGATTGCAATCAAGGACCCCGGCCTTGTCTTTGCGGGCCTGGATGAACAGGTAACGGTCGGCCGCTATCATTCGCTATACGCTGCAGCGGAAAGTATGCCGGGCGAGGTTCGGGTAACGGCAACAACTTCTGATGGAATTGTCATGGGGATTGAACATCGCGATCTGCCCATTGCAGCCGTCCAGTTCCATCCGGAATCCATCATGTCGCTCGGGCAGGATGCGGGAATGCGGATCATCGAAAATGTGGTGGAGCGTCTCGGCATCAAAGACAAGGCCGATGTGCTGCTCTGATATTGACGTTTGGTTAACTAACGTCATTTAAATCATTCTGCGCCAGTGGTCAGAACCTGGCATCGCGATTTGAATTGCGGTGTCGGGGCCTTATTTGCATGGCGCGCAGATGCAGAAGGCGGGCCTCAAGCTTTCCGCCTATGCGATGACAGGTGATTTCTTGCCGATATAGAAGGGGCATTCAGATTTTTTAGCTTGTTCAATGGGGGAATGGCATTGTATCTGGCGTCATTTGGGAAATGCCATTTCATTTCCTGTCACTGAAGGAAGTAGGACTATGCTTGATCTTGATTTGGACGCCATGGATCTTGGCGACCTGAAGAAATTGCAGGCCAAGGTTTCCAATGCCATCAAGACCTATGAGGATCGTCAGCGCAAAACTGCCCTGGCCGAGCTCGAGGCGAAGGCGGCGGAAATGGGCTTTTCCCTCGCAGATCTGACCGGCCAGCCCGGTCGCAAGTCCAAGGTGAACCCACCGAAGTACCGCAATCCTGAAGATGGCACCCAGACCTGGAGCGGCCGCGGTCGTCAACCGGCCTGGATCAAGGATGCCCTGGCCAAGGGTGAATCTCTCGATCAGTTCCTGATCGTGAAGTAAGAAACGGGGCCTCCGCACGGGTCCGGCGAGATTTGCCCAGGGCGAGAAGACAGTTTTTCGCCCGGCATGTAAGGACAAAGGGGCCCCCGCGGCCCCTTTTTTCTTGGGCGGGAGAGGGGGCGGGATGAATGGGGCTCTGCCCCGTCTCCGTGCCGGAGCCTCCCCGGGATATTTGGTACAGGGAAACCGGGCGGGGTGGTGCGGAGGCCCGGCGCGTGGCAGGGGAGCCCATGGCGGATTTGCGGATCATCGAAGCGGTGCTGAGCGACCGGGGGTCGAAGTATGCGGTGGCGGGCGGCCCGGCGGGCAGTCGCGCGGCAGCGGAGGCGCTGGTGAAGCAGCTGAAGCGGCGTAAGAAGTTTGCCAAGGCGACGCATAATTCCTGGGCGGTTTTGCTGCCCGATGGCCCGCTGAAGGCGGACGACGGCGAATCCGGGGCCGGAATGGTGATTCTGCGGATGCTGGAACGCGAAGGGCTGGAGGGGCACCTGATCGTGGTGACGCGCTGGTTTGGCGGCACCCATCTGGGCGGAGACCGGTTTCGCCATGTGCAGGCTTGCGTGCGCGCCTACCTTGAAGAGATCGGCCCTTAGGGCGGGGTCAGCATCCGGGTGAACATCTCTGTCAGATAGGTCTCGGCTTCGGGGAAGGGGTCGGGTTTCTTGGGGCCGAGGATCGCATGGATCTGGACATCGTAGTCGGCGTAATGCTGGGTCAGGGACCAGATCGAAAAGATCAGGTGATAGGGGTCGGCGCGCGCGATGCGACCCGAGTTCATCCAGGTGGTGATGAGGGCGGCCTTGTCGTCGACAAGGTCCTTGAGGTCGCTGGCCAGCAGGTCGAGGATATGGGGCGCGCCCTGCAGGATCTCGTTGGCGAAGAGGCGGGATTCGCGGGGGTGATCGCGGCTCATCTGCAGCTTGCGCTGCAGGTAGGTCAGGATTTCATCGAGCGGTTCGCCGGCAGGATCCACGTCGCGCAGCGGGTCGAGCCAGGTGTCCATCAGGGTCGACAGCAGGTGCCTGTGGATCGCCTCCTTGGTGGGGAAGTAATAGAGCAAATTGGGTTTTGAGAGGTTTGCTTCGCGGGCGATCTGGTCGACCGTCGCGCCCCGAAATCCGTTGGCCGAGAAGACGCTGAGCGCGGCATCCGAGATGAGCTTGATGTTCTTGCGCTGGATCCGGGTTCGCGCAACGGGCTGGTTCATTCTGTCATCCTGTTCATCCTTGCGCGAAGATCACGCGGCTGGGGTATGGGGCGTGGCAAGCTGATCCCGGTTCACCTTCTTGCGAGGTACGGGCGAGTGCTGATGGAATAATCAGCGGGGGGCGGTCGTGTAGCGTCATGGGGCGGACGCGGCGGCGATTTTCTTGACTGGCCTTTGGGCTCTGCTAGCGTGGCTTTGACCAAAAGGTCAAAAGGAATGCGTAAAAAGTCAAGGAGCCAGTGACATGTCAGCACCGCTGTCAGCACCCGGAGAGAATTTCAGGATCGATGGGGATCGGCTGTGGGACAGCCTGATGGAAATGGCGCAGGTCGGCCCCGGGATCGCCGGGGGGAACAACCGCCAGACCTTGACCGACGAAGATGCCGAAGGGCGGGCGCTGTTTCAGGATTGGTGCTTGGCGGCCGGATGTACGATGGGCGTCGATACGATGGGCAACATGTTTGCGACGCGGCCCGGGACGGACCCCGACGCGCTGCCGGTCTATGTCGGTTCGCATCTCGATACGCAGCCCACGGGCGGCAAATACGACGGTATCCTCGGGGTGCTTGGCGGGCTTGAACTGGTGCGGACGCTGAACGATCTGGGCGTGAAGACGAAACGCCCGATCGTCGTGACCAACTGGACCAATGAAGAGGGCACGCGCTATGCCCCTGCGATGCTGGCCAGCGGAGTCTTTGCGGGCATCCATACCGAAGATTGGGCCAAGGCGCGGGTCGACGCCGAGGGCAAGGCCTTTGGTGACGAGCTGAAGCGGATCGGCTGGGAAGGCGATGAACCCGTGGGTGCGCGCAAGATGCATGCCTTCTTCGAGCTGCATATCGAGCAGGGGCCGATCCTGGAGGCCGAGGGCAAGGACATCGGGATCGTGACGCATGGTCAGGGCCTTTGGTGGCTGGAGGTGACGCTGACGGGCAAGGATGCCCATACCGGCTCCACCCCGATGAACATGCGGGTCAACGCGGGTTTGGGCATGGCGCGGATCACCGAGTTGGTGCATCAGATTGCCATGGAGGCCCAGCCTGACGCGGTCGGGGCCATCGGTCAGGTCAATGTCTATCCTAATTCGCGCAACGTGATCCCCGGCAAGGCGGTCTTTACCATCGATTTCCGCAGCCCCGAGCAGGAAAAGCTGGATGCGATGCGCGCCCGGCTTGAAGCGGAGGCACCGAAGATTGCCGAAGAGCTTGGGCTTGGGATTGCCATCGAGCCGGTGGGGCATTTCGATCCGGTGACCTTCGACGAGACCTGCGTGGGCGCGCTGCGGGATGCGGCCGAACGTCTGGGCTATTCGCATCGCGACATCGTCTCGGGGGCGGGGCATGATGCCTGCTGGATGAACAAGGTCACACCGACCGCCATGGTGATGTGCCCCTGTGTGGACGGGTTGAGCCACAATGAGGCCGAGGAAATCACCAAGGATTGGGCCAAGGCCGGGGCGGATGTGTTGCTGCACGCGGTGGTCGAGACCGCGGGGATCGTGGCGTAACGCCGATTGCGGGGAATTCAGGGGGCGCTGCCCCCCAACGCGCAAATTGAAATTTGCGCATTGTCCCCCGGGATATTTCCGACAGGGAAACAGCCGGGGTCAGAACAGGGAGACAAACGATGAGCAAGGTTATCAAGGGCGGCACTGTCGTCACCGCGGACCGTCAGTGGAAGGCAGATATCCTCGTCGAGGGCGAGGTGATCAAGGAGATCGGGCCGGATCTGAAGGGCGACGAATATGTCGATGCGGAAGGGGCCTATGTGATTCCCGGCGGGATCGATCCGCATACGCATCTTGAGATGCCCTTCATGGGGACGACGGCTGCGGAGACGTTTGAAAGCGGCACCTGGGCGGCGGCGACCGGCGGGACGACCATGCTGGTGGATTTTTGTCTGCCTGGGGCGGATGGCAGCATCAAGAACGCGATCAACGAATGGCATCGCAAGAGCGCGCCGCAGATCTGTTCCGATATCGGTTACCACATGGCGATCACCGGCTGGAACGAGAGCATCTTTGACGAGATGAAATATGCCGTGGACAACGGCGTGAATTCGTTCAAGCATTTCATGGCCTACAAGGGCGCGCTGATGGTCGAGGACGACGAGATGTTCGCCAGTTTCGCGCGCTGCAAGGAATTGGGTGCACTGCCCATGGTCCATGCGGAGAACGGCGATCTTGTCGATCTGATGCAGAAGAAATTCCTGGCCGAGGGCAAGACCGGGCCGGAATGGCATGCGCGGTCGCGCCCGCCTGAATTCGAGGGCGAGGCAGCCAACCGGGCAATCACCATCGCGGATGCTGCCGGGACGCCGCTTTATATCGTGCATGTGTCCTGCGAACAGGCGCATGAGGCGATCCGGCGCGCGCGCCAGAAGGGGATGCGGGTTTACGGCGAGCCGCTGATCCAGTTCCTGACGCTGGATGAAAGCGAATACCTGAACACCGACTGGAACCACGCAGCGCAGCGCGTGATGTCGCCGCCGTTCCGTGGCAAGGAGCATCAGGATGGCCTGTGGGCCGGGCTGCAGTCGGGCTCCCTGCAGGTCGTTGCCACCGATCATGCTGCTTTCAGTACCGAGCAGAAGCGCATGGGATTACAGGACTTTACCAAGATCCCCAACGGGTCCAACGGGTTGGAAGAACGGCTTGCGATGCTTTGGACCTATGGTGTCGAGACCGGGCGCCTGACACCCGAGGAATTCGTCGCGGCGACCTCGACCAATGTGGCGAAGATCCTGAATATCTATCCCCGCAAAGGTGCTCTGGTGCCGGGCGCGGATGCGGATATCGTGGTCTGGGATCCGAAGATCTCCAAGACGATCTCGGCGAGCAATCACCATTCGATCATCGATTACAACGTCTTCGAGGGCAAGGAAGTGAGCGCCCAGGCACGCTATACCCTGTCGCGGGGCGAGGTGATCTGGGCCTGGGGGCAGAACAGCCAGCCGCAGCCGGGACGCGGACGGTTCGTGCCACGCCCTGCCTTCAGTTCGGCCGCGAAAGCGCTGACGAAATGGAAGGAGCTGAATTCGCCGCGCTCCGTGCAGCGTGATCCGCTGAATATTCCGGCCGGGATTTAAGGTTAGAAACGTGGTGCAAGTACCTGTGATCGAGGCGAAAAGCCTTGATCTGACCTTCGAGACGAATGACGGGCCGGTGCAAGCCCTGAAGGATGTCAATCTGGCCATCGGCAAGGGCGATTTCGTCAGTTTCATTGGGCCTTCGGGCTGCGGCAAGACGACATTCCTGCGTTGTATCGCGGCGCTGGAAACCCCCACCGGTGGGGCCCTGACCGTCAATGGCATGACCCCCGAGGAGGCCCGCAAGGCGCGCGCCTATGGCTATGTCTTCCAGGCAGCAGGGCTATATCCCTGGCGCACCATCGCCGGGAACATCCGCCTGCCTCTGGAGATCATGGGGTTTTCCCGCTCTGAGCAGGCCAAGAGGGTGGAAAAGGTGCTGGACCTCGTCGATCTCGCGGGCTTCGGCAAGAAGTTCCCCTGGCAATTGAGCGGCGGGATGCAGCAGCGCGCCAGCATCGCGCGGTCCCTGGCTTTCGATGCGGATATCCTGCTGATGGATGAACCCTTCGGGGCGCTGGACGAGATCGTGCGCGATCACCTCAACGAGGAGCTGCTGAAGCTTTGGGCGCGCACCGGCAAGACCATCGGCTTCGTCACCCATTCGATCCCCGAAGCGGTCTATCTGAGCACCAAGATCGTGGTGATGAGCCCGCGCCCCGGACGGATCACCGATGTGATCGACAGCCCCTTGCCGAAAGAGCGCCCGCTGGACATCAGGGACACGCCGGAATTCCTTGAAATCGCTCAAAGAGTTCGTGAAGGTCTGCGGGCGGGTCATGCCTATGACTAGTTCTGTGACGGACCCGGGGACTGACCCGTTAACCGACCCAGTGACGATCCGCCGGGCGCAGGCCGATGACGTGGTGGCCTGCGCTGCCGTGGTCGATCAGTGGATCGAGGCGACCGACTGGATGCCCCGCGACGCCAGCCGGGACGAACTGGAAACCGGCATCGCCGCTGCCCTGCCAAAGCGCGAGATCTGGGTCGCCGGCGACCCGGTCGAGGCCTACCTGTCGCTGGATCCCGAAACCCTGAAGATCGGTGGCTTTTATTGCGCGTATCCCGGCCGGGGTGTCGGGCGGGCGCTGATGGACCGGGTGAAGCAGGGGCGCGATTTCCTTTGGCTGCATACTCATGCGCCAAATGAAGCCGCGCAACGGTTCTACCACCGCGAAGGCTTTGTGGTGACCGGGTCCTACCTGCCCACGCCGCCCGCGACGCTGACCGAGATCCGGATGGAGTGGCGGCCATGAGGCGGCTTGCTCCGGTTCTTGTCGTGGTCGCCGTGCTGGTCGGGCTGTGGTACCTGGCCTGCGTGCCGATGAACATCAAGTTGGGCCTCAGCATGGCCGAACGGCAAGGCGCCGTCGTCCACCCCGAGGGCAATGCAGCCCGGCGCGACATGCCCGCCGTGGCTCTGGCGATCGGGAACCCGGCCTATTGGGGGCAAAGCTGGTCTCAGCAGAAACCGCGTCTTCCGGCCCCGCATCAGGTGGTGAACGAGCTTTGGAAAACCACCATGCAGGTCGCACCGACCAGCAAGCGCAGCCTGGTCTTTCACGGCTGGGTGACCCTGTCGGCGACCGGTCTGGGGTTCCTGATCGGCTCGACCATGGGGATTCTGCTGGCCATCGGCATCGTGCACAGCCGCGCCATGGACATGAGCGTCATGCCATGGGCCATTGCCAGCCAGACGATCCCGATCCTGGCCATTGCGCCGATGATCATCGTGGTGCTGGCCTCGGTCGGGTTGCAGGGGCTGGTGCCCAAGGCGCTGATCAGTGCCTACCTCAGCTTCTTTCCGGTGGTGGTCGGCATGGTGAAAGGGCTGCGCAGCCCCTCGCCGATGGACCTCGACCTGATGCGCACCTGGAGCGCAACGCGGACCCAGACCTTTGCCAAGCTGCGGATGCCGGCTTCGGCGCCCTACCTGTTCGCTTCGCTCAAGATCGGCGTCGCCTCGTCGCTGGTCGGGACCATCGTGGCCGAACTGCCGGCCGGTGGCGGCCAGGGGCTGGGCGCGCGCCTGCTGTCAGGCAGCTATTACGGACAAACGGTGCAGATCTGGGCGGCGCTGTTCGCCACGGCGATCCTTGCGGCGGGGCTGGTGTCGCTGATCGGTGCCATCGAACGCAATGTATTGAAGCGGATGGGGCTGGCATGATGAACATTTCATTTGCCGCAGGGCAGGACCGCGCCGCGCAGTCGCATCGCGCCTGCCTGACGGACCGGGAGGCACGCACATGATCCTTGTCATCGCGGCCTTTCTGATGTGGGCCGGCCTCTGGGCCGTCAACGTGCGCCTTGCCAATGGCCCCGCCGCCAACCGTCAGGCGGTCAAGCTGCTGGTGCCGGTGCTGTTCGGGCTGACCATCCTTGCCATGTGGGAATTGATCGTGCGCGGGCTTCAGGTGCCGCTGGTCATCCTGCCCGCGCCAAGCGTCATTGCCGCCAAGGTGGGCGACAGCCTGCCGATGCTCTGGGGTGATTTCGTGCAAACCTTCGTCAAGGGGGCGCTGTCGGGCTTTGCCATCGGGATCGCGGCTGCCTTCGTGGTGGCGATCCTTGTTGATCGCAGCGATTTTCTGCGCCGGGGCCTGATGCCGGTGGGGTCCTTCCTCGCCGCGCTGCCGATCGTGGGCACCGCACCGATCCTGGTGATGTGGTATGGCTATGACTGGCAATCCAAGGCGGCCGTCGTTGTCGCCATGGTCTTCTTCCCGATGCTGGTGAACATCACTGCCGGCCTGCAGGAAACCACGCAGATGCAACGCGACCAGATGCAAACCTGGGCCGCAAGCTATTGGCAGGGCTTCTGGAAACTCCGGCTGCCCGCTGCCATGCCCTTTGTCTTCAACGGGCTCAAGATCTCCTCGACGCTGGCGCTGATCGGTGCCATCGTTGCGGAATTCTTCGGGTCCCCGATTGCGGGAATGGGCTTTCGGATCTCCGTTTCGGTGGGGCAGCTCTCTCTGGACATGGTCTGGGCCGAGATCTTTGTCGCCGCCCTGGCGGGATCCCTGTTCTACGGGGCGCTGTCCCTGCTGGAGCACTGGGTGACCTTCTGGCACCCGTCGCAAAGACGATAAAAATCAAAGACGACAACAAAAGCAAACTTGGGAGTTATGAAATGAAAAACTGGATCGCAGGGAGCCTCGCGCTTGCCACCGCTGGAACCGGCCTTGCCTCGGGCGCGGCGGCAGAAGAGCTGACGCTGCAGCTGAAATGGGTGACCCAGGCGCAGTTCGCCGGCTATTACGTCGCCGAAGCCAAGGGGTTCTATGACGACGCCGGGCTGGACGTGACGATCAAGGCCGGTGGCCCCGATATCGCGCCCGAGCAGGTGATTGCCGCCGGTGGCGCCGATGTCATCACCACCTGGATGGCCGCGGCCCTGGCCGCGCGCGAACGGGGTGTGCCGCTGGTCAATATCGCCCAGCCCTTCAAGACCGGCGGTCTGCAACTGACCTGCCTGAAATCCAGCGGTATCGAAAGCCCCGAGGATTTCCCTGGCCATACCCTTGGCGTCTGGTTCTTCGGCAACGAATATCCCTTCTATGCCTGGATGGCATCGCTGGGTCTGGCGACCGATGGCTCCGAAGGCGGCGTCACGGTGATCAAGCAGGCCTTCTCGGCCGATCCGCTGATCCAGGGTCAGGCCGATTGCATTTCCACCATGACCTACAACGAATACGGTCAGGTTCTGGATGCCGGCATCAGCGAAGACGAGCTGGTGAACTTCAACTATCTCGACATGGGTTTCGGGATGCTTGAAGACGGTCTTTACGTGCTTGAAGACAAGCTGGAAGACCCCGCCTTTGCCGACGAGATGGCGCGTTTCGTCGCCGCCTCGATGAAGGGCTGGAAATACGCCGAGGAAAACCCCGACGAGGCCGCCGAGATCATCATCGAATTCGACGAGACCGGCGCTCAGACCCTGGAGCATCAGCAATACATGATGGGCCAGGTGGCCAAACTGACCGCAGGCTCCAACGGCGCGCTTGACCCGGCGGATTACGATCAGACCGTGGCGACGCTGCTGTCGGCCGTGTCCGAGGATAACCCCGCGATCACCAAGCAGCCCGAGGGCGCCTATACGATGGCGATCACCGACGTCGCGCTGGACTGATCCGCTGGACTGATCCGCTGGACTGATCCGGCGCAATCGCGACCGTGGAATGACGAAAGGGCCGGGCATTGTGTCCCGGCCCTTTTCTTGCCATCCTCGCAGGCCATCCGTGCCCCGGTGAGGCGGGCAGGCAGGACCGGCCCCGGCAGGGCGTCATGGCAGGAGAAAGACCCTGAAGGACCCGGAAAAGAAGCCCGGCGCACAGCGTCGGTCGCGCCCCGTGCAGGTCGCCGACCAGATCAAGGATTGGGTCGTCGAGCAGGGGCTGCGCATGGGCGACCGCCTGCCGGGCGAGGCCGAGATGATCGCGCGGTTTGGCATGTCCAAGGGCACGATCCGCGAGGCCATGCGCATTCTGGAGGCGCAGGGCCTGGTCAAGACCCGCACCGGTCCGGGCGGCGGCAGTTTCGTTCACGAGGTCTCGGGGGAACGGGCGCGGGCCCTGTTGGGCAATTATTTCTATTTCCGCGATCTGACGCTGAAGGATATCTACCAGTTGCGCCGTTTGCTGGAGCCGGAGTTGGCGGCGAGTCTGGCCGGGCGGCTGGATGCCGCGCAACTGGCGGCGCTGGATCAGGTGATCGCCACCTATGCGATGCCGTCCCGCAGCCCGGAGGAAGAGCGCGAACAGCAGGTGCAATCCCTGCGCTTTCATCAGCATCTGGCGGAATACGCCGAGAACGAGCTTCTGGGGTTCATCATCGGTTTCATGGCGCAGATCCTGTCGGATCTGACGGTCTATCGGCGGCTTTACGAGCCGGTGAACCATGAGCTTTGGGCGCGGGGGCGGGCCTATCACGTCGAGCTTGTCGCGGCCCTTCGGGCCGGGGACGGGCCGCGTGCGCGCCAGGTGATGGGCGATCACATGGCCACCGCCGAGGCCTTGATGGAAGGTCAGGAAGAACTGATGCTCAAGCGGTTCCTGAGCGCTTAAGGGGCGGGCCTTGCGCCAGTGTTGTTTGCGGCAGGGGGCGCTGCCCCCTCGCGACAGGTCGCTCACCCCCGGGATATTTGGAACAGGGAAACGATTGGATCAGGTCTCCGGCGCGAGGCGGGCGATGTCGGCGGCGCTCGGGGCGGCCTGGGGATGTGTCCGGGTCGGGACGAGGCGACTCCATTCCGCGTAGGTGCCGGTGGTGGCGCGCCGGTGCAGGCGGTCGAGGTCGGCGAGCGGCGTGGTTGAATGGTCGATCCGTAGCGAAAGCGGCGGCATCTCGGGGCCGAGGCAGAGCAGGGCGGCAGAGAGCAGGCCACGGGAATCGCTGCCTGCTTTTTCAGCCGCGGCGAGGGTGGCGAGGAGGCGCGTCGTGAAGTGCCCCGGTGTCGAGGTCCAGGTTTCGGCCATGGCGTCGAGGATCGATTCGCTGGTCAGCATGTTGCCGGCGACGATGAAATCCGTTTCGGCGCGGTGGTTGCAGGCCGGGACCGAGGCCGATCCGGTGAAGCCCGCCGTGGTGCCTGTGATGTCGAGAGCCGAAAGTTGCCGATGGGCGCGGCCGCTGTCGGGGTTCGTGACCTGCGCGACGGCCTGTGCTGCGGTCCGGCCCGCAGCCATTTCGTCCAACACAGCCTCGCCCCAGAGGGTCGAAGGCGCCGTGCCCTGGCTGGCGGAGAGGCCTGCGCCGAGCCGCCCGCGCAGCACCCAGCCGCCGACGCAGAGCGAACCTGTCGCCGCGGCGCCGCCGATCCTGCCTGTTTCCGCATCACGGGCGAGAATGGAAAAGGTCATGAAGATCCCCCGTCTGACTTGCCTCTTGAATTTATCATGAAAATTTGGATGACTTCAATTTATCATGATTAATAAATGAAGCCCGCGAGACATAGGAGTGGCTCATGACACAGGGAATTCTTGGATGGACCCGCAGGGGAGTCCTTGCCGGAGGCGTGGCCTTGCTGGCCCTGGGCGCAGGCGGCCCGGTGGCCGCGCAGACGCCGCCCGGGGTGCTTGTGGTGGGGCAGGTGGCAGAGCCGAAGTCCCTGGACCCGGCGGCGGATACCGCGGTCAATGATTTCCGCATCCTGCTGAACATGTATGACGGGCTTGTGCGCTACAAGTCCGGTACGCTGGAGGTCGAGCCGGCGCTGGCGACAGGCTGGGAGATCAGCGAGGACGGCACCGTCTATACCTTCCATCTGCGCGAAGGGGTCACGTTCCACGATGGATCGGCCTTCGATGCGGAAGCGGTGAAGTTCAACTTCGACCGGATGCTGGACGAGGGGCATCCCTATCACGACACCGGGCCCTTCCCGCTGGCCTTCTTCTTTTCCTCGGTCGAAGAGGTGGCGGTGATTGACGCGGCGACGGTCGAATTTACCCTGAGTGCGCCCTATGCGCCCTTCCTGTCGAACCTGGCCTATCCGACCGGGCTGATCGTTTCACCCGAGGCCGTCGCGGCCGGCGGCGCCGATTTCGGGCGCAACCCGAGCGGCACCGGCCCCTACAAGTTCGTGGAATGGCAATCCAACACTCATGTGATCCTGGAAAAGAATGCCGATTACTGGGATGGCGAGCCGGGGCTGGACACAGTCGTCTTCCGCCCGATCACCGACAGCAATACCCGCACCGCCGAGATGCTGGCCGGGGGGATCGACCTGATGGTCGAGGTGCCGCCCGTTTCCCTGGGCGAATTTGGAGGTGAAGCGTTCCAGGTCTATGAGCAGGCGGGGCCACATGTCTGGTTCCTGATCCTGAATGCCAAGGAAGGGCCCTTTGCCGAAAAGCTGGTGCGTCAGGCGGCGAATTACGCGGTGAACAAGACGGCACTGGTTGAAAACGTGCTGGAAGGGACGGCCGAAGTTGCGGCCGGTCCGACGCCGCCGGCCTTTGCATGGGCCTATAACGAGGATCTCGAGCCCTATCCCTATGATCCCGAAAAGGCCAAGTCCCTGCTGGCCGAAGCCGGGGTCGAGGCGCCGGAGGTGAAGTTCTTTGTCACTGAAGGCGGGTCGGGCATGCTGGATCCGATCGCCATGGGCACCGCGATCCAGGCGGACCTGGAGGCCGTTGGATTCGATGTCACCATCGAGACCTATGAGTGGAACACCTTCCTTGGTGAGGTGAACCCCGGTCTGGAAGGCAAGGCGGACATGGCGGAGATGGCCTGGATGACCAACGATCCCGACACTCTGCCATACCTGGCGCTGCGCACGGATGCCTTCCCGGACAAGGGTGGCTTCAATTCCGGCTATTATTCCAACCCGGAGGTCGACAGCCTGCTGGAACAGGCGCGGGTGGCGACGGATCAGGAAGACCGCGCAGCGCTTTACAAGCAGATGCAGGTCATCGTGCAGGAAGATGCGCCTTGGGTCTTTGTTGCCAACTGGAAGCAGAATGCCGTGTCGAGCGATGCGGTCGAAGGGCTTGAGCTGGAGCCATCGTTCTTTCTGTTGCTGAAGGACGTGGTGAAGAACTGAACCAGCGGATCGGACCGGGTGAACCGGTCCGATCTGCGCGCCGCCGGACGGCGGCGCGCTGCCTCCGGCGGGAGTATTCCGGGCCAGATGGGGGAAGCCGGCGGGCTTTTGCATCTGGTGGTCGGGACTGTGCTGCAAGCCCCGGACAGATGGACGAAGCAATAGCGGGATGGCGGATGTCCCAGCAAGGAGAAGCCCATGACCGGCTACATTCTGAAGCGCCTTGTCTCCGCCATTCCGGTCTTGCTGGGGATCACGGTGATCGTCTTTCTGATCATGGCGATGATCCCCGGCGACCCCGCATTGGCGATCCTGGGCAGTTACGCAACCCCCGACAATGTCGCCAAGCTGAACCGGGATCTGGGGTTGGACGAGCCGCTTTTGGCGCGCTATTTCATCTGGCTCGGCAATATGCTGCGGGGGGATTTCGGTACCAGTTTCGCCCTGAACCGGCCGGTGTTGGACGAGGTGCTGGAACGCTTCGGGGCGACTTTGTTGCTGGCGGGGGTGTCCTTTGTGCTTTGCGCCATTCTGGGGATCGCCGCCGGGGTGGTCAGCGCAGCGCGCCAATATGGCTGGGCCGACAGGGGGATTACCTTTGCGGTACTGCTGGGGATTTCTATCCCGAGCTTCTTTCTTGGCATGATGATGATCCTGATCTTTGCCGTGCGCCTGCGCTGGTTCCCGGTATCGGGGATGAAGATGGCCTATGGCGGCGGCGGGGTCGGAGATGTTCTGAACCATCTGGTGATGCCGTCGCTGGCGCTGGCCGTGGTGGCGACGGGGGTCGTGGCGCGGCTGTCCCGCTCTGCCATGCTGGAGGTGCTGCGCCAGGATTTCATCCGCACCGCACGGGCCAAGGGCGTCGGTGAGGGCCGGGTGATATGGGGCCATGCCCTGCGCGCCGCCATGGTCAACATCATCCCGGTGCTGGGTATCCAGGCGGGCTTTGTCCTGTCTGGCGCGGTCTATATCGAGATGGTGTTTCAATGGCCCGGCATCGGCCGGATGCTGGTGGATGCGATCCTGAAGCGGGACATCCTTCTGGTGCAGGGCGGGGTGGTCTTTGTCGCCGCCTGCTACGTGCTTTTCAATATCGCGGTGGACGTGGCGCAAAGCCTTCTCGACCCGCGGATCAAGACCTGAGGGGCGGGCGGCATGGCACAATTCCTGACACTTCTGCTGCGCAACCGACTGGCGGCGGCAGGCGGTGTTCTTCTGACGATGGTTGTCCTGCTGGCGCTGGCGGTGCCGGTGCTGCCGCTGCAGGCGCCCAATGTCACCGACACGGCGAACCGGTTCCTGACCCCGCTGGCCGAAGGGCATCTGCTGGGCACCGATCACCTTGGTCGCGACCTGCTTAGCCGGCTGTTGTGGGGCACAAGGCTAAGCCTTGCCGTGGGCTTCGCGGCGGCGATCTTTGCCGCCTTCTTCGGGGCTGCCATCGGCATCATAGCGGGCTATTTCGGCGGGCGCACTGACAACCTGATCATGCGGGCCGTCGATATGTTGATGGCCTTTCCCTATATCCTTCTGGCGCTGGCGATCGTCGCCGCCTTGGGGCCGGGCCTTGGAAATGCGCTGATCGCCGTGGCGGCCGTCAACGTGCCCTTCTTTGCCCGCAACATCCGCGGCATCACCGTTGGCCTTGCGCACAAGGAATTCGTCGATGCGGCACGTCTGGCCGGGCTGGGCCACACCCGCATCATCCTGACCGAGATCCTGCCAAACGTGCTGCCGGTGATCGTCATTGCCATGTCCACCACCATCGGGTGGATGATCCTGGAAACCGCCGGGCTGAGCTTTCTCGGGCTTGGTTCGCAGCCGCCGCAGGCCGATCTTGGCAGCATGTTGGGCGAGGCGCGCTCGGCGCTGATCACAAATCCGCATACCTCCGTGGTGCCCGGTGCGATGATCCTGATCATCGTGATGGGGATCAACCTGCTGGGCGACGGGGTGCGCGACGCGCTTGACCCGCGGCTGCGGTCGGGCGCGCTGACCCGGCCCCGTCCGACGACCCGCGTTGATCGCAATGGCCCGGTACCCGAGGCCGAAAGGGACGGGGCCATCCTGTCGCTGCAGAACCTGCATACCCAGTTCCACGTCAAGAACCGGGTCTACAAGGCCGTGGGCGGTGTCAGCCTGAAGGTGAAGCCCGGCGAATGCCTTGGCGTGATCGGCGAAAGCGGGTCGGGCAAATCGGTCACCGCGCTCAGCATCATGGGGCTGGTGGCCTCGCCCCCCGGCGTGATCACCGGCGGGGCGGTGCGCTACCGGGGCGAGGACCTGGTGGGCGCGCCTTATGAGGCCTTGCGGCGGCTGCGCGGGGACCGTGTCGCCTATATCTTTCAGGATCCGCTGGCGACACTGCACCCGCTTTACAAGGTCGGGGACCAGCTGGCCGAGGCGATCCGGGTTCATCATCCCATTCCGAAGGCCCAGGCCTGGGCCCGAGCCATCGCGCTGCTGAAACAGGTGCGCATCCCCAATCCCGAAAGCCGCGCGGGCAGCTATCCGCACGAGATGTCGGGGGGCATGCGCCAGCGGGTCGGTATCGCCATGGCGCTTGCCAATGACCCGGATGTGATCATCGCCGATGAACCGACGACCGCGCTGGATGTGACCGTGCAGGCGCAGATCCTGTCACTGCTGGATGACCTGCGGCGGGATCGGGGGCTGGCCATCGTCTTTATCACCCATGATTTCGGTGTGGTGGCCCAGCTTTGCGACCGGGTGGCGGTGATGTATGCGGGCCGGATCGTCGAAACCGGGCCAACGCAGGCCGTCCTGGCGACACCGGCGCATCCCTATAGCGCACGGCTGATCGCCTGCGTGCCGGAACTGGGCGCCGGGCGACGGCGGCTGGAGGCGATCCCGGGCTTGCCCCCGGCGGTGGACCGGCTGGAGGCGGGCTGTGCCTTTGCGCCCCGCTGCCTGAAGACGCGCGCTGAATGCCGCGCGGGCGAGATCGCGCTGAAGGGGCCTGCGAACAGCCCCGATACGGATCGTGAGGTGCGCTGCCTTTACCCCGAAACCGCTGCCGTTTCAGAAAGGGACATGCCATGACCGAGGTTCTGAAGCTTGAGCAACTGACCAAGACGTTTCCCGTCGGCAAGCGCCTTTTCGGGACGCCGCGCGGGATGGTTCATGCGGTGCGCCCCGTGGATCTGGTTGTGCAGAAGGGCGAGACCCTGGGCATCGTCGGGGAATCGGGATGCGGGAAATCGACCCTGGCGCGGATGCTGGTCGGTCTGCTGACCCCGACGGGCGGGCGGATCGAGATCAACGGCACCCCGCTGGATACGGCCGACCCCGCCGCCTTCGGCAAGAAGATCCAATACGTGTTTCAGGACCCGATCAGCTCTCTCAATCCGCGCAAGACCATACGGCAGGTGATGGAGGCGCCGCTGAAGCGCCTGCATGGCATGGACCGCGCCGAACGGAGCCGGCGGATCAGCGAGATCTTCGCTGCCGTGAACCTGCGCGAAGAGTTCCTGGACCGTTATCCGCATGAATTTTCCGGTGGGCAGGCACAGCGGATCGGCATTGCGCGGGCCCTGGCGGCCGAGGCCGATATCCTGATCCTGGACGAACCCGTCTCGGCGTTGGATGTCAGCGTGCAGGCGCAGGTGCTGAACCTGCTGGCCGATCTGAAGGTGCAGCTTGGGCTGACCTATCTGTTCATCAGCCATGACCTTGCGGTGGTCGAGGCGGTCTCGGACCGCGTGGCGGTGCTTTACTTCGGCGCGGTGGTCGAAATCGGCCCGGCAGCCGGGATCTTTCGCGCTCCAAGGCATCCCTATACCCGGCTATTGGCCGACAGCGCCCCGGTCGTGGGCCGTGCCCTGAGCGCGCCAGAGGGACGAGAGACGGAATTGCCCGATCCGCTGAACCCGCCGCCCGGCTGCGCCTTCAAGGCGCGTTGCCCCCGTGCGACCGAACGATGCGCCGAAGCGCCGCCGGCGTTGGGGCACGAAAACGGAAGTCACGCGGTGGCCTGCTATCACCCGCTTTGATCACCCGCTTTTTTCGGGGGCAATGCGGACCGAGCTTTCCAGCCAGGGCAGGTCGGCCGGATCCGGCTCGGCGGCCATGTCGCGCAGCAGGGCGCGCAGATCCGTTGCGAGGCGGGCGGGCACATCCTCCAACAACCCGGCGCGGGCGGTCAGCACGATGTGGCGCGACAGCGGTGCAAAGGGCAGGGGATGGATTTCCAGCCGCGACAGGAACTGGCGCGCGCGCAGCAGCGCCAGGGGCGGCAGGATCGTCCAGCCGGTACCGCCGCGCACCAGCGCCAGGATTGCGTGATAGCTGTCCAGTTCAAAGCGGTGATCAAGCTTCAGGTTCTGCTGCGCCAGATGCGTGGCGATCAGCCGCCCCATGTAATGCCGCGTCGTGTACTGGATCATCGGCAGGGATTTCAGTTGCCCCAGGATGTCCTGCGCCGGGTCGATCGTGCCGCGCCGGGTGGCGACGACGAAATCCTCGGTCAGGATCGGATGGGTCTCGGCCCAATCGGCGGGCGCGCCCATCTCGGCGGCGACCACCACGTCCAGTGCCTGGGCATCGAGCTGATCATGCAGCAGATGGCTGGCCCCGGTTTCCAGCAGGAACCGGCAATCGCTCAGTACCCCGGCCAAGCGGGTCAGCAGGCGCGGGGTTATGTCGGCCTCGAAATCCTCGATCACGCCAAGGCGCAGCCGGGTCAGGGCCGGGCCGCCGCTCAGCGCCAGTTCGGCGCGGGCCTGGGCGGCTTCGTTCAGGATGGTTGCGGCGCGGCGGCGAAAGGCCTCTCCGGCGCGGGTCAGCTGGATGGGGCGGGCCGAGCGCAGCAAAAGCTCTGCGTCCAGCGCAGTTTCGAGGTTGGTCAATTGCTGCGACACAGCCGAGGGGCTGGCCCCCAGACGCCGGGCCGCGGCCGAGATCGAGCGTTCCTCGGCCGTGGCGACAAAGACCTCGATCCCCCACAGGGTGATCCGTCCGGGACTGCCGGTCATCGCCCCGTCAGCTTATCTTGTTGAGTTTCTGCTGAAGCTCGGCAAGTTGCCTCTTGATGGTCTCAAGATCGTCCTTGCCCGATGACGAGGCCCCGGAACCGGGCGCGCCATCCTCGGGGGACGGGCCGCTCCAATTGCCGGACAAACCGCCGGTCATCGCCTTCATGAAGGCTTCCTGCTGCGCGGCCATGGCATCGAAGCCGGGCATGTTGGCCATCATCGGGTTGAGCGTGGACATGTTTTCCATGACCTTGGACTGACCATCGCGCAGCATCTCGAAGGAGGCCGCTAGGAACTGCGGCACCACCGATCCGGCGTTGGTGGTATAAGAGCGCACCAGATCCGTCAGCACATTCAGCGGCAGGACGTTTTCGCCCCGGCTTTCATGCTCTGCGATGATCTGCAGCAGGTATTGCCGCGTCAGGTCGTCGCCGGATTTCAGATCGACGATCTGGACCTCGCGGCCTTCGCGGATGAAGCCCGCGATATCCTCGAGCGTCACGTAATCACTTGTCTCGGTATTGTAGAGCCGCCTGGACGCGTAGCGTTTGATCAGCAGCGGGGCGTTGGTATCAGCCACAAGTCAACCCTCCCGAAGGTGCAGTGCTGCAGTGCAGCCTAAGGCACCATTGTGCAAAATGAAAGCACAGTAACGCCCTGTCACCACGCAATCTTTGGAATACTGCAGCTGCATTCGGGCTGCCCTGGCGGAAGGGGGGTGAACCCTGCGCCGTGGTATGGATCGGTCATGCCGGTTGTCATGGGCCGCATTTCCGGACCAAAAAACGCCCCGGACCGAGGGGGCCGGGGCGTCTGTCGATCCGCGGGGATCGATCGTTGGTCGCGTCGGACGAAATAGGACGGGTCCGAAGACCCGCCCTTCCTATTCGCGCCCCGGATCATTCAAGGGGAGGAGCACCAGGAGCGCTAAATAACTTGGTGGCCCGCAGCGCTGACGACGCGGGCCTGAACCCTGTATCAGTTGCTGGTCGAGGCCTTCTTGGCCGCCGTGGTGGCGTCCTTGGTGGCCTTCTGAACCGCTGCCGAAGCTTCTTCGGTCATGTCCTTGCCGGCAGCCATCATCAGTTCGACGGTGTCGGTTTGGACTTTCTTGGCGATCTCGGCGAAGGACGCCATGTTCTCGGCCGACATCTCTGCATAGGCCGAAGCGAAATCGGTCATCGCCTTGGCATAATCCGCAGGATCGGATTTCGCCTTGGACAGTTCGGTGATCTTGGACAGGGTATCCTTGGTCCACTTGGTGGTCAGCTCGGCGGATTTCTCGGCGGCGTCGATTGCGACGGCCGAAAGTTTTTCGCCCAGATCAGCTTGTGTCTTGAAGGCTTCGTCCATGGAGGACGTGTCGACAGGGAAAGCGCCCATGAAGTCTTTCATGATTGCGTTGAAATCTTGGGTCTTGGCCATTGGTCCATCCTCTTCTGGTATCTGAACGCCCCGGTGAGCCTGGGGTCGTTCCCGATTCTTCATGACAGAGTATGAATGCTGCAGTGCAGCAAATCAAGGTTTTTCTGCGTTGCAGCGAAAGCCGGCCCAGGAACAGGGCGCCAACGGCCCGCGGCATCCGCCTCCGCGCGTGTGGGCGGTGCCCCCGCGCGATGGCCGCCGCGCGCGGCGAAGCCCTTGACCGCGCTGTCTTTCCAGGTGCCCCGGGGCAGGGGCGTGCGACCTGCCGACATGGGTCCACCCCTATGGATTGCGTCTGTGTGAAGTTTTCGCGTCAAGCGGGCAGGGGCGCGCGGGCATAGGTGCCCGGCGCGGGGCAAAGCGGCGGATGGTCTGCGTCGCCCGGTTGGCGGGCCGGGACCATGTCGCCTGACCGCGCAGTCAGCCACTCGCCCCAGCGCGGCCACCAGGAGCCGGGGGTGAAGCTGGCGCCATCCCACCATTCCTCGGCCGTCGGGGGCAGGGCGGGGTTCACGTAGTGGCCGTATTTCTTCTTCGACGGCGGGTTCACGATCCCGGCGATATGACCTGATTGCGATACGATGAAGGTCCTGTCCGTGGTGCTGGTCGCCTGAAAGCCGCGATAGGCCGATTTCCAGGCCGCGATATGATCGGTCTCGCAGGTGATGGCGCAGACCGGCAGATCCACGTCGCGCACATGCAGGGTCTCGCCAAGGATCTCGATCCCGGTGGTGGTGAACAGGTTGCGCTGACACAGCAGGCGCAGGTATTGCACCGCCATACGGGCGGGCAGGTTGGTGCCGTCGCCGTTCCAGAACAACAGATCGAAGGCAGGCGGGGTTTCCCCCATCATGTAGGACCGGATCGCGGGCCGGTAGATCAGGTCGTTGGAGCGCAGGAACGAAAAGGTGCGCGCCATGATGTTGCTGCGCATGATCCCGGCCTCGGTGACCTCGGCTTCGATCCCGTCAACAAAGTCGTCCTGCAGGAAGGGCGTGAAATCTCCCTGGTCCGAGAAATCCGTCAGGGTGGTAAAGAAGGTCGCGGAGTTGACCGAGGTATCGCCGCGCTTCTTCAGCAAGGCCAGCGTCAGGTGCAGCAAGGTGCCCCCGATGCAATAGCCGACGGTATTGACCTTCTCTTCGCCGGTGATCGCCTTCACCTCCCGGATCGCCTCGAGAAAGCCTTCCTGAATGTATTCCTCCAGCCCGATATCGGCATAGCCGCGGTCCGGGTTCACCCAGGACACCACGAACAGCGTATACCCCTGTTCGGTAATCCAGCGGATCAGAGAATTCTTCTCCTTCAGGTCGAGTATGTAGAACTTGTTTATCCAGGGCGGAAACAGGATCAGCGGCGTGGCATGGACCTGTTCGGTCAGCGGCGCATATTGGATGATCTCCATCATGCGGTTGCGATAGATGACCTGCCCGTCCGAGGTCGCGACATTCTCGCCCAGCCGAAAGGCGGTGTCGTCCGCCAGCCGGACCAGCATTTCGCCGTGATTGTGTTCAAGATCCGCGACCAGGTTTTCCAGCCCCTTCACCAGGCTTTCGCCATCGGTTTCCAGCGCACGTTCCAGGGCATCGGGGTTGGTGGCCAGGAAATTCGTCGGCGCCATCATGTCGATGATCTGATCGGCGAAATAGCGCAGCCGGGTCTTTTCCAGCGGCGCCAGATCCTCTGAATCCTCGACCGCATCGGCGATGGCGCGGGCGTTCAGCTGGTACTGCTGCTTGATGAAGTTGAAATAGGGATGGCTTTTCCAAAGCGGGTTGGCAAAGCGGGGATCGTCGGGGCCGTCATCCTCGGGTGCCTGAATTTTACCCTCTGCCAGGGCGGTCTGTGCCTTCAGGAAATGCTGGACCGATTCCCCCCAGAAAGACAGTTGGTGTTCAAAGATCCGCGCCGGATTGTGCAGCATTTCGGTCCAGTAGGCCCCGGCGGCTCGGGTGAAAAGCGTGGGATCCGGCCCGTTTAGCGCCGCCCGAGCAGGATGCTTTTGCTGTAGTGCAGCAAGAAATCGTTGTGTCAGACCGTCGAGCCGTTCCAAGTTTTCACTTAGTTTTTCGAGGTTCTCGCCCGAGTCCGTTGAAATATCACCGGTCTCTTGTGTTGTCATGTTAACGATTTCCCCCTATTTTCTGCTTTGCAGCATATGGCGCAGCAGCAATACGTGTTACGTCCTGTGCAAACCTCGTCCGGGCAGTGGTCCGGGCAGAACCGGTCCGCTTCGGTCGCCGGGTTCCTATGAAGGAGACACAGATGCGTTTCATGGCAAGCTACGACCTTATGGAGACGATGCGCAACACGCAGCAATGGCTCGGTGCCTCTGCGTCCAGCCTCGGCTCCTACCCGGCCTTCGCACTGGTGCCCAATCCGGCTTTGACGATGATGTCCGCCTGGGGCGAGGTGACAGAGCGTGCTTTCAAGCGGATGGTGACCAAGCCGGGCTGGAACATTCATTCGGTGGCCTGCGCGGACGGGCGTGATCACCTGATCTCGATCGAGAAAGTGATCGAACGTCCCTTCGGCGACCTGATCCATTTCGAGGTGCAGGGCCGCGAGACGATGCCGCGCAAGGTGCTGCTGGTGGCGCCGATGTCCGGCCATTACGCGACCCTCCTGCGGTCCACGGTGGTCTCGCTGCTGCCCGACTGCGAAGTCTACATCACCGATTGGCACAATGCCCGCGACATCCCGGTCAGCGAAGGCAAGTTCGACGTCGAGGATTACACGCTCTACCTTGTCGATTTCATGAAGGAGCTGGGACCGGACGTGAACGTCATCGCCGTCTGCCAGCCCGCGCCGCTGACCCTTGCGGCCACGGCCTATCTGGCGGAGATCGACCCCGATGCCCAGCCCAGCACCCTGACCCTGATCGGTGGCCCGATCGATCCGGATGCCACCCCGACAGAAGTCACGGATTTCGGCAACCGCGTTTCGATGGGCCAATTGGAAGAGACGATGATCCAGCGGGTCGGGGCCAAGTACAAGGGGATCGGGCGGCGCGTCTATCCCGGCCTGTTGCAGCTGCAATCCTTCATCACCATGAACCTCGATCGCCATTCCAAGGCATTCTCGGAACAGATCTTCCGTGTTTCGCGCGGGGAATCCACCGACGGCGATCCGCACAACCGCTTTTACGATGAATACCTGGCGGTGATGGACATGACGGCCGAATTCTACCTGTCGACGGTGGAGCGGATCTTCAAGCATTCCGAGATCGCATCGAACACCTTCACCATCAACGGCCATCAGGTCGATATCGGCAAGATCACCGCTGTGGCCGTCAAGACGGTCGAAGGCGCCAATGACGACATCTCGGCGCCTGGCCAATGTGTCGCGGCGCTGGATCTGCTGACGGGTCTGGCGGATGAAAAGAAGGCCAGCCACCTGGAACCGGGCGCGGGGCATTACGGCATCTTCGCCGGCTCGTCCTGGCGCAACAACATCCGCCCGCTGGTGCTTGAGTTCATCGACCAGAACGCCGCCAAGCCCAAGCCCGAGGCAAAGGCGGCTCCGGCCGAAAAGCCCAAGAAGGCCGGTGGCCAGCCCAACCTGACGGCGGTAAATTCCTGAACGCGCCGCGCGGCACGTGGAGTGGACGGAAACGGCCCCCCTGTGGGGCCTTTTTCATTCGCGCGCCTGGGGTGTCGCGCTCAGATCAGCAGGGAGGCCGCGCCTTCGTGTTTCAAAAGCTGCACCTTGGTCTCGACCCCGCCATCGCCGGAGAACCCGCCAAGGCCGCTGGCCCCCAGCACCCGGTGGCAGGGGATCAGCAACGGCAGGGGATTGGCGCCGCAGGCCTGCCCGATGGCCTGGGGCGGGCGGCCGAGGGCGCTCGCGATCTGCCCATAGGTCCGGGTTTCGCCAAAGGGGATCGCGCGCATTTCGGCGCAAACGGCCTGCACCAGATCAGAGGCCTCTACACGCATGGGCAGGTGGAAATCGCGGCGGGCACCGGCGAAATATGCCGCCAGCTGTGCGCCCGCGTCTTCCAGCAGGGCCGAGCCCCCGTCGCAAGGCCGCGCCTGCCAGGACAGGGCCGTCAGCGCGCCCGCCTCTTCGGTCAGGAACAGCGGCCCCAATGGGCTTTCTATGCGAATTGTCGGCATGAAGGGCCCCCAGGCGGATCGTTTTCCGGGATATTCCCCCGGATGGTCGCGAAATCTTAGCCACCTTCCTGCCAGATCAGCGGGCCGAAGTCGCCCCGAGATGCCGGTTTCCCCGAAAATATGGCTCGCGACGTTTCTGAAACGGTTCAGCGTTTAAGATGGCGGTAAGATTTGTGACCAAGACTGAAATGACGCCATGGTCCCCTTTGATGCGTGGACCAAGAAACGGATGGAGCGTTCCAGATGACGGATCTTCTTTTTTCCGCCCGTCCAGTAACCCCGACCGAAGTTCGGGCAGTGCCGACGGGCAAGGAGGCCAACCCGGCCGCCATGCAGGACCCGGCCGGGGCAATGCCCCCGGTGCAGGCCCCCGAGGAACTTGAAAAGGCCGGGCTGCAACCGCTGCCCCTGCCGGAACGACGGCCCATTCTGGCGCTGGCTGCGGCCGAAGACGGCGATGGAGAGGTCGCGCTGCAGGTCAGACCGGACGAGGACCGCGCGGCCGTGACCCTTCAGCATCCGTCCCGCGTCGATCCCATGAGCCTGTTTCAGGGGCTGATCGCCTCGGCCGCGCAAAGCGGGGCCAAGGCACCGGGCACCTCTGCACGGCTATATGCGCTGGTGCAGCAGATCTATTCGGTGATGGAAGGCGCACAGCAAAGCTCGGTCCACTAGATCCTACCGCAGTGCGACCCCTGTCCAGCATTCCGTATCGGCCCCCGAGGCCCGGCGCGCTGAAAAGAAAAACCCCCGCAGGCGCAGGCCGACGGGGGTTCTTTTTCTATTTCCGAAAGGCCCGGATGCACCCGGCCCGTCTTCAGGCTGCCGGCACACCGGCCTCTGACAGGGCCGCATCGCAGCGCCCGCAGACACCGTCATGGGTGTGGTTCCCCACATCCGGCAGGATCTTCCAGCAGCGCTGACACTTGGCGCCATCGGCCTTTTCGAAGACCACACCGACGCCGGGCACCTCCGACAGGCGGAAGGCCTCGGCCGGGACGGGATCGGCGGTCAGCGACAGGCCGGATGTGATGCAGATATCCTCGAAGGTGACGGATTTCAGCGCGGCCAGCATGGTCTCGTCTTCGACATGCACCACCGGCGCGGCCTCGAGCGAGGCACCGATGACCTTTTCGACACGCTGCACTTCCAGCGCGGCGGTGACGACGCGGCGGGCCTGACGGACCTCTGCCCATTTGGCGGCAAGTGCGAGGTTGCGCCAGGCGGCGGGGGTTTCGGGGAAGTCGATCAGGTGGACCGAACTTTCCTCACCGGGGAAGCGTTCAAGCCAGATCTCTTCCATGGTGAAGCACAGTACCGGCGCCAGCCAGGTGGTCAAGCGGTGGAACAGGATGTCCAGCACCGTGCGCGCAGCACGGGCCCGCTGCGTGTCGCCATCGCAGTACAGCGCGTCCTTGCGGATGTCGAAGTAGAAGGACGACAGGTCGATGGTGGCAAAGTTGAACACCGCCTGGAAGACGCCCTGGAAGTCGAAGGCGCGGTAGCCGGACTGCACGGTTTCGTCCAGTTCGGACAGGCGATGCAGCACCCAGCGTTCCAGTTCCGGCATATCCGCCGGGTCGACGCGGTCTTCTTCGCGGAAATCCCCCAGCGAGCCGAGCATGAAGCGCATCGTGTTGCGCAGCCGGCGATAGCTGTCGGCGACGCCCTTCAGGATCGTGTCCCCGATCCGCTGGTCGGCGGTGTAGTCGGCCTGGGCCACCCAGAGACGCAGGATATCCGCGCCATATTGCTGGATCACCTTTTCCGGCAGGATCGTATTGCCGAGCGATTTGGACATCTTGTTGCCCTTTTCGTCCAGCGTGAAGCCATGGGTCACCACGTTGCGATAGGGCGCGCGGCCAAGGGTGCCGCAGGCTTCCAGAAGCGAGGAATGGAACCAGCCGCGGTGCTGGTCGGTCCCTTCCATGTAGACGTCCGCGATACCGTCCGGCGCGCCGTCTTCGCGGTCGCGCAGCACGAAGGCATGGGTCGAGCCGCTATCGAACCAGACATCGAGAATGTCGAAGACCTGATCGAAATCGGCCGCGTCGTAATCCGCCCCGAGGAACCGTTCCTTGGCCCCTTCGGCATACCAGGCGTCGGCGCCCTCGACCTCGAAGGCCGCGGCGATGCGGGCGTTGACGGCCGGGTCCCGCAGCAGGAAGTCTGCATCGGTCGGCAGCACGCCCTTGCGGGTAAAGCAGGTGAGCGGGACGCCCCAGGCGCGCTGGCGCGACAGCACCCAGTCGGGGCGGGCCTGCATCATCGAATGCAGCCGGTTGCGCCCCGATTGCGGGGTAAACTTCACCAACTCCTCGATCGAGGTCAGCGCACGCTGGCGGATCGTTTCGCCGTGGGCGTCGTTGCCGTCGCCGACCTTGCGGTCGATGGCGGCAAACCATTGCGGGGTGTTGCGGTAGATCACCGGCGCCTTGGAGCGCCAGGAATGCGGGTAGGAGTGCTTGATCTTGCCGCGTGCCAGCAAACCGCCGACCTCTGTCAGCTTTTCGATCACGGTCTTGTTGGCGTCGCCTTCCTTACCGTTCGGCTTCAGGATGCGCTTGCCGCCGAAGAAGGGCAGATCTTCGCGGAAAGAGCCGTCGTCCATCACGTTGTAGGTGATGACCTGTTCCAGCATCCCCAGCGACCGGTAAAGCTCGTATTCCTCAAGCCCGTGGCTGGGCGAGCAATGAACAAACCCGGTGCCTTCCTCGTCGGTGACGAAATCGGCGGCGCGGAAATCGCGGATGTCGTCCCATTCGCCCTTGCCGCCCTCGGCCCCGGCCAGCGGGTGGGTCAGGGACATGGCGGCCAGCTGATCTGCCGTCACGTCACCGATGCGGCGGTACATGCCTTCGTCGAGCCGGGCCCGGGCGAAGGTGCCCGCCGCCAGCTTGTCGGCCAGGATATAGCGTTCGCCGGTGCTGGCCCAACATTCCTCGGGGGTGCCGGTGATCTCGTAAAGACCGTAATCGTAGCCGGCGCCAAAGACGACGGCCTTGTTGGACGGGATGGTCCAGGGGGTCGTGGTCCAGATCACCACGTAGGCGCCCATGAACTTGCGGCGCGTGGCCTCGACTGCCTCGATCACCGCCTGGCGGGACTCGATGCTTTCTTCTTCCTCGGCCCGGTCGGATTCGTCGAGATCGAAATCCGAGACGCGGAACTTGACCCAGATCGTCGGGCTTTCCTTGTCGTGGTATTCGACCTCGGCCTCGGCCAGGGCGGTTTCCTCGACCGGGGACCACATCACGGGCTTGGAGCCCTGGTAGAGCGTCCCGTTCATCAGGAATTTCATGAATTCCTCGGCGATGACGCGTTCGGCGTGGAAGTTCATCGTCAGGTAGGGGTTTTCCCAATTGCCGGTGATGCCGAGGCGCTTGAATTCCGCGCGCTGGATGTCGACCCAGCCTTCGGCAAACTTGCGGCATTCCTGACGGAAGTCGATGACCGGCACGTCATCCTTGTCGCGGCCCTTGGCGCGGTATTGTTCCTCGATCTTCCATTCGATCGGCAGGCCGTGGCAATCCCAACCCGGCACGTAGCGCGCATCATGGCCCATCATCTGGTGGGACCGGACGATCATGTCCTTGATCGTCTTGTTCAGCGCGTGGCCGATATGCAGGTGGCCGTTCGCATAGGGCGGCCCGTCATGCAGGATGAAGGGGGTGCGACCGGGCTTTTCGCGCAGGCGGTCGTAGACCCCGATCTGTTCCCAGCGGTCGAGCCATGCCGGTTCGCGCTTTGGCAGGCCGGCCCGCATCGGGAAATCGGTCTTGGGAAGGTTCAGGGTTTGCTTGTAGTCAGGCGTTTCGGCGCACATGTATCGCGGTCCGTTCAATTCGTCACAATGTCGGAGGAAGGGCGGCGCGTCGTCGCATACGCCTTGTCCCGGCAGCTCGGTCTCAGAGCGCCGGGCATGTAATTCGAATGATGATGGCGTGGGCTCGGGTCATCATGGCGCGCTTATACGCGGCTCATCCGCGAGCGTCCAGAGGGGGCAGATGCGTCGCTGCCGGAGTGGCACCAAGCCGGGATCGTGGATGCCTCCGGCGGGAGTATTTTCGGCCAGATGAGAGAGCCGGTCCACCGTCATTTCGCGGCGGTGGTTTCCTTGGAAAAGAGGCCCGCAAGCGCGCTTTGGATGATCGAGGTCACGCGCGGGCGGCGGCCGGGGGAGAAGGCAAGCGGACGGCAGACCTCCATCGCGGCAAGGCCAACGCGGGCCGTCAATGCGCCGTTCACCACGCCTTCGCCGAAACGGCGGGACAGGCGGGCCAGCAGGTTGCCCCCGAGGACCGAGCCCAGCATGTCGTCGCCCATGGCGACCGCGCCCGTGGCGACCAGATGGGTCATCACCGCGCGCAGCAGGCGCAGGCTGCCCAGAGTGCCGGAGCGGCCGCCGTAGATTTCGGCGATGCGGCGGATCATGCGGATATTGGACGTCAGCGCGGCGATCACATCGGCGAAGGCTAGCGGCACCAGTGCGGTGACCGTGGCAACCTGACGCGCGGCGGTTTCGACTTCGCGGCGGGCGGCGGCGTCGAGCGGGGTCATAAGCTCTGTTTCCGCCAGGGACAGCAGGGCGGTGGCGTCGAATTGTTCGTCCTTGCGGTCGTTGAACCGGTCGAGGTGCCAGCGCAGTTCGGCGCGATGCGCGTAAAGGGCGGCGAGGGATGTCGTGACCTTGCGGGCTAGCCCAAGATCTTCGGCGGTGCCGGCCTCGGCTGCGTCAGATTGCAGCTTGTCGATCCGGGCGAGGCGGGCGATCGCGGTGGCTTCCTTGATCAGGATGGCCAGCACGACCAGCAGGAAAGCGGCGATAAGGGCCGTGATCATCCATCCGAGCCAGGGGGTGCTGGCTAGCAGGCCGGTCAGCGCATTCCAGGCGGCGGCCGAGACCGCGACGCCGATCAGCGCCGACAACAACGCCCAGAACCAGCGCGCCAGGCGCGAACCGCGACGGGAGGCCAGCAGGGCTGCGGTCTGCATCGCGCTGCCTGTGGGGTGGACATCCTGTGCCCCGTTTTCCGGTACCGGTGGGGCGGTATCGGGGCCGGGGGCGGTGCCATCGAGATCGACCATCACGGGGCCGCGGCGTTTCGGGGGCTCGTCGGTCATGCGGCGTCCTCGGGTCGGTAAGTGGCGGCGTGCGGGCGTCGCCAGAGCATCAGCACCTCTGGCAGGTCTTCGTCATTGCCGCGTCCATCGCCCCAGGCGGCGGGGGCGAAGCCTTCGGCAGCGTAGAAGCCTCGGGCGGCGTTGCTGGCCTGATAGGCCCAGAGCGCTAGCTCCGGGCTGGCCGATTTCGCATCGCGCAGCAGTTGGCGGCCAAGGCCGCGCCGCCGCGCCCGGCTATGGACGTAAAGCGCCTGAATCCGGCTGTCTTCGCGGGCGATGAAGGCGCAGATGCCCTCTGCGTCGCGAATCGCGCGGACCGCGCCACGGCGGATCAGGCGCGCCAGCAGCAGCAGGTCCTGCGCCGGGCTGCGGCGCGCAGGCAGCCAGCCTTCGGTCTTGGTGTAATCCCAGAGAACGCGGGCCACGGCATAGGTATCGCGCAATCGGGCCCTGGTGATTTTAGGGGCTTGGGTCACAGCTTGTCCCCGATCAGGAACTGCGCGGCCTTGTCGAGCCGGATATGCGGCGGCCCTTCGCCGGGCTTGAGGGAGATCACCGCGGGCGAGAAATTCATGATCGAATAATCTTCGTCGAGCCAGTGATCGCCCGAAAGATGGCCCTTGGTGATCCGTGTCGGATCCTCGGGCAGGGCACCAGGATAGAGCGCGACCTGGCGGCCATCGGCGAGGCGTCCGCGCACCGCGTCGAGCGGCTGACCATCGTGTCGGATGACCTCTTCAACCGTGGTGCGCAGGGCGGCGATGGACAGCGCCCCGGTGCGCGCGCCGGCGAAATCGGCGCGCGAGGCGGCGCCGGCGACGAGGGATTCCATGATCGCGGTCAGCCGGGCGTGCTGGGCATGGTGCAGGTGGTCGGCCTTGGTGGCGGCGAACAGGATCTTTTCCACCCGCTTGCCAAGCATCAGCCGGGACAGCCAGGCATTCTGGCCGGGGCGAAAGGCGGACAGGACAGCCTCCATCCCCTGGTTCAGATCGGCGACGGCGGCGGGGCCGGCGTGGATGGCCGAAAGCGCGTCGACCAACACGACCTGGCGGTCGATGCGGGCGAAATGATCGCGGAAGAAGGGCTTGACCACGCGGGCCTTGTAGGCCTCGAACCGGCGCTCCATCTCGCGCCAGAGGCCCTTGCGTGCGGGGCGGTCCTCGGGGGGGAGCGGGGCGAAGGTCAGCACGGGAGAGCCTTCGAGATCGCCGGGCAAAAGGAAGCGGCCGGGTGTGACATCGGAAAAGCCCTCGGCCCGCGCCTGCGCCAGGTAGGCGGTATAGCTGCGCGCCAATCCCTGGGCGAGGGGTTCCTGCCAGTCGTCAAGGCCCGTGGCGCCACGACAGGTGGTCAGGAAATCCGCCGCCATGGCGCGCTTTTCGGCGCGTTCCAGCGCCTGACGGGACCACTCGGTGTAGGAGGTTTCCATCAGCCCGAGGTCCAGTAGCCATTCGCCGGGGTAATCGACGATATCGACATGCACCACCCGAGGCCCCGAGATCCCGCCAAGCAGCCCCGAGGGACGGACGCGGAAGGAAATCCGCAACTCCGAGATCGACCGGGTGCTGTCAGGCCAATGAGGTGTGGGGCCAGTCAGCGCCGCCAGGTGGGATTCGTAGTCGAACCGGGGAAGCGTATCGTCGGGCTGGGGCTGCAGGTAGGCGGCCAGAATGCGCCCCTCGGACTGGGCGGTCAGCTGTGGCATCCGCGCCCGGTTCAGCAGATTGGCCACCAGCGAGGTGATGAACACCGTCTTGCCCGCCCGCGCCATGCCTGTGACGCCGATCCGGATCACCGGCTCGAAGAAGGTCTCTGACAGGCTGTCGCCCAGAGATTCTATCTGCCGGGTGACACCGTCGGCGAGGGAAGTAAATCTCAGATCCAAAAGGTGCGGTTCCTGCCTGTTGTTGCCCTATAGATAGAGGCCGGCGTCGCGCTTTCCAACCTCTGCCATCTTGCCCGCTGGCCGGGGATTGCGTAGATGCGGCCCATGCCGAGATATGCACTGAAAATCGAATACAATGGCGCCCCTTTTGCCGGCTGGCAAAGGCAGGCGGACCAGCCCTCCGTGCAGGGCGCGATCGAGGCCGCGCTGGCGCGGCTGGAGCCTGGCCCGCACACGATCGCCGCCGCCGGGCGCACCGATGCCGGGGTGCATGGGCTGGGGCAGGTGGCACATTGCGACCTGCAGAAGAATTGGAATCCGTTCCGGCTTTCCGAAGCGCTGAACTACCATCTGAAGCCCGCGCCGGTATCCATCGTCGGCGCGGCGCGCGTCGCCGACGACTGGCACGCACGGTTCTCGGCTCTGGAGCGGCGCTACCTCTACCGCCTGCTGATGCGCCGTGCGCCCGCCACCCACCAGGTCGGGCTGGTCTGGCAGGTGCGCTACGACCTCGACATCGACCTGATGCGGGACGCGGCCAAAGCGTTGATCGGCCTGCATGACTTCACCACCTTCCGTAGCACGATCTGTCAGGCGAAAAGCCCGGTGAAGACGCTGGATGAGCTGCGCATGGAGAGCGTCAAAACACCCGGCGGAACCGAGCTGCATTTCCACCTGCGCGCCCGCAGTTTCCTGCACAACCAGGTGCGCTCCATCGTCGGCACGCTTGAACGGGTCGGTGCCGGCAGCTGGCCGCCCGAACGTGTTGCAGCAGCGCTCGCTGCCCGGGAGCGCTCTGCTTGCGGGCCGGTCAGCCCGCCGCAGGGGCTGTACCTGTCCGAAGTGGAATATAGCGATCCGCCCTTTTCGGAGTGATCCGAACGGGGGGCTTTGCCCCCGTCTCCGTACCGGAGCCTCCCCCAGAGTATTTCTGGCCAGATGACGGGGAGCATGGCTCTCTATCATCTGGCCCAAAATACTCCCGCCGGAGGCGGTATCAGGTGCCGTAGGCCTGCGTGGCCCCCATGACATCTTCGGCAGCCGTGATAAGCGCGTCCGCGATCATGTCGCACTCTTCCAAAGTCAGTCGGGCGGGCAGGCGGCAATCACAGGCGCGCATCAGCATTGTGCGGGTGCGCGGAAGCTCGGGCAGGTCGGGGATGAACTGCCAGTTCCAGAAGGCGCGGGCATTGTCCTTCGACATGCCAAAGACCTGTACCTTGATGCCATGACGGGCGGCGGCGGACTGGAAGGCCAGGGTTTGCTCGTCCGTCAGCCCGTCGAGATTGAATTGCAGCGAATCCGGGGCGCGGTCCTCGGGGGGGAATTTCGCGGGAACGCTCAGCCAGGGGCTTTCGGAGATACGCGCGGCGGTATGGTCGTGGTTGCGCCGGCCGTCGCGGATGCGGCGGGGCACTTCGGGCAACTGGGCGCGGATGATCGTCGCCGAGAGGTTCGACAGGCGCAGGTTGTAGAGCGGCAGCTGATTCTGCCAGCGTTCCAGCGCCTGCACCAGGTCATCGGAGTTCTCGCCGCGCCGGGCCTTGTGCTTCTTCCACATGTGTTCGTAAGCGCCCGACATGATGATTGCCCGGGCCACCAGGTCCGCGTCATCGCTGACCAGGATGCCGCCTTCGCCGGAATTCACCATCTTGTAGCTTTGGAAGGAGAAACAGCCGATCTGGCCGATGGTGCCGATATTGCGGCCGCGCCACTGGGTGCCAAGGGAATGGGCTGCGTCTTCGATCACGGGGATGCCGCGTTGGTCGCAGAGCGCCATGATCTTGTCCATGTCCGAGGTATGGCCGCGCATATGCGAGATGATGACGGCGCCGATACCGTCCAGGCGGCTTTCGAAATCAGGAATGTCGATGCGGTAGTTGTCGCCGACTTCGCAGAGCACCGGCCGGCAATCGGCATGCACCACGGCCGAGGGCACGGCGGCGAAGGTGAAGCCGGGCAGCAGGACGCGCGCATCGCGTGGCAGGTCCAGCGATTTCAGCGACAGGAAGAGCGCTGCCGAGCAGGAGGACACGGCCAGCGCGTAGCGGGTGCCCATCATCTCGGCGAATTCGGATTCCAGCAGGGTGACCGGCGCGTTTTCCGGCGCGGTATAGCGGAACAGGTCGCCGGTCTGCAAAAGCCGCTCGATCTCGGCCCGTGCGGTTTCGGGGATCGGCTCGGCGTCGTAGACATTCGGCGGCAGGGTCATGTTCTTCGGCTTTCCTGAATTTTACCTTCAGGAAACCTAAACGAGTTGCCGCAGGATGCAAAATGAAAAAATGGTAACAGCCCACGCTTGGGAGGGCTGTTCCGATTGCGTCGTTTGGGCGGGTCAGATGCCGAGGCGGTCCCGCAGCGAGAACCAGGTCATCGCGAGGGTGAGCAGGGGTGTGCGCAGGGCAGGGCCGCCGGGGAAAGGGGGCGCGGGCATCCGCGCCATGGTGTCAAAACCCGCCGCCTGCCCGGTCAGGGCAAGGGCCATCAGCTGTCCCGCATGGGTCGCGGTGCCGACCCCATGGCCGGAATAGCCCCCCGCAGTCAGGATGTTCGGCCCGAGACGAGACAGGAAGGGCGCGCGTTTCATCGTGATTCCGAGGGTTCCGCCCCAGGCATAGTCGATCCGGGTCTTGGCCAGATGCGGGAATATCTGGGCCATCGGTTTGCGCACCTTGGCCGCGATGTCGACAGGGAAGGTATAGCCATAGCTTTCGCCGCCTCCGAACAGCAGCCGCATATCCGGCGTGAGGCGGAAGTAGTTCACCACGAACTTGCTGTCCGCCACGGCGATATCGCGGGTCAGCACTTGCGCGGCCGCATCGCCCAGGGGCTCGGTCACGGCAATGAAATTGTTGATCGGCATGACCCGGCGGGCCGGTTCCCGGTGCAATCCGGTGAGGTAGCCATTGCCCGCCAGAATGACGTGATCGGCTGTCACCTGGCCCTTGGGTGTCTTCACCACGGCGGGGCTGCCGGGGGTGAGGGACATGGCCTCGGTTCCCTCGTAGATGGCAACGCCGGCGTCGCGGGCGGCGCGGGCCAGGCCAAGGGCCAGCTTCAAGGGGTGCAGATGTGCGGCACCGTGGTCGAGGATGCCACCGTGGTAGGCCGGCGACGGGCAGATCCGGGCGCAGGCCTCGGGCGAGAGCGGTTCGATCTGGTCATAGCCATAGCGGTCGTGCAGGTGGTCGGCGTAATGGTGCAGGTGATCGCTGTCCGATGTCGAGCAACCGATCCAGGCGACACCCGGCTTCAGGTCGCAATCGATGTCATGGCGGGCGCAGAGGTCTTGCACCAGGGTCTTGGCATCTTCGGCCAGGAACCAGAGCGCGCGGGCCTCATCGGGCCCCAGCCATTTTTCAAGGTCGTCCTGATAGGGGCGCTGGCCGGAGCCGAGTTGCCCGCCGTTGCGACCCGAGGCGCCGAAGCCGACGCGCTGTGCGTCCAGCAGGGCGACGGTCAGCCCGGCTTCGGCGGCATGCAAGGCTGCGGAAAGCCCGGTGAAACCGCCGCCGATGACGCAAAGATCGGCCCGTATCGGCGTGTCGAGGGCGGGGAAGGGCGCCAGCGGTTGCGCCGTGGCCGCGTACCAGCTTTGCGGATAGCTGCGCGGGGCATCGTTGGAGTAGAGCAGTTTCATTCTGGTCTCCTGAGAAACCGCGCGGGAGGCGACCTGAGGGCCAGAGGCAGTGCCCCGGGCCAGGGTCGGGCCTCCGGCGGGAGTATTTATGGCCAGATGAAAGAGCATTTGGGTGCCGTCATCTGGCCGGTCCGATTGTCCGCCAGTTGGGGCGATCAGACGTTCATCAGCAGGTGTTCGCGTTCCCAAGGGGAAATCACCGACAGGAATTCCTCGTATTCGGTACGCTTCACGATCGAGTAGACGCGCAGGAATTCGGCCCCGAGGACTTCGGCCAGGGCGGTAGCTGCGTCCATCTGGTCCAGGGCTTCGCCGAGGGTGCGGGGGAAGTCGCCGTCGCCTTCATAGGCGTCGCCGCGGAATTGCTTTTCGGCGCGCTCTTCCTTGATCAGGCCGAGGTAGCCCGAGGCGAGCGAGGCGGCGATGCCGAGGTAGGGGTTGCAGTCCATGCCGGCGACGCGGTTTTCCACGCGCCGTGCCTCGGGGTCCGAGATAGGCACCCGGATGCCCGTGGTGCGGTTGTCGCGGCCCCATTCCAGGTTGATGGGTGCGGCGTGGTCCTTGACGTATCGGCGGTAGGAATTGACATAGGGCGCCAGCAGCGGGATGCATTCGGGCAGGTGCTTTTGCAGGCCACCGATGAAGGTGAAGAAGGCATCGGTTTCCCCGCCCTGCGGCCCGGCAAAGATGTTCTTGCCGGTCTCGATATCCAGAACCGAATGGTGGATATGCATGGCCGAGCCGGGTTCGCCTTCGATCGGCTTGGCCATGAAGGTGGCAAAGCAATCGTGGCGCAGGGCGGCTTCGCGGATCAGGCGTTTGAAGTAGAAGACCTCGTCCGCGAGCTTGACCGGGTCGCCGTGGCGCAGGTTGATTTCCAGCTGGCCGGCGCCGCCTTCCTGGGTGATACCGTCGATCTCGAAGCCCTGGGCTTCGGCGAAATCGTAGATGTCGTCGATGACGGGGCCGAATTCGTCGACGGCCGTCATGGAATAGGCCTGGCGGGCGGCGGCGGGGCGGCCCGAGCGGCCCATCATCGGCTGGATCGGCTTGGCAGGGTCGATGTTGCGCGCGACAAGGTAGAATTCCATTTCCGGCGCGACGACCGGTTTCCAGCCGCGATCTTCATAGAGTTTGACCACGCGTTTCAGGACGTTGCGGGGGGAGAAGGGGATCGCCTCGCCCTTGCGGTCATAGGCGTCGTGGATCACCTGCAATGTCCAGTCCCCGGTCCAGGGGGCGGCGGTGGCGGTCGAGAAGTCGGGCTTCAGGATCATGTCCGGTTCGATGAAACCTTCGTCGCCGGCAGCATCGGACCAATCGCCGGTGATGGTCTGGAAGAAGATCGAATTGGGCAGGTGAAAGTAGTTTTGCCGGGCGAATTTGGTCGCCGGGACGGCCTTGCCGCGCGCGATGCCGGGCAGGTCCGAGATGATGCATTCGACCTCGTCCAGGCGGCGGTTGGCGAGGTAATCCTGCGCGGATTGCGGGATCCGTTTGGTCCAGTCGTCGGTCATGAAGGGATGCCTTTGAAGAGTGCGGCCATGCGGTCGGCTTCGGCCTGAGCCGTTGTGGGGGTGTCGACGGCGTCGGTGGCCGCAGCGATGAGATCGGGAGGCACGACGCCCGGCGCACGGGTGGCCAACAGGGAACTGATGACTGCCGTGGTGAATTCCGGATGGGCCTGAAGGGTATAGATCTGGTCGCCGTACATCAGCGCGGCATGTTCGCAAAAGGGCGAGGAGGACACGGTGCGGGCGCCGCCGGGGGGAGTTGTCACCTGGTCCTGGTGCCAGGCGTTCAGCGTCGTGCTGCCGGTTTCGCCGCCGTATCGCGTCGGGCCGACAGACCAGCCGCCGGAGAACTTCTGGACCTTACCGCCAAGGGCCTGGGCAATGATCTGATGACCGAAACAGACCCCGACCAGCGGTCGGTGGCTGTCGCGGATGGCGCGGATGAGGTCCTCGAGCGGGGGGATCCATGGGTGATCTTCGTAGGCGCCGTGACGCGAGCCGGTAATCAGCCAGCCATCGCAGGTCCCGGGGCCGTCGGGAAAGATACCATCGACCACCGCATAGGTTTCGAAGGTGAAGCCATGGCCATCGAGAAGCTGCGCGAAAAGGGCGGGGTAATCGCCGATCGTTTCGCGCATGTCATCCGGTGCATGGCCGGTCTGGAGGATGCCGATTTTCATGAAACACCGATTGTTGTGGGGCGAGCGTAGTGGAGCGGACGGGGGCCGGCAAGGGCACGCGGCGTTGCGGGATGCGGAAGGGTCGCGGGGGCCAGCCCCCGTCGCGGCAGGCCGCGACTCCCCCGGGATATTTGGAACAGGGAAACAGGCCCGGGGGGAGCGGTTTGCAAGCGTTCGGCCTTGGGTTTGCAAAGCGTCACACGGTTTCGAGGTAGACCATCCAGTGTTCTTCGGGGGGAATTTCGGCAAGGCGCAGGATTTCCTGGCGTTTGGTCATGCTGAAATTGCGGATGAGCTCTGGCGTGAAGATGCGGGCCATGAGGGGGTCTGTTTCGAAGCGATCCACCGCAGAGGACCAGTCGGGCATCAGGCCGGGCAGGTCGAGGTCATAGGCATTGCCGGTGATCGGGGCGGGCGGCTCGGCCTGATCCTCGATCCCTGCTAGGGCGGAGCCGAGAATGCCGGCGAGGACCAGGTAGGGGTTGATATCACCGCAGGCGACGCGGTGTTCGATGCGCCGGGCGCGGGCGGGACCCGAGGGGATGCGGATCGCGGCGGTGCGGTTTTCATAGGCCCAGCAGGCCCCGGTGGGCGCATGGGCGCCGGGGGCGAAGCGCGCGTAGGAGTTTTCATGCGGTGCCCAGAGCAGCGTGCCCCCGGGCATGCCGGAGAGGCAGCCTGCCACAGCGTGGCGCAGCAGGTCGGTGCCTTCGGGGCCGCCATTGTCGAAGATGTTGTTGCCGTCTTCATCCAATACCGAAAAGTGTACATGCATCCCGTTGCCGGAGTCGTTTTCGAAGGGTTTGGCCATGAAGGTGGCCGCCATGTCATGGCGCCGCGCCATGCCGCGCACCAGCGCCTTGAACAGCCAGGCGTCATCGGCCGCCGCCATGGCGTCGCGATGGGCAAGGTTGATTTCGAACTGGCCGAGCCCGGCTTCGGAGGAGGCCGAGTCCGCCGGGATGTCCATGGCGTCGCAGGCCTCGTAGAGGTCGGTCAGGAAGCCGTCGAAGGCATCAAGCTGACGGATCGACAAGATCGCATTGCCGAACACCGGGCGTCCGGAGATCGGGTTCTGCGGCGCCGAAAGCTGATGCCCGGTGTCGTCGACCAGGTAGAATTCCATCTCGACCGCCGCCTGCACGGTCCAGCCACGTTCGGCGTAGCGTGCCAGCACGCGGGCCAGCGCGTGGCGGGGATCGCCGGCAAAGGGGCGGCCATCGTCGTGGAACATCCACATCGGGACCAGAGCCGAGGGGCTGTCGAGCCAGGGCATGGGCACCGGCCCGTGTTCGGTGGGCTTCAGGACGCCGTCTTCGTCCCCGGAAGCAAACACCAGCGGGCTGTCGTCGATATCCGCCCCCCAGATGTCGACATTCAGCACCGACAGAGGCATGCGGGAGCCTTCGGTATCGAGCTTGGCATAGGTATTGGCGGGCACGCGCTTGCCACGCATCTGACCGTTCAGGTCACTGGCGGCAACGCGGAAGGTGCGGAATTGATCAAATTGCATATGTCTCACGGTTTTGGGTCTGCGAAGGGCGAGCTGGCCGGGTCAGGGCGCCGATACCCCAGGGAGGGCGGGGCCGACGGCGCTTGCAGGTAAGGGTATCGGGGGAAAGATACCCGCTTCGCAGCCATGGAACGCGCCAGAGGCGGGCCGGGGGCTGTGTCATTGCCATCGCGGCAAAGCGGCGTCGCAGGGGCGCCTGGAGGGGGAGTTTGCAAAACATGATCAAATTATCGGGTGGACACATGATCTCAGCCCCGGCGTGCCGTGGCAAGTCTTTCCGCGCGAAAATCGCCGCGCCGGGGCATTCGGGCGCGGGAGCCCGATCATTCGGGCGAATTTGTACCGGAAGCGGGGGGGCTGGGCAGGGGCTGTTGGTCGTATTCATCGGACGGGATGCGCACCAGCCGGTGAAAGCCGATCAGCGCCCGTTCGTCCGGGGAGAGCGCGGTCAGGGCGGCGGAGATCGCGTAGCGAAGCCGCTCGGGGTCGCGCGTTGTGGCGGTGATCAGCGGCAGGGCCGGGGTCGGCGGGGTGAGGCAGAGCACCCGCAGGTCGCGGGCGATGTCATCGAAAAGGTCGATCAGATGCCAGCTATGGCGGTCGAGCGCGGCGGCGCGGACCTGCCCCGCCGCGACGGCGCGGGCCGAGGCCGCATGGCTGCCGGTTTCCAGCAGTCCGCCCGGCATGACGCCCTGCGCGGCGCAGAGCGTCTGAAGCGCAGCCCAACCCGATTGCGACAGCGCGTCGTTGTAGGCGAAGGGAGCACCATCCAGTTCGGCAAATTCCCGTGCCGGGTCATCTCGGCGTAGGATGAGGGCGCTTTGGTACTGGCCCGACGGCAGGCCGGGAAAGCCGGGGTCGGGCGTGCCCACCAGGGTGACGCGGCCCTTGAGGCGCGACCGAAACGGCAGGCCGCAGGTCTGTGACAGCAGCAGATCGGGGCTGCGCCATTGCGCCCAGAGGTCGGCATCCCGTGTCAGCTGGACCGGTCCCTCGCCAAGGCTGTCGCGGATGCCGGACCAGAGCCGGTCATAGACCGGAGCCGTTTCGGGCCGGTCATACATCGGGAAGGAGGCGATCAGGCCGTTCAAGGCCAGGTCACCCGCAACAAGGCCCCCGGGGTCCGGACAGCGGCGTCAGGGCCTGCCGACGCCTGGGATGTCACTGCAGGTTGTTCTGCGCCATGTGGCGGGCGCGCGCGCTGTCAGGGTCGGAAATTCCCAGCAGGCTGACCACGACCCGCAACAGCGCGTCTTCCTCGGCCTCGCGTTCGCCATCCGACAGGGCCACGGCCCAGAGCGATTCGATCACCGACAGCCGGTCCTCGTAAGGCACGGTATCCTTGATCGCGCGGGTGAAGCGGACCGTGTCGGGGGCCTGACCTTCCAGGGTTTCGGCATTCTGCATCAGCGCCTCGCAATCGGCGGTCCCAAGAGCATAGCGGGTAGCCAGGATGCGGGCGATCGTCTTGCGCTCGGCGGTTTCATAGATCCCGTCCGATTGCGCAACGCGCACCAGAAGTGCGGCCAAAGCCAGACGGGCGTCGCCATCGGTCAGCGGATCCGGGCGCGGGGCGGTGAGGCGGGTGAGGAAATCTGCAAACATTTCGCCATATAGCCCGCATTTTGCCGCCCCGCCAATCCGCAAAAAGGTCACGGCTGTTTCACTGTCGCGTGGGTGCGCGTTTTGAGATCAGTATTTCGAGGGAACGTACAGCTCGGGCGGCAGGACGGCGCGTTCGTAATCACCGTTGTAGACGCGGTCCGGCAGCGTGACTTCCTCCTGTTCGACATCCTCGTAGGGCATCAGGGACAAAAGGTGGTCGATGCAGTTGAGCCGGGCGCGTTTCTTGTCGTTGGCCGGCACGATGTACCAGGGCGCCTCGGGGATATTGGTGCGCGCCAGCATCTCTTCCTTGGCCTTGGTGTAATCTTCCCATTTCACCCGGCTCTGCAGGTCCATGGGCGACAGTTTCCACTGCTTCAGGGGGTCGTGAATGCGCATCAGGAAGCGCATCTGCTGTTCCTCGTCGGTGACCGAGAACCAGTATTTGACCACCCTGATGCCCGAGCGCACCAACATGCGTTCGAATTCGGGCACGTCGTTGAAGAAATCCTGCACCTGGTCTTCATCGGCAAAGCCCATGACGCGCTCGACCCCGGCGCGGTTGTACCAGGAGCGGTCGAACAGCACGATTTCCCCGCCTGCGGGCAGATGCGGCACGTAACGCTGGAAATACCACTGGGTCTTTTCGCGGTCGGACGGGGCGGGAAGCGCCACGGTGCGCACCACGCGCGGGTTCAGCCGCTGGGTCAGCCGCTTGATCACGCCGCCCTTGCCGGCCGAATCACGGCCTTCGAAGATCACCACGATCTTTTCGCGCGAATGGATGACCCAATCCTGAAGCCGGATCAGTTCGGCCTGAAGATGCAGGAGCGACCGGAAATATTCCGGGCGCGGGATCGAGGGGCCATGCGCCTTGCGATAGATTTCGCGGATCTTCATCGACAGGACAGCATCTTCCAGCTCGATCTCGTAATCCTCGTCGAGCTCGTCTTTCAGCTCGGCTTCCAGCCAATCTTCGTATTCCGTCCCGGTCGCGGGTCCTGTCAGATCATCATCGGGCATGGTGGCTCCTTTCACGCAAGCAGGAAGACCCGGCGGCAGGGGCTGTGCCGGGTCCGGCCGTTATGTCAGAGGAGTGTGACAGTTTTGCTTTGTTTGCCAAGGAAGATCGGCAGATCGGGCCGGCGGGCGGGCCATGCGCCCCTGACGGTCAGATCGTGACCTGCGGGCGGGCAGATTCCAACCGGATCACGCGCACCCCGGCTTCCTGCAGTATCTGCTCCGAGACGGCGAAACTGCGGCCAAGCTTGCTGTCCGCTGGCGGGGCATCGGGGGTGCAGACCTCGGCGATGCCCGACTGGACGATGGCGCGGGCGCAATCGGCGCAGGGAAAGACGTTGGTATATAGTCGGGTGCCGGCCAGCGGGGTTCCGATACGGGCGGCGTTGAAGATGGCGTTGCGCTCGGCATGTTCGACCCAGTGGAATTTCTCGCCGCTATCGCGGTCGAAACGGGCCGGATCGCTGGCCGAGACGCCGCGCGGCAGCCCGTTCCAGCCGGTGGCGCAGATCACATGGCCGGGACCGGTGATCACCGCGCCGACCTGACGTTGCGGGTCTTCGGAAAAGCTGGCCATCAGATCGCAGACCTGCATGAAGCGGGCGTGCCAGAGGTCACACAAGTCGCGGCCTTCTCATGTCTGGGGCTTCTCCTGTCCGTTCGCCTGCCAGTCGCTCACGGTGGGGTGGTCCAGGGTCGTCGTGGTCTCGACGCTCCAGCCGCCGGGCTCCCCGAGCCGCGTCACCGCGTCCGAGAAATAATCGCGGTTGATCGTGGCAAAGGGCAGCATCTCGGGGGTCAACTCGTCGTCATAGGCGATGGCATCGACGGGGCAGATGGTTTCGCACAGCCCGCATTCGACGCATTCCACCGGATGGATATAGAACATCCGCCCGCCTTCATAGATGCAGTCCACCGGACAGACCTTGGTGCAGGCGCCGTCCTTCACGTCGATGCAGGCTGAGGTGATTACAAGGGCCATGGGCGGGCTGTCCGATTCATTCCCCGGTCCAGACCGGAGCGCGTTTTTCGACAAAGGCCGCGACGCCTTCGTCCGCGTCCGGGCTGAGCAGGGCGGCGCGCAATTCCGGGGTCAGCCGGCGGCGGACCTCGGCGGGGGGCGCGCTGCGGGCCTCGGCGACCTGTGCGCGGATGGCGCGCACCGACAGCGGGGCGCAAGACAGGATGTCGTCGCACCAGCGCGTGACCTCGGCGTCAAGATCGCCAGCCGCGACCACGGCATTCACCAGACCCAGCCGCTGAGCTTCCTCGGCGCCCATCATCCGGCCGGTGATCATCAGGCCAAGGGCGATCTTTTCCGGGATCATCCGCGCCAGCAACACCATGCCGCCGTCCAGCGGCATCCGGCCCACCTTGGCCTCGGGCAGGGCAAGGCGGGCGGTTTCGGCGGCAATGACGATATCGGCGCCCAGCACCATTTCCATGCCGCCGCCAAGCGCCAGCCCGTTCACCCGCGCGATCAGCGGCACCCGCAGGCGCCGCATCGATATGCCGCCAAACCCATCGGGGTTCTGGGCGCACCAATATTCCAGCCCGGTGGCATTGCCCGTGGCCTTCATGTCCGCTCCGGCGGAAAAGGCCCGTTCCCCGCTGCCGGTCAGCACCGCGACGCGCAGGGCAGGGTCGGCGTCGATCTCGTCCCAGATCCGCATCAGCTCGGTCTCGGTGGCGGGATCGACGGCATTCATCCGCTCGGGCCGGTCGATGGTGACCCGCGCGACCGCGCCGTCCTTTTCGAACAGGACGGTCATTGCGCTTCGGCCTTCTGGGCCAGGGCGAATTCGGCGACGATTTCATCGGTGTGCTCGCCAAGACGCGGCGGGCCGCGCCGGATTGTCAGCGGCGCATCGGTCAGATGCAGCGGCAGTCCGGCCAGCCGGATCGGGCCAAGGAAGGGATGGTCGTAATCCACCAACATGCCGTTCACTTCGGTCTGTTCATCCTCCAGCGCCTCGCCCAGACTGCGGACCCGGGCGCAAAGCAGGTCCTCGGCCTCAAGCTGTGTCAGCCAGTGATCGGTGGTGTCGGTGGCAAAGACCTCGGCAAAGCGGGTTTGCAGCATCGGCTTCACGGGGCGTTGCGTGGGCACATCGGGATAAAGCGTCGACAGATCCTCGATCCCGAGCGCGCGGCAGATGTCCTGCAGCGGATTGGCCTTGAACGCCCCCACCAGCACCAGTGCCCCGTCCGAGGTCGGGAAGACCCCGGTCAGCGGCATGTCGGCCCAGTTCAGCACCTGGCCGTGGGCGGTCCATTGGGCGACTTCCTGCATCTGGCAGGCGAGCATTGAATCATAGAGCGAGACATTCACCTGCTGCCCACGCCCGGTCTTGTCGCGCTGGAACAGGGCGGCCATGATCCCCTGCACAAGGTGCTGACCGGCGGAATAATCGCAGATCGTCGTGGGATATACCGACATCGGGATCGAGGGATCAGAGCGTTTTTCCATCGTGCCGGTCATCGCCTGGGCCAGCACATCCTGGCCCCCCTTGCGCGCATGGGGTCCCACGGGGCCATATCCGGTGCCAGAGGCGCAGATAATGCGGGGGTTGATCCTTGCCAGGCTGGCGTAGTCGAAACCGAGCCGCTTCATCACCCCGGCACGGAAATTGTCGACCACCACGTCGCAATGCGCCACCAGGTCCAGGATCATGCGGCGGCCTTCTTCGGACTTGGTGTCCACCTCCATCGACCGCTTGTTGCGGTTGAGAGAGGCGAAGACCGCGTTGTTCATCGAGGCTTCGGTGCCTTCCCCGAAGAAATTGCGTGACAGGTCGCCGGCGCCGGGGCGTTCGACCTTGATCACATCGGCACCAAGATCGGCCAGCGTCTGGGTGGCGCAGGGGCCAAGCATGACCTGGGTGAAATCGAGCACGCGGATATGATCCAGGGGCAGGGGGGCAGGTTGGGTCGTCATGGGTCAGGCCTCGATTTCTTCGGTGGTTTGGACCAGGGCGTTGCTGGCAGGTTGGTCGCCGGGATCGGCCCCCTGGGCGCGCATCTGTTTCTGGATGCCCGAGACATCCACGTCGCGCAGGGCAACACCGGCCTGCAGGGCCTGGACCACGGCAATGCCGGCGGCTTCGCCCTGAGACATGCAGGGCGGGATTTCGCGCGAGGTCTTCTGCGCATCGCTTTCGACCGAGTAATGCCGCCCGGCAACGATCAGGTTGTCGATGCCCTTGGGCAGCAGCGCCCGGTAGGGGGTGTAGTAGTCGCGGCCCCGGCAGACAGAATCCTCGAACCAGCGCCGTGAGGTCACGTCCTTCTTGGTCACCACGTATTCGCCCTGCAGCAGACGGGTCTGGCGAATGCCCATCTGTTCGGCGGCGCCGAGCATCTTGGCGTTCTCGAAGCCGGGGATATTGGCGCGGGCGAAATGCAGCAGTTTCTGCATCCGGTCGCGGCCCTCGTATTCGGCAGCGACCATATGTTCGGGCGACATGCCGTCATAGCCGGGCATATGCGGGCAATTGCACCAGACGATGCCGGGCAGCGGGGTCTTCAACCACCACATGCCCCAGGCGCCACCGATCACGCGCCGGGCCTCGCGGTCGAGCTTCTTGTACTTCTCCGGGTGTTCGTATTCGAAGGCGGTTGCCTTGTCGGTATCCACGTCGGCCAGCCGGAAGACGGTGGTGACGATGAACTGCCCGGTCAGGAATTCGGCCCCTGCGGAGGCAGCCACGTCAAGGTCGCCTGTCGCGTCGATCACCATCTTGGCGCGCACGGCCTGACGGCCCATCTTGGTCTGCAGGATCACGCCGGTGATCTTGCCATCCTCGACCAGCGCTTCGGAGAACCAGGAATGCAGGCGCAGGTTCACCCCGGCTTCGCGCACCAGGTCCAGCGCAACGCGCTTCCAGGCGTCGGGGTCGAAGGCGACCGCGTGGATGATCGGCTGCGGCATGCCCGTCTGGTGAAAGTCGATGGCGCCCCAGCGCGACCATTTCTTCCACATTTCCCAGGATTTGATGCAATCCTCGGGCGGCGGAAAGACCGCGCCGTCAAGGCGGTCCATGCGTTCCACCACTTCGGACACGATGCCGGTGGTGACGATTTCCGGGCCGAGGTCGCTGCCGTAGCGGGGGTTCACCATGTCGTCCAGCACCAGCACCTGCCCGCCGGACGCCATGCCCCCTAGGTGGTGATAGCGTTCGCACAGCACCACGTTGGCGCCATTGCGGGCGGCTGAAACGGCAGCGGTCTGACCGGCGGGGCCACCCCCGACGACGACGACATCGCAATCGGCCACGACGGGGATCGTTTCGGAGCGGTTAAGGGTCAAGGTATCGGACATGGCTTCTCCTGCCGGGCAAGGGCCCGTTGCTGTGGGAATGGGGGGCGGAGGCCGTGGTGGCCGCCGCGCGGGATCTAGGAAAGGCGGTAAGGGATCATTCGGGACGCCAGCGCAGAAACACGCGCTCGGCCAGCGCGACCATGGCGAAAAGGAAGACCGACAGGCCCGACGACAGGATCACCGTCGCGTAAAGCAGGCCGGAGCGGTAGTTGAAGGTGGCCTCGATGATCAAGGCGCCCAGCCCCTTGTCAGAGCCGATCCATTCCCCGACCAGCGCCCCGATCACACAGGTGGTGGCGGCAATGCGCAGGGCAGAGAACAGGTAGGGCAGCGAGGCGGGCAGGCGGAATTTCCAGAAGACCTCGGCCGGGGTGGCGGAACAGATCCGCGCCAGCTCCAGCATCTGGGGCGACAGGGACCGCAGCCCGCGCACCATGTTCACAAGCGTCGGGAAGAAGGAAATCAGCGCCGCGATCACCACCTTGCCGGTCATGCCGGGGCCGAACAGCAGCACCAGGATCGGCGCGACGGCCAGGATCGGGATCGTGTTCACGAAGACCGCCAGCGGATAGAAGGCCTGTTCGGCGGTGCGCGAATAGACAAAGACCGTGGCCAGGATGACGGCGATGATGTTGCCAAGGGCAAAACCGGCAAGGCTTTCGATCAGGGTCGGCCACAGATTGGCCAGCAGGTTGTCCCAGTCGCTGATCATCACACCGACCACCTGGGTCGGGGCGGGCGCGATGTAGGAGGGCACCTGAAGCCAGGTCACCACGCCCTGCCAAAGCAGGATCAGCGCCGTGACCGTGGCAATCGGGATCATCGTCGCGCGCAGGCTGGCCCGGCGGGAGGCGCGGCGCTCGGCCCGGATATCATCATCCAGCTCTTGCGCGGTGGGGGTGTGGGAAGACGTCGCCATGGTCATCAGCAGGTCTCCAGTACGCGCCGCAAGCGGCCGCAATAGGCGTTGAATTCAGGGGTTTCCCGGATGTCGATATTGCGGTGGCTCAGCTCGATCCGGGTCAGGTCGCGGACCCGGCCGGGGTGTGCGGCCAGGGTCAGCACATGGGTGCCAAGGAAAACCGCTTCGGAAATCGAATGGGTGACGAAGGCGACGGTCACGCCGCTGTCGCGCCAGATATCCAGCAGTTCAAGGTTCAGGCGGTCGCGGGTCATCTCGTCCAGCGCACCGAAGGGTTCGTCCATCAGCAGCACCTTGGGCTTGCAGATCAGGGCGCGGGCAATGGCGACGCGCTGGCGCATCCCACCGGACAGTTCATGGGGCAGAGCCTTTTCGCGCCCCTCCAGGCCGACCATGCGGATCAGGCGGCGCGCGTCGTCTTCGGTCGCGTTGATGGCAACGCCGCGCTTGCGTCCGGTTTCCAGCGGCAGGCAGACATTGGCCAGTACCGACCGCCAGGGCAGCAGGGTCGCATCCTGGAAGACAAAGGCGAATTCCCGCGCCAGGCGCGCCTCTTCGGTCGGCTTGCCATGGATCGTGACCTCGCCCCGATCCGCCGGCACCAGATCCGAGATCAGCCGCAGAAGGGTCGATTTTCCGCAGCCCGAGGGCCCGAGGATCGAATAGAAGCCGCCCTGTTCCAGGTCGACCGAGATGTCCTGCAAGGCGACGAACCGGTCAAAGCGGACCTGGGCATTGCGCAGGGAGACAGCGTGACCGCTGTCCCCCGTTCCTGTGGCCGAGGTCAGGGCCGAGCTTGTGGTTGGGGCCTGGTCCAGCACGGCGCTCATCCGATCTTCGGACGCTGGGCTGCCGTGGCTTCAAGCACGTCGAGCGTGGCCACGTCTTCGACCTTGGGCGCGCCATCGGGAAACTGGCCAAGCTGGTCGTAGATCTCGATCTGCGCCGCCCACGTTTCCAGGTCCATAGCGCCCCAGCCGCTGTCGGCAGTGGTGCCGTTGAAGGAATAGTCCAGCACCAGTGGCACCGCCTGAAGCTCTGCCTCGAGGCTCAGGTTGGAATAGCGCGCCACCAGCATTTCGGCGGCCTTTTCGGGGTTTTCGCGGGCCCAGCCCCAGCCCTTGGCGATGGCCCCAAGCGCGGCGGCGACAAAGTCGAAGTCTTCCTCGAGGCTCTTGTCGGTGACGTAGTAGGGATTGGCGTAAAGCTGGATGCCGGCATCCCAGAGGGACAGGTCGACGCGCTCGTCCCCGAGGATCGACAGGGCGTTGACGTTGGTGGTCCAGCCGGTGATCGCATCGACCTGGCCGGTCATCAGCGGGGTCATGTCCGAACCGATGATCTGGATTTCCAGATCGTCCTGCGAGATATTGTTGTAGGCCAGAAGCGCGTCCAGCAGGATGCGTCCGGTGGCCTGGGTGCCGATCCGCTTGCCGATCATGTCCTGAGGCGTGCGGATGGCGCTCTTTTCCAGCGAGAAATAGGTATAGGGGTGTTGCTGGTACCCGGCGGCGATGCATTTCACCGGAATGCCCTGGCTGCGCGCCATCATCAGCGACGGGCTGGAGGACAGCTGACCCATGGAGGCGCGTCCGGCGGCCACGGTGGCCACGCCGTCGATATTGGGACCGCCCGCGATCACGTCCAGCGCGATGCCGGCATCGGCGAAATAGCCAAGCTCGTCCGCGCAGATTTCGCCAAGAATGCCGTTGGAGGCAAGCCAGCCCAGTTGCAGGTTGAGGCTGCGCAGCCCATCGGCGCGCAGCGGACCGATATGCAGCATCGACCCGGCGGCCAGAGCGCCGCTGCCGGCCAGGAAGGCGCGGCGGGAAAGCTTGCCGGAAAGTCTGTCCGAAAGGCGGTTTGCGGAAAATTCTGTCATTTCAAATCCTCGCTGTTGGCTGGATGGGCATCTCTCTTGGATGCTCTTTCTCCGAGGATAGGCACGGGGCACTGCAAGGGCATAGGATTAAAACTTGCCCGCAGTGGTGCATTTTTTGCCTCGCCCCCCGGGGCTGGTCTGCGGCAGGCTTGCGGGGCAGGCGTTGCAAGGCCAGATCTGATGGCGGCAAATGCGCGCCTTTGGGCATGGTTCGGATAGATGCGTAATTTCGGGGCAGTTTGACCCCACGGGGAGGACAGAGAAGATGCACAGTGTATTCCTGCGCTATGTCGACGAGGTCGCGCGGCAGGGGTCGATCCGGCGGGCGGCCAATGTGCTGAACGTGTCCTCGACCACGGTGAATCGCAAGATCCTGTCGGTCGAGGAAGAACTGGGCGTGCGCCTGTTCGAACGCCATCCCGAGGGGGTCGAGATGACATCGGTCGGGCGGGTCATGGTCGAACACTGCCGCCGGACCCTTTATGATTTCCAGAACGTGCGGCGCCTGATCGAGGACATCCGCGACATGCGCAGCGGGCATATGGTGATCTACTCCATCGACGCCTTTGCCGGGCGCATCCTGCCGGCGGCGATCAACAGCTTTTCGGAGCAATATCCCGGAATTTCCTTCAGCGTGGTCAGCGCCGAACGTGACCAGATTTCCGAGGCGGTGATTTCGGGCAAGGCGGATCTTGGAGTGACGCTATACTGTCGGGACCTGCCGCCGGGCGTGCGGATCCTGTCCGAGAAGCTGGCCCCGATCGGTGCGCTGATGCGTCCCGATCACCCGCTGGCCGAGCGCCCCAGCCTGACTGTCGAAGAGTTGGAGGGCTATCCGCTGCTGCGTTCGATGGATGCGGAATCCCGGACCTCGGTGCTGGATCGGGTGGCTCAGGGCGCGGCGATGCAGACAAAGCTGGTGGCCAATAACCTAAACCTCGCCAAGGCGATGATCGTGGCGAACCGGGGCATCGGGATCTACACAAGGATCGGGTTTCTGGACGAAATCGATCGCGGAGAGATCCACTTTGCGCAGATCGTCGCGCCGGAATTGATGCAGAACACAATTGGCTGGATTGCGTCCGACTCTGCCGGAATCGGCCCGGCAAAGCACATGTTCGCCGCCTGCCTCGACAAGGTGATCCGGACGCTGGATCTGACCGGCTGAGGCTTTGGGTCGGTGGGAGTTGGGTGAAATGGAAAAGACGGCCCGCCCGGAAAGGGGAGCCGTCTTTTCGGAAGTCTTCCAGGCGCCGGCAAGGGCACCCGGGGGGTCAGAGGACGAAGCCGACGATGGCCAGAACGATAACAACGAGGCCGACGAGGTAGATAATGGAATTCATGACTCTCTCCTAAAATTCGGGAGGGCGGGGTCTTCGCCGCGTCTCCTGCTTCACGTGTTCTGCGGATATAACGGTGCAGGGGCGAAACGGTTCCGTCGGGCGGTGCGCTTGGGTCACGATTTCGACTGAAGAGAGAGTTTGGGGCGAGGTGCCGGGGGGCTCTGCCCCCACGCCGGACCGCAGGCCTTGCCTGCGGTCCGGCGTTCCCCCGGGATATTTGGAACAGGGAAACCTTTGCAGGGGTCTCCTCGGCCCGAGCCAGGCGCAGGTCACACCAGGCGCGAGACGTCCTTGGCAGCGCGGACGAAGTCGGCAAAGAGCGGATGCGGCGCGAAGGGTTTGGATTTCAGTTCGGGGTGGAACTGGACGCCGATGAACCAGGGGTGGTCCTTGACCTCGACGATTTCGGGCAGGCGGCCATCGGGGGACATGCCCGAGAAGGTCAGGCCGCATGTTTCCAGTTGCTCGCGGTACTTGATGTCGACCTCGTAGCGGTGGCGATGGCGTTCCTCGATCGTGGTGGATTTGTAGACCTGCGCCACCTTGGAGCCTTCGGCGAGATTGGCGGTATAGGCGCCAAGGCGCATGGTGCCGCCCTTGTCGTCATCGACGCGGCGTTTCACGGCATGGTTGCCGCGCACCCATTCCTTGAGGTGGTAGACCACGGGTTCAAAGCGTTTCTGGCCGGATTCGTGGTCGAATTCCTCGGAACCGGCGGTTTCGATATTGGCCAGGTTGCGGGCCGCTTCGATCACCGCCATCTGCATCCCGAGGCAGATCCCGAGGTAGGGGATCTTGCGGGTCCGGGCGAACTGGGCCGCCTTGATCTTGCCCTCGGTGCCGCGTTCGCCGAAGCCGCCGGGCACCAGGATCGCATGGTAGCCTTCGAGGTACGGGGCGGCGTCTTCGTGATCGAAGACCTCGGCGTCGACCCATTCGACATTGACCTTGATCCGGTTCGACATGCCGCCGTGCACAAGGGCTTCCTTGATCGACTTATAGGCATCTTCAAGCTGCGTGTACTTGCCGACGATGGCGATATTGACCTCGCCATCGGTGTTGTAGATTCGGTCCTGCACATCCTGCCAGACCGTGAGGTCGGGTTTCGGCGCCGGCGAGATGCTGAAGGCATCCAGAACCGCCTGGTCAAGGCCTTCACGGTGATAGGCCAGCGGGGCCTCGTAGATCGATTTCAGATCGTAGGCGGCAACCACATGTTCCTTGCGCACGTTGCAGAACAGGGCGATCTTTTCGCGTTCCTTTTCCGGAATTGGCTGTTCGGAGCGGCAGACCAGAATGTCGGGCGCGATGCCGATCGACTGGAGCTCCTTGACCGAGTGCTGCGTCGGCTTGGTCTTCAGTTCGCCGGAGGCCGCGAGGTAGGGGAGCAGCGTCAGGTGCATGAAGATGCATTCGCCGCGCGGCTTGTCGTGGGAAAACTGGCGGATCGCCTCGAAGAAGGGCAGGCCTTCGATGTCGCCCACCGTGCCGCCGATTTCACAGAGCATGAAATCGACCTCGTCATCACCGACGTGGAGGAAATCCTTGATCTCGTTGGTGACATGGGGAACCACCTGGATCGTCTTGCCGAGGTAGTCGCCGCGGCGTTCCTTTTCCAGCACGTTGGAATAGATCCGTCCCGAGGAGACGGAATCGGTCATCCGCGCCGCCACCCCGGTGAAGCGTTCGTAGTGGCCGAGGTCGAGGTCGGTTTCGGCGCCGTCGTCGGTGACGAATACCTCGCCATGTTCGAAGGGGGACATCGTGCCGGGATCGACGTTGAGGTAGGGGTCGAGCTTGCGCAAGCGGACCGAGAAACCGCGCGCCTGGAGGAGGGCTCCGAGCGCAGCGGAGGCCAAGCCTTTACCAAGGGACGACACGACGCCGCCCGTGATGAAAATATATCTGGCCATGTGCTCTGGCTCCCGTGAGTGGTCGTGCGATGACGGCGCAAAAGCGCGATTCAGAATGCCCAAAGCAGCCCGATGGACCGCAGCATCACGGGATTTGACCGATAACAGATTCGGAGGGATTGGGCAACCGTATCCGCAAGATGCTGACCCGGGCACAGGCTGCGCCGCAAGGTCTTGTGGATGTGCGGGGTCGGCCTTAGTCGGCCGAGGGGGTCAGGCTGCTTGGGTCCGAGGTACCCGCAGAGGGCGGCAGCAGGCTGCTGTCGTCCGGGGTGTCGGCGGGGTCGGTCGTTTCGGCGGGCGCTTCCGCAGCGGGGGCCGTCAGGTTGCCGATCCGGTCCAGAACCGAGCTGCCGGCGGACTTTTCGGCCGCGATGATGGTCAGCGCCAGCGAGGTGATGATGAAGGCGCCGGCAAGCACCCAGGTGGTGCGCGACAGCATTGTCGCCGCAGACCGGCCCGAGACCGCGCCGCCGTCGCTGCTACCCATGCCGAGGCCGCCGCCTTCGGAGCGTTGAACCAGGACGACGCCGATCAGCGAAAGCGCGAGGATCAGGTGGATGATGAGGACGACGTTTTCCATCTTGGACCTTCGGAGCTTCGGCGCGGATCGTTTCGGCGCTGGTTCGCATTCATGACAGCCGCTTGGACCGGGGACCAACGGCAGGATGGGCGGGTTCTAGGACAAGTGCCCCCCGCTCGCAAGGTGAAATAGGCATGCAGGCCCGGGGCAGCAAGGGCAGGACCGGCCACCAGCCGCGGGATTTGCGCGGGCCCGGAGATTCCGGTTTCGCCGGGCCGGACGCTTCGCTATACCGGCGCGGGTTTACCTGCCAAGTCGAAAGGACCGGGAAATGGCCAATGTAGTTGTCGTCGGCGCCCAATGGGGTGACGAGGGGAAGGGCAAGATCGTGGATTGGCTCAGCGAGCGCGCGGATGTGATCGCGCGGTTCCAGGGCGGCCACAATGCCGGCCATACGCTGGTCATCGACGGTGAGGTCTTCAAGCTGCATGCGCTGCCCTCGGGCGTGGTGCGTGGCGGCAAGCTGTCGGTCATCGGCAATGGCGTGGTGCTGGATCCCTGGCACCTGCTGAAGGAGATCGCGACCATTCAAGGCCAGGGTGTCGAAATCACTCCCGAGACGCTGATGATCGCAGAGAACACGCCACTGATCCTGCCGATCCATGGAGAGCTGGATCGCGCCCGTGAAGAGGCCGCCGGCAAGGGCACCAAGATTGGCACGACCGGGCGAGGCATCGGGCCCTGCTATGAAGACAAGGTCGGGCGCCGCGCGATCCGGGTCGCCGATCTGGCGGATCCGGCAACGCTGGAAGCCCGCGTCGACCGCGCGCTGACCCATCACGATGCGCTGCGTCTCGGCCTCGGGATGGAGCCGGTGGACCGTGCGGCCCTGATCGCGAGCCTGCAGGAGGTTGCAGCCCAGATCCTTCCCTACGCCGCCCCGGTTTGGAAAGTGCTCAACGAGAAGCGCAAGGCAGGCAAGCGGATCCTGTTCGAAGGCGCCCAGGGCAGCCTGCTCGACATCGATTTCGGCACCTATCCCTTTGTGACCTCCTCGAACGTCATCGCGGGCCAGGCGGCGACCGGTGTTGGCATGGGCCCCGGAGCGATCGATTTCGTGCTGGGTATCGTGAAGGCCTATACGACCCGCGTCGGCGAAGGTCCTTTCCCCACGGAACTGCTGGATGAAGATGGCCAGCGTCTTGGTGAACGAGGGCACGAGTTTGGCACCACCACGGGGCGCAAGCGTCGCTGCGGCTGGTTCGATGCCGCGTTGCTGCGCCAGACGGTGGCGACCAGCGGGATGAATGGCATCGCGCTGACCAAGCTCGATGTGCTCGACGGGTTCAAGGTGCTGAAGATCTGCGTGGGCTATGATCTTGACGGTGTGCGGCAGGATTACCTGCCGACCGCCACCGAAGCTCAGGCGCGCTGCACCCCGATATACGAGGAGCTTGAAGGCTGGAGTGAATCGACTGAAGGCGCGCGCAGCTGGGCGGATCTTCCGGCGGCCGCGATCAAGTATGTGCGCCGGGTAGAAGAACTGATCGATTGCCCGGTTGCGCTGCTGTCGACCAGCCCCGAACGCGAAGACACGATCCTGGTCACCGACCCCTTCTCGGATTGAGGGCGGGCGGGCAGGGGCTCTGCCCCTGGGCGACAGGCTGCAGGCAGCCCGTCGCCCACCCCGGGATATTTGAAACAGGGAAACGCCGAAAGCGGCGTGGGAGGCGGAGCATGGCACTGAGTTACAAAGCGCGCCGCAGGTGGTCGCTGTTGATCCTGGTGGTGGGACTTCCACTATATATCGTGCTGGCGGTGACGATCATCGGGCTGTTTGAACGCCCGCCGATCCTGATCGAACTGCTGGTCTACGTCGTGCTTGGTCTGCTTTGGGCGGTGCCGTTCAAGTTGGTATTCTCCGGCATCGGCAAGGCGGATCCGGATGCCGCACCCGAAACGGGCAAGCAAGCGGCTGTCGATCAGGATCAGAGTCGGGGCTAAATGGGAACGATGTCGTGCCGCGCGGGCGGCTTAGTCCCGGTCGTGCAAATTTGGCACCATACCCCAGGTTTCCCTGTTCCAAATATCCCCGCCGGAGGCGTCGGGCCGCCTGCAACAAGCGGCCCGTGCAGGCTTGCTATTTTCAGCCGAGTTCCGCCATCCGAGCAAGAGCGCCCTGAAGCTTGGCTTCTTCGTCCTGCCGGGCGGCAAGGTTTTCGCGGGTTTCCTCCACCACTTCGTCAGGGGCCGAGGCGACGAAGGCGGGGTTGTTCAAGCGCCCGGCCATGCCACGGATTTCCTTGGCCAGCTTTTCCAAGCTCTTTTCCAGCCGGACCTTTTCCTCGGCCACGTCGATGATTCCGGCCAGTGGCAGGCCGAAGGTCGCGCCCTCGGCGGGCAGGGTGATCGTGCCTTTCGGGAAATCGGCAACCTGCTCAAGGCTCTCGATCCGCGCGAGGCGCTTGATCAGCGTTTCGTTGCTGTTCCATGCGGCCTGGGGGGCGTGGGAAAGTTCGGTCGCCAGCAGCGGCACATAGGACCCGGCGGGCACATGCATCGTGGCGCGGGCCGAGCGGATGTCCTCGATCAGCGAAATCACCCAGTTCATCTCGCGATCTGCCGCGGCGTCGATCAGCGTGGCGTCATAGGCAGGCCAGTCCTGCAGCATCAGCAGGTTGGGGCGCGGGGCGGTGACCTGCCAGAGCTCTTCGGTGATGAAGGGCATGATCGGGTGCAGCAGGATCAGGCATTGGTCGATGACCCAGCCCATGACCTTCTGTGTCTCTTCCCGTTCGGGCGCGCCTTCGGTCAACAGCGGTTTGGCAAGTTCGACGTACCAGTCGCAGACCTTGCCCCAGACAAAGGCGTAAAGCCCCTGGGCGGCCTCGTTGAAGCGATAGTCATTCAGGGCGGCATCGACGGTTTCGCGGATGCGGGCAGTTTCACCGATGATCCAGCGGTTCACCGTCGCCGTCGCTTCGGGCAGCTCACCCGAGGGCGCGCCGGCTTCGTAGACGCCGTTCATCTCGGCAAAGCGGGTGGCGTTCCAGAGCTTGGTTCCGAAGTTGCGGTAGCCCTTGATGCGTTCCTCGGACAGCTTCAGCACCCCACCGATCGCCGCCATGGAAGTATTGGTCATGCGCAGCGCATCGGCCCCGTATTGATCCACGATTTCCAGCGGGTCGATGACGTTGCCGGTGGTCTTGGACATCTTCTTGCCCTTCGCATCGCGGACAAGCTGGTGCAGGTAGACGGTGTGGAAGGGTTCCTGATCGACGACGGCAAGCTGCATCATCATCATCCGGGCGACCCAGAAGAACAGGATGTCCTCGCCGGTGATCAGCACCGAGGTCGGGAAATAGCGGGCGAGTTCCGGGGTTTGCTGCGGCCAGCCGAGCGTGCCGATCGGCCAGAGGCCGGACGAGAACCAGGTATCCAGCACATCCGCATCGCGCCAGACCGGGTAGACCAGCCTGGTCGGATCCTGCGTGGCGGTGAACTGTGCCAGGCTTTCGGCCAGCATCTGCTGGGCTTCCTTGCGGTCCGCCACCTCGACGATGCGCGCGTGCGAGATGGGCGAGGGCGTGTCGGCGATCTCGTCCCGGAAGGTCTCGACCACGCTGTCGAAGGACGCGCCGCAGGCCTGCACGGGCCCCATGTGCGCGAGGTGTTCGTCGACGAAAAGCGTCAGCATGTCGACAAGGTCCATGTCCCCGTCGCCGCCCTGTTTCAGCGTGCCGAGGTCGAGCCCGTACCACACGGGGATCTGATGCCCCCACCACAGCTGGCGCGAGATGCACCAGGGCTCGATATTCTCGAGCCAGTGGAAATAGACCTTTTCGCCCGATTCCGGCATGATCTTCGTGCGCCCCTCGCGCACGGCGTCCAGCGCCGGGGCGACGATCTGCGCGGTATCGACGAACCACTGGTCGGTCAGCATCGGTTCGATCACGACGCGGGAGCGGTCCCCGAAGGGCTGCATGATCGGTTTCGCCTCGACCAGCGGAACGGGCCGGGCGAGATCCTCTTCGCTTGGTTCCTCGCCCTTCTTCGGCTTGGGCGTACCAAGGCGAGGATCGGCGGCGGTGGTCATGACCGCAAGGCCGGCGGCGTTGATGTCGGCCACGACCGCTTCGCGCGCCTCGGCGCGGTCCATGCCGCGATATTTCTCGGGCACGAGGTTCAGGCTGTCGATCTCCATCTCGCCGGCATCCGCCCCTTCGGCGATCTGACGGGCGCGGGCGACGCAATCTTCATAGGGCAGGCCATCGGCGCGCATGTGGCCACGCGTGTCCATCAGGCGATACATCGGAAGGCCCGCGCGCTTGGCGACCTGATAGTCGTTGAAATCATGCGCGCCAGTGATCTTCACCGCACCCGAGCCGAAGGTGGCGTCAGGGTATTCGTCGGTGATGATCGGGATCAGCCGGTCGCAGAGCGGCAGATGCACCATCTTGCCGACGATGGGCGCATACCGGGCGTCTTCGGGGTGCACGGCCACGGCGCCGTCGCCCAGCATCGTTTCGGGCCGCGTCGTGGCGATCGAGATATAGTCGCGTTCCTCGGACAGGATGACCGCGCCATCTTCGTCCTTTTCGACATAGGTATAGGTTTCGCCCCCGGCGAGCTTGTACTTGAAATGCCACATGTGGCCCGCGACTTCGGCATTCTCGACCTCGAGATCGGAAATCGCGGTTTCGAAATGCGGGTCCCAGTTCACCAGACGCTTGCCCCGATAGATCAGGCCCTTGTCGTACATGTCGACAAAGACCTTGATGACCGCATCGTGGAAATCGGCGGAATTCTCGTGCCCGGTGCGGGGATCGCCCGGTGCGCCGGCCATGGTGAAGGCGTTGCGCGACCAGTCGCAGCTGCTGCCAAGGCGCTTCAGCTGGTTGACGATGGTGCCGCCGTACTGGCCCTTCCAGTCCCAGACCTTTTCGAGGAACTTCTCGCGTCCCATCTCGCGGCGGGTTTCGCCACCCTGGGCCGCCAGCATCTTTTCGACCTGAAGCTGTGTGGCGATACCGGCGTGGTCCTGGCCGGGCTGCCAGAGCGTGTCGAAGCCGCGCATCCGGTGCCAGCGCACCAGGATGTCCTGCAGGGTGTTGTTGAAGGCATGGCCGACGTGCAGCGCCCCGGTCACGTTGGGCGGGGGGATCATCACGCAGAAGCTTTCGGCAGGGGAGCCGTCTGCTTTGGGCTTGGCATTGGCGCCGGCCTTGAAGGCCCCGGCGTCTTCCCAGGCGGCGTAGATGCGCGCCTCTGCGGCGGCTGCGTCAAATGTCTTGTCCATGGCCATGTCGGTTCCCCGTCTTGCAGCGCATTCCTGTCAGGCGTCGGGATACGGAATTTCACCGGAAAGGGAAAGAGCATCCCGTTCCGCCCCCGCCTTCCGGTTGGGCAGCGGCGGCGTTTGGCTGGCGTCTGGCCTGCGCCGGGTGGCGGAATTGGCCGGGCCGCGCCACATGGTGTCGGACGGGTCTGGACAGGGGGGCGCGAAAGGCTAGTGTCCCCCTGTCGGGACCGGGCCTTGGGTGGCCCGAAGCAGCCCCATGCAATTGCCCGACCGTCAGCAGGTATTTATCAAGACCCCAAGCCCGTCAGCAGGCCAGGTCAGTCAGAAGGATCGTGTCATGGACAAGTTCGGAAAAAGCCAGCCGGTCAAGCGCACCGAGGACATTCGTTTCGTCACCGGCAAGGGGGTCTATGTCGATGATATCGCTCCGAAGGATGCGCTGCATGCGATCTTCTTCCGCTCGCCCGTCGCCCATGCCGCGATCACCGGCCTGAACCTTGACGAGGCTCGCGCCCTTGACGGTGTCCATGCGGTGCTGAGCGCGGCCGATCTGGCCGAAGGCGGGCTGACCCTCGGGCTGTCCTCGACCCAGGCCAAAAACCGCGATGGCAGCAAGGGGTCCGATCCCCGCTATCCGATCCTTGCGGAGGGGCGGGTACGCTTCGTCGGTGAACCCCTCGCGCTGATCCTGGCCGAGACCCCGGCCGCCGCCCGCGACGCACTTGAACTGATCGAATTCGATTACGACGACCTGCCGGTGCAGATGGCCCTGGGCGATGCGGTGACCGACCTGCATCCCGAGGCGCCGGGCAACCGGGGTGTCGATTTCTGCATGGGCGATCCTGAGGCGATGCAATCGGTGATGGATCAGGCCGACCACGTCGTGCGCGCCAGTCTTGTCGACAATCGCGTCATGGTCGTCGCGCTGGAGCCGCGCGGCTGTTTCGCCGAATGGGATGGCAGCCGCATCCACCTGTCCTATAACGGGCAGGGCGTCTGGGCCCCGAAAAGGGAACTGGCCCGCCTGCTTGGTCTTGAGCCCGAGATGGTGCGCGTCACCCATCCGGACGTTGGCGGCGGTTTCGGCATGAAGGCCAAGCTTTACCCCGAATATGCCGCCTGCGCCTTTGCCGCCCGCGCCCTGGGACGCCCGGTGCGCTGGATCGCGGATCGGACGGAATCGATGCTTGCCGACAATGGCGCCCGCGATCTGGACCACGACATTGCCCTGGCCTTCGACAAGGATCTGAAGATCACCGGCTATCACGTGAAGACGAAATACAACCTCGGGGCCTATAATTCCAACTTCGGCCAGATGATCCAGAGCACGCTGTTCACCAAGGTCTTCACAGGCGTCTACGACATCCCCGAGGCGCTGCTGGAGGCCGAGGGATATTACACCAACACCACCCCCACGGATGCCTATCGCGGCGCCGGCCGCCCCGAGGCGATCTTTGCGCTGGAACGCATGATGGATTACGCCGCGCGCGAACTGGGCGTCGACCCGTGGGAGTTGAAGCGACGCAACTTCATCCAGCCGGGCAACTTCCCCTATCGCAGCTATTCGGGCGAGCTTTATGACGTGGGTGATTTCCCCCGACTGCTGGACCGCGCGGCCGAAGAAGCCGACCTGAAGGGCTTTGCCACGCGGCTGGAAGCCTCTCAGGCGGCGGGAAAACTGCGCGGCATGGGGCTTTGTTATTATATCGAAAGCATTCTGGGCGATGCTGAGGAAACGGCAAAGGTCGAATTCCTGAAGGATGGCACGGTGAATATCTATGTGGGCACACAGTCGAACGGGCAGGGTCACGAGACCGTCTATGCCCGTTTCCTGTCTGACCAGACCGGCATCCCGATGGAACTGATCAGCGTCATTCAGGGCGACAGCGACTTGATCGCCAAGGGCGGCGGGACCGGCGGGTCGCGTTCCGTCACCACGCAAAGCAATGCGACGCTGGCGGTGACCGGGCAGATCATCCAGGTCTTCACGGATTTCCTCGCCGAAAAGATGCAGGTCGCCCCCGAGGACGTCAGCTTTGACGACGAAAGCTTCCGCATCAAGGGCTCGAACGCCGCGCCGACCATGCTGGACGTCGCCGAAATGGCGGCCGAGGCCGGGCGCAGCGATCTGTTGACCCATGAAAGATCCGCGACGCTGCCGGGCCGTTCCTATCCTAACGGGGTCCATGTGGCCGAGGTCGAGGTGGATCCCGACACCGGCGCCGTCACGCTGGAACGCTACACGGTCGTCGATGATTTCGGCAATCTCATCAACCCGGTGCTGGCCGAAGGGCAGGTGCATGGCGGGGTGGTGCAAGGCCTTGGGCAGGTCCTGATGGAAAACGCCGTCTACGACGCGGATGGCCAGCTTCTGACCGCCAGTTTCATGGATTACGCCATGCCGCGGGCCGATGATGTGCCGATGATCGGCTTTACCTCGGTGCCGGTGCCTTCGACCGCCAATCCCATGGGCATGAAGGGCTGCGGCGAGGCGGGGACCGTCGGTTCCATGGCGGCCGGGGCCAATGCCGTGATGGATGCGCTGATGCGGCGCGGGGTGCGCCGGGCGGACATGCCTTTCACCCCGGCGCGGGTCTGGAAGATGCTGCAAGATGCTGACACGGCTGCGTAGACGAATACTTGTCGGGCTGCGCCCGCCCTGGCTGCGCCGCAGGCGCCGCCGTCCGGGGGGCAAGCTGCGCGATCCGGTTCTGCATGTCATCGTGCTCGACGGCACCATGTCGTCACTGGAACCGGGCGAGGAAAGCAATGCCGGGCTGATTTACCGGATGCTGACCGACCAGGCCGGACCGGGGCTGTCGGTCTATTACGAGGCGGGCATCCAGTGGCAAAGCTGGCGGTCCACCCTGGACGTGCTTCTGGGCCGGGGGATAAACCGGCAGATACGGCGCGCCTATGGCTGGCTGGCGTCGCGCTATCGACCCGGTGACCGGATCATGCTGTTCGGCTATTCGCGCGGGGCCTATGCGGCGCGCTCGCTGACCGGAATGATCGACCGGGTCGGCCTGTTGCGGGCCGAACAGGCGACCGAGCGCAATGTGCGTCAGGCCTATCGCCTGTATCAGGATGGGGGCGATCCGCTGACATGCGATGCCTTTCGCCGCGCCTTCAGCCATGAAACGACCCAGATCGAGATGATCGGCGCCTTTGACACGGTAAAAAGCCTCGGCTTGCGGCTGCCTTTCCTGTGGCGGATGGCCGAGACCAAGCACGGGTTCCACAATCACGCGCTCTCGGCCTGCGTGAAATCGGGCTTTCACGCGCTGGCACTGGAAGAAACCCGGCAGGTCTACGCCCCCGTCATGTGGCAAAGCGATCCCGCCTGGGCCGGACGACTGGAACAGGTCTGGTTCGCGGGCACCCATGGCGATGTCGGCGGTCAGCTAGGTGGTTTCGAGGCGGCGCGCCCGCTGGCGAATATACCGCTGGTCTGGATCCTCGGGCAGGCCGAGATGCGCGGCCTGCCGCTTCCCGATGGCTGGCGGGGGCGCTTTCCGATGGATGTCGATGCGCCCTCGGTCGGGCAATGGAGCGGCTATTCCAAGCTGTTCCTGCTGCGCCGGCAAAGGAGTGTCGGCGCCGATCTTTCGGAGCGCCTGCATGACAGCGCCCTGGCGCGCGGCAGCTATCCCACGCAGGGGCAATTGGCCTGAAAAAGGGCCGGGGCCGGTAAAAAGGGCCGGGCCGGTAAAAAGGGCCGGGGCCGGTAAAAAGGGCCGGGCCGGTCGTGGCTCGGCGTGTCCTTGTCCTGGGGGCCGGCTGACGGAAGGGCCTCTGACCCCCCTGGCGTCAAATCCTACGCGACGTTTTCCAGCTTGCCCTGCGGAGTGACGCCAAGGGCATGGCAGACATCGCGGGTCAGCTCGGGCTTGTTCAGCGTGTAGAAATGCAGGTCCTGGACACCCTCGGCCAGCAACTTGTCACACATTTCGGTGCAAAGCGCAGTGGCCAGAAGGTCGGCGCGCTCGTCGCGGTCGGCCTTCTCGAAGGCCTCGGCCAGCCAGGCGGGGAAATTGGCACCACAGCCCTTGGCAAAGCGCTGCATGCCCTTCCAGTTCTCGATCGGCATGATGCCGGGCACGATGGGCTTGTCGATCCCGGCCTTCACGCAGGCATCGCGGAAGCGCAGGAAGGTGTCGGTCTCAAAGAAGAACTGGGTCAGCGCCTCGTCCGCCCCGGCCTGGAATTTGCGCGCCAGATAGGCGACATCGGCCGCTGTCTCGGCGCTTTCGGGATGCGGTTCGGGGTAGGCGCCGACGCGGATGGTGAACTTTCCGGTCTGAGCAAGCGCCTCGACCAGATCGACGGAATTCGCAAAGCCACCGGGGTAGACGGAAAACGCGCCTTCGCCCTTGGGGGGATCGCCCCGCAGGGCGACCAGTTCGGTCACGCCGGCCTCGGCGAAGCCGTCGGCAATCGCCAGGGTCTCTTCCTTCGTGGCATTGACGCAGGTCAGATGCGCGGCGGTGTTCAGCCCCATGTGCTTGTGCAGCGTCGCCACTGCGTCGCGGGTCAGGTCGCGGGTCGTGCCGCCGGCGCCGTAGGTCACCGAAACGAACCGCGGGTTCAGCGGCGCAAGGACGTTGACCGTATCCCAAAGCCGGAACGAGGCCTCGAGATTTTTCGGCGGGAAGAATTCGAAGGATACGGCGGGCGTCGTCATCTGGAACCTCTTTGGAGTTGGTCTCTTGTGGCAAACCCGGCGAAATGAGACAACTTCATAAAATTCACGATCATCATGAGGTCGACCCATGCATATTGAATTGCGCCACCTCAGGACCATCCGGGCGATCCACGAGTCCGGCGGCCTGGCGCGGGCCGCAGATCTGCTCAGGATAACCCAAAGTGCGCTATCACACCAGATCAAGGGGCTGGAGGATCAGGCGGGGATGGAGCTGTTCGTGCGCCGGACCAAGCCGATGCGCCTGTCGGCGGCCGGATTGCGGATGCTGCGCGCCGCCGAACGGGTCCTGCCCGAGATCGAGGCGATGGAAGCCGAATTCGAAGGCCTGCGCGACGGCAGCGCCGGGCGTCTGCATATCTCGCTGGAGTGCCACGCCTGTTTCGAATGGCTGCTGCCGGTGCTGGAACTGTTCCGCCATGCCTGGTCCGACGTGGATATCGACATCCGGCCCGGCCTGGCCTTCCAGGGGCTGGAGGCGCTGGAGCGCGAGGTAGTCGATGTGGTTATCACTTCGGACCCCGAGGACATTCCCGGCCTGACCTTCGCGCCGCTGTTCGACTATTCCCCGGTCTTTATCTGCGCCGCCGATCACCCGCTGGCTGCGAAGCCCTTTATCGAGGCCGAGGATCTGCAGACAGAGACCTTGCTGACCTACCCGGTCGATCGCGGCAAGCTCGATGTCTACAAGATGCTCATGGACCCGGCGGGCATCGATCCGGCCGCGATCCGTCAGGTCGAACTGACCGAGGTGATCCTGCTGCTGGTTGCCTCGGGGCGCGGTGTGGCCGTGCTGCCCGACTGGGTCACGCGCAAGATCCGCAGCAGTGCGGATTTCGCCATCCGGCCGCTGACCTCGGGCAAGGTGACGCGGCGCATGTATGCCGCTTGCCGGGCCGACGAGGCCGCAAAGCCCTATATGGCGCATTTCACCCGGCTCGCGCGTACCGAAGCGGTCAAGCTGCAACGCGGGGCCGAACCGCCTACGGCGGGCTAGACATCCCCCGCAAGCTCGGGCTGTCGCCCTTGCGTCACCCCGGGTCGACAAGCTGGCGCACCACAGGGGCCGGGTAGGCGGCGCCAGCCTTGAAACCTGCTCTTGGCAAGGCGGTTTACGCGGTCTATACGGCCTTTTCGGATCTCGCCCCCCGATCTACGGAGCCCCCAGATGACTTTCAGCGCCAATCTCAACATCATGATGAAAGCCGCCCGCAAGGCCGGCCGGTCCCTCGTCAAGGATTTCCGCGAGGTGGAGAACCTTCAGGTGTCGATGAAGGGCGCCGGGGATTTCGTCAGCCGCGCGGATGTCGCCGCCGAGAACATCCTGAAGGAAGAACTGATGGGCGCCCGGCCCACCTATGGATTCCTGGGCGAGGAGGGCACCTCCATCGCGGGCGAGGACCCGACACGACGCTGGATCGTCGATCCTCTGGACGGCACCACGAACTTCCTGCACGGGTTGCCGCATTGGGCGATCTCGATCGCGCTGGAACACAAGGGCCAGATCGTGTCCGGGGTGATCTACGACCCGGCCAAGGACGAGATGTTCATGGCTGAAAAGGGCGAGGGCGCCTGGATGAACGACATGCGGATCCGGGCTTCGGGCCGAACGCGGATGATCGAATCGATCTATGCCACGGGGCTGCCTTTCGGGGGCCGGGCCGATCTGCCCGAAACCCTGAAGGACCTGTCGCAGCTGTTGCCGGTCTGTGCCGGGGTGCGGCGCTGGGGCTCGGCCGCGCTGGACATGGCCTATGTGGCCGCGGGGCGCTATGACGGGTTCTGGGAACGCCGCCTGAACGCCTGGGACATCGCCGCCGGGATCGTCATCGTGCGCGAAGCGGGCGGGTTGATCCAGCCGCTGAACCCCGAAGGCGACATCGTCTCTGACGGCGAAGTGATCTGTGCCAACGAGGCCCTGTTCGACAAGTTCTCCAAGATCATCCGCCGCGCCTGATCCCTGTCGGCTTCTTCTTCTTTTTCTTCCGCGCGCGCCTGTGCGCGTGAAAGGCAGGCTGCATCACGGCCCGGACTTCCGGGCCGGCAGGGCGGGCGCTGCGTCTTTACTCTGCCGGGCGGGCCACTATTGTGCGGCCACCCGGAAACGGGCCCGCGTGGTGGAATGGTAGACACAGAGGACTTAAAATCCTCAGGCGCAAGCCGTGCCGGTTCGAGTCCGGCCGCGGGTACCACCATAGCAGCAGGATGCAATCGACGCTGTCGCAGAGCGTTGCAAATATGGCTCCTAGCCTAATGTGTATCGCAAAAAGGTTGCATCTGAAGGCCCTATGTTCGCATTTCATTACGCAGAAATTCCGCAGGATGCGTAAACGTGGCTTCGATTCGGAAACTGGCCAAGGGGTGGCGCGCTGAGATCGCCCGCAAGGGTGTTCGCGCCTCGAAGGTATTCCCAACACAACGGGAAGCCAAGGACTGGGCTGCCCGACAGGAATACCTGATCCTCAACCGCGAGGCTGTCGCTGCCGCTACACTCTTCGGCGACGTGCTGGAGCGATACGCCAGGGAGGTCTCTGTCACCAAGCGCAGCGAAGTTTGGGAGGTCCGGCAAATCGACCGGCTCAAGCGCTCTGACCTGGCCCGCAAGATGGTGGCCGATCTGACGGCCGAGAATTTCGCGAGTTGGCGGGATGGTCGTTTGCGCACGGTGCAGGCTGCGACGGTGAACAGGGAAATGAACCTGCTGTCCGCGGTGATGACTCAGGCGCGACGCGAGTGGGGGATGATCAAGACCAGCCCCATGTCCGACGTGCGCCGCCCCACGGCCCCGCACAAGCGCGAACGACGGCCGTCGAAGGATGAGTTGGACCGCCTGGCCTTCGTGGCTGGCGAGGATCTGACGCGGGCGCAGGCCCGCGCCCATGCTGCCTTCCTGTTCGCGATCGAGACCGGCATGCGGGCGGGCGAAATTTGCGGCTTGCGGGGGGCTGACCTGGACCTCGAGCGGCGCGTTGCGCGGCTGCACCTGACGAAGAATGGGGCGGGCCGCGACGTGCCCCTGTCGAAGGAAGCGGTGCGACTTCTGGAAGCGCTACCGAAGGCGGAGCCTGTGTTCGGGATGACCTCGGCCCGGTTGGATGCAAACTGGCGTAAGCTGCGCGGCTTGGCGGCTATTGAAGGGTTGAACTTCCACGACTCCCGGCATGAGGCGATCACGCGGCTGTCGCGGAAGCTGGATCCTTTGGCCCTGGCAAAGATGGTGGGGCACCGGGATATCAAGATGCTGATGATTTACTATGACGAAACGGCCGAGGAGTTGGCCCGACGTCTGGACTAGCATCCGGCGCGTGAGAGCGAGATGATGATGGAAGTAGGGCGGAAACCGGACCTCCGTTGCGAGTGCGAGCCGATCATGGCGATGCTGATAGAGCGGACTTTCGGCCAGCGATTCATACGCGGCTTGGTGATGTGCTACAGATCACATACAAGGGCTCATACGCCTAAATGAACTTAGCAGGGCACATTCTAGTCTGGGTTGCGACAGATGCCCTAACCAACTGGCTCTGGTGCAACAGTTAGCTTAAACTCGATGTCATGCAACAGGATCCAGTATGAAACCTCAAGTAATACCAGACGACTCACTAACCGTCACAAAGCATTCACATCTCACAAGACCCCCTCTGGATCAGATAGGCATGTTCCCTGAGATCAGGTACATGGGCTCCAAGAAGCGTTTGTTGCCCTGGATCCATGACGTGTTGAGTACTCTTGAGTTCGAAACAGCTCTAGATGCTTTTAGCGGAAGTACATCAGTTGCTTACCTACTGAAATCTATGGATAAACGTACAGTTTCCTCTGACTTTCTGAACCTATCGAGCACTATCGGAAAGGCTCTTATCCAGAACAACTCTGTCCATCTTGACGGTCCTGCCATGAAAACCCTCATGTCACGGCCTGCGAACACACATAACTTCATCGAAGAGACGTTCTCTGGGATTTTTTATACCGATGCCGATCTTAGATTCCTTGATCGCATCTCGTGCAACATTCGCCAGCTCGACAACACCCATCAGCAGGCCCTCGCTATGTCGGCCTTAATGCGATCCTGCGCCAAACGGCAACCACGCGGGGTTTTCACGATCTCGGGGGATCTTTCCAAGTACGATGATGGCCGCCGGGACCTTCGGTTGTCCGTTGAAGAACACTTTTTCGAGCAAGTAGAGGCGTTCAACGAGGCTGTGTTTTCGAACGGCCGCCGAAACCATGCACAACGAAACGATGTGTTTAAGGTGGCGACCAAAGGCATTGATCTAGTCTATCTGGATCCGCCTTACGTCCCGCGCGCTGACGATAACTGCTACATCAAGCGCTACCATTTCTTGGAGGGGTTGTCCTGCTACTGGCAAGGACTGGACATCGACTACTCCACCAAAGTGCGAAAAATACCAAAGAAGTTCACCCCCTTTAGCTATCGCAAGGAAGCCGTGGATGCGTTCAGGCGCCTTTTCGCGCGTTTCAAACATCAGACGATCGTCCTATCCTATAGCTCCAATGGATATCCTGATCTGGACGAGCTCACATCTCTCATGGGCGAGACCAAACGAGATGTTCGAGTGTTCCGTCGTGATCACACCTATCACTTTGGGACGCATAGCAAGGTGAAACGCGCAGCCGTAGAGGAATACCTCATCGTGGGTCAGGTATGAGACCCGTCGTTCAGCACTTCGATGACATAATTGCCAGTTTATCGCCACTTGAGGCGAGCTGGATGGACGATATGGCGCAAGACATCATGGATCGGATCCATGCGGTTCCCATCAAGCGTGAATATGGTCGCGACGACATCGCCGCCTTGATCGAGGCAAACGATGGGAAAGCATTCGAGGTGTCTCGATTTTGCGTTGGCTTGTTCCTCGGGTTTTCGAAGGACAAATTGCATGGCGAGTTGGCCGAAAAACTTGGCCCAGGTGGGACCGGCGTCAAACGTTTTCAAGCAGGCCGTGAAGAATATCTCGACGTTCTCGAAGAGATGGGGCTTCGCGACGCCATGACAGCGATCGTCAATCGAGAGCCTGTCTGGAGCGATGTCTTGCGCGAACGGCTGAGATCTGGGCGTGGAAGTGCTATACAGGGGCAACAAAGGGGTAGGGGGCTCGAAGATTTTGTTGAAGAGATTATCCAGCAAGTCTTTGGACCCAGCTATGAGCCTAGATGTACGTTTCAAGGCGTAAACGGCACGGCGAAATGCGACTTCGCCATTCCCAACAAGGCGACACCACTAATCTTGATTGAAGCGAAAGGTTACGGGGCAACAGGGTCCAAGATGAGCGATATCATCGGTGATGTTGATGCAATCATTGGCGCCAAGCGCAATGATGCCAGTCTTCTGTTGATTACCGACGGTCTGACCTGGAAGGCGCGTGCGAACGATCTGCGCAAGCTCATCCAGAGACAACACGATGGGCGGATCACGCGTATCTATACGAAGCAAATGGCAGAGCAGCTAATAGCTGACTTGATGACGCTCAGAGCCGAGTACGGATTGCCATAACCCAAGTGAAAAATGGTGCATATGTCATGACTTATGGACCATTAGAAGAGGCCCAGCAAAATCCGGCAGTGGAGATGATGCTTAGATCTGGTGCGTCGTTAGACGTCCCCTTTTGGGAAGCTGCGCCGCAGCAAGGCGAAGACTGGCCAAGGTCAACTCAGGGCCGTTCACGTCTGTCGACACGAAGGGCGGGAAGCTGACTTTCGCTGCGCCGATCATGAGTGGCAGCTATGCGCAGAGTGCGACCATTTCTCAGCGGTATCATCACTGTTGATCCCAACCGCCCGGGCGAAACCGCCTGCGGCGAGCATTGCAGACTGTTTGCCGGGATAGGAACAACTTAACTATTTACATTCCGACTGGTGGCCTTTTCGTACTCCTTGGAATGCCTTAGTAAACCCAAGATAAAGGCTTTAAGCATGGATCGGGTCTCATCCCGATCGGCCGGATCTGCCCCAATGACCCCCAGAATAACGTCAAGGGGATCGGCACCTACATAGCCGCTCTTTGACCAGGTTACGGCTTCGTCGCGCGGTCGTAGCGATGGCGCGATCGGTGCCGCGATCCAAACTTGGCGAGCAATTTGGCTATCGGTATCGACGCTTCTGATCTCGCGATATTTCTCGATCTTCTCCAGACGATCCCACACATTTCCCGCTGTTGTGTATTTTGCGTCGATCACGGCGGCATATGTGACCCGGTAGTCGCGCAGATCGGAGCTCGGGGCCAAAATCTCCAACACTATATCCGGCGTCCATGGAGACGCCGAGTTTCCGCGGTAAAGAGTATCCATGCCCTGCGCTGCTCCGCGCGGGAGGATTGTGGGCTCATAGCGCAGGCGCGCGATACGCTTGTCCGGGGCCTCAAAATCGATCGCCGCATTCCGATCCAGATCGACCGAGAAACGATCTCTTGCAATCGGTTCAAAAATTGAATTGTGCGAAATGCAGGACAACCCAGCGGCCTGGAGAGCTGCGGATACCTGGAAGAAAACCCACTGCTCGAAGATGGTCTCGATCGACTTGGCGCCTTCCACGTCTCCTTGCTCTACGACGATCGTAGTGTTGTTCAGGAACGCCAACATCAATCGTGCAGCACGCGCATACAGCGGATGGCTTCGGAAAAAGGGACAGTTGAAGCTGGCGAGAAAGTCCTGCCGCCCCATGCGAGTGACAGGCACGGCGAAACTCTGCATCGCCCTGTGGATCTCGGACATCGTGCCTTCGCAGGCGTCGACGATTTCCTGCAGCCTCGCGATCTTAGGGTCCTCTCGCAGTTGTACGAATCGGGCTAATCCTGCGTCAGAGATTCCATAGCCATTCTTACGCGCAAGCCGCATCTCGCGTTCTGACCGGGCGCGCCTGAGGCTATGGTCGACCCGCCGCCGAAGGAGATCCATGAACGCGACGATCACCCGGTTCTCGCTGGTGTTCCTGTCCTGGACTGCTGTCGAAAGTTCCACGAGACCACCTGATCGCACGGCGTCGCGAGCGGTTTGCCCTCTGTGGGCAAACCGTCGCAAGACGTCGGGCGTGAGTCGCTCTCCCGGCTTAAGCTGCCGGGTAACTTGTCGTGGTCGCAGCTCCGTGTGAGGATCCTCGAGAATATCCGCCAAGATTGGGGAGAAGCGTTTCCAGAAGAGCCGGATCTGACTCAGTTCCAGACGTGCCGTGAGGGGCTGCACACCGCCATCGCGCGACGAGGGAAGCTGCGCAAGCGCCAGACGGGATTTCGAGATCAGGTCGAGCAACAACTCGACACTGATGCGCCGCATGTCTTCGAACATGGCGTCATAAGCGTTTACGGTCAGCTTGCTGGGCTCGACAAGCGCGAGAGTTCGGGCAAGTATTTCGCCATTTGTGGCATCCCGAAGACTGATTGGGGTCACGCCGAATGCGCCATCCAGACAAGGCGATGCCTGCCACTCCAGACGCGATCGGCGCTCCTGCGGTCGTTCAGCGATCGGAATGTCCCCAACAGTTATTTGGTAGATCACGCCCTCTTCGTAATCGTCGACCTCAAAACCGATGCGCGCAGTCTCCGGCACCTCGAAGCTGTGTACGGCTTGAGACTTGCCAAGAGGGACTTCGAGCAGCGTCGAGCGACCTGAGAAGATGACGAAGTCTGTCATTCTTCACCGAGGAACATATCGTCGGATGCTCGTGCGTCAGACTCCAGTCGGGCGAGCGATTGAAGGGTCCTCGGAATATCGGTTGCCTTCTCGAGCTTTTCGGCAAGACGTCCCAAGGCCTCCATCGCCCCCGGCCGATACAGCCCCCGGATCTGCGGCAGGATGCGTTGGCGCAATTGCATGTCCAATGCCTGATCGAAGTTGCAAAGGCTCTCGGGAGCATTGGCGATGAATCGGCAGATCGAGGTCTGGCGCCGGTGGGTGAGCCCGCAGCCAAGCACACTGAGTTCAGGCTGTATCTTCCCCAAGATCTCAATTGCCCGCGCAGGGACGTTGCTGTTCCGTGTCCACCGGTCCCGGTCCGCCTGCAGCACGCCTGGTCCCTCAACCACCCGCGCGCCGGTCTGTGCAGACATTCCGAGAACGGGAAGACTTTCATCCACGACGAATTCGATCAGGTTGCACCGATCAAGAAGGCGCATCGACAACGGTCGCGTCGTTTCGTCGAAGTTCACTGTCCCGACGATTATCAGGTTCGGCGCAAGTTCGAGGCGTGCGTATGGCCGGAAGGGATCGTCGATCCGCACTGCGTTGGGATCGAAGACGCTTATGAACTGGTTCCCCGGCGCTCGTGATATCGCCTGAATCACATCGGCAAGGTAGTGCTCGGGCTGCGCAAGGTTCAGTTCTTCGAGGCAGACGGAGAATACCGGCGCAGACGCCCTAAGAACCTTGCGCGCATGAGAGGCGAGGATCATTTGATTCAGCAATCCCGACGCCGCCGGAATGAAACGGTGTTCCAGTGCATCGGTATAGCCGAGTAGGTCTGCAGGGCTAGTCCACGATGGGTTCACGTCCACAGCCAGATGGCTCTGGTCGGCGTCCTGCCCGGCAATTGCTTCTGCATAGAGCACAGGCAGAGACGATTTACCGGACCCGGACACACCGCCCAGAATGACAGGCGCACGCTCCTTGGCGCATAGATGGAAAGCCAGAAGGTCCCCGCGGTCGAAGATGAAGCCGCTCTCCTCAACATGCGTAGCAAACCGCTCGAAGAAGTCCTCTTCGAGTAGGGCTGCACGCTCTTCGGTTGGGGTTGCATACTCAGGTAGGTGCAAGGCGGGTGCAGCCGCCTCCTTCACCGTTCCTGCGTCCCTCCGATCATCCGGTCGCGCCGATCCGCCGAGACCGAGGCGCGAAAGAAGCGGCTCCAATGCAAGGAAGTCGTTCACCACCCCCATACGGTTCTCTGAGAGCTTGGCGGATATCTCCTTCAGACTCTCTTCCAGGATTTGCTCCTGCCAGACGAGTTCTTCTTTCTGGTTTGCGATCTTCTCTCTTGCTGCTTCATGCTGAGCGACGATTTCCGCGTCCAGAGCCTTCAGCTTGCGATCGGCTTCCCTATCGAAATCGTCGCGTTTCGTTCGCAATACCTCTTCAAGCTGCTCGAGTTCCGCGGTCAGCTTGGCGACTCGCTCTTTCGCAAGGGCGTCAATTCGTGCGGCTTGCGCGTCCACGCGCTTTTCGACCTCAGTCGCGACGGCCTGATCGATCTTTGGCTTGAAGCTCTCGTCAGTCAGGAGAGCTTCGAAAATCTGATCAAGTCTGTCGAGTTCCTTGTTCTGCTGGTCCAGAAAGCTTTGAATCCGTGCGATAACGGTCGGCCCTGACTGCGCCTCGTCGGCAAATCGGTTGAGCCGTTCCATGAACTCACGTCGCTCTTTTCGCGACAAAAAATCGCGCGAAATCTGCCGGACAGCATCCTGCAGGGAAACGAGATCAACCTCCTGTGCCCCCTCCCGCAGGTCTTCATACAAAGCGCCGGTGATCGCCTCGTAACGAACAGTGTGCCCGATCTGATCGTCCGGCTTGCTGGCGTCACGCTGTACGATCACCTTGTGCCGAATGTGGCCAGTGCGTCCCTCCGCGTCGCCAACGGCAATCCTATAGACAACATGCGGCGCGACCGGCTTGCTGAAATGGATTTCTGGCTCGATCAACCGGTCATTCTCGGGGCGGTCCAATTCGACCTTCAGCGGCCCATAAAGGTGATCGCCGATCCGCACGAGGACATGTCGCGTCGGCTCATGATCGCAGCGCATCCGGAAACCGTCGAGCAAGGCGTTCGGATCGGTGATCTCGGCGCCCGGTGTCAGGACCTCAATTAAGTCCTTCGGGCCGGGAAGGGTGGGCTGTAGAAGCTGATAGACGTCCTTTTCTGGCGACGAAGACAGGTCCATCGAGTCCTCAATGCCAGACATGATAAGACAGCCTGGCGGCGCATGGGTCACGCGAGCTTCGCCGCGCAGCATCCACCAGACCCGGCCGCGATTAGGGAACTCCACCAAGCGGTCACCGATGATCTCTCCGTTCACATCGGCAATCGGAACGACGGTGGAAAAATGGTTTGGGCCAGTGCCGGCCTCAAAGCTCTTCTGCCCAACTGAAAAAAAGTATCTCTTATCTTTTGACGCCAACGGCCTGCCCCTGATATCTTCTGAAAAGAAGTATTCTAATAACACAAATCTTGATTTTGCCTGGGCTTACATAGTGGGAACTTCTCAGACCAAGGTCAATGATCGCGCTCGAGACAGATCTATCCGGATTGCACTTCGGGACGTCAGTAGATGCTGCATGGCGCCTGGCCGACGGCTGGCCTCCAGTCGAACCTATTGCACGGCAAGAACGGCGAATTGGGCTGACACCGGTCATTCGTCGCGCGTGGCACGAAGGTCGGCTTCGGGCCGTTGATGCTCCACCCAAGTCTCAGGAGACGCGGGTTTCCTAAACAGAATAGCAAGTTATTGCTGGTGGGCGAACGCCCAAACGAAGCTCAGAGTCGCGGAACAGACGCAATCCAGCCGCGAATGAAAGTCTCGCCGTCGGCATCAATCTCGCACACGGCCTCCCAGCGAAGCCCCGGTTCGCGTGCTCTATGCTCTTCGTATTGCGCACGCTCCTGATCTGTAATGGCGCGGCATGTTGCCCACGTCTTCAGGTACCATTTAGGCGTCTCTTCGTTCGGGTATACGAGATAGCGGCGTGCGTCGCGATCCTCAGGCACTTCCGTCACCATGCCGCGGAACCCGCTTCGGACTGCGACTGTCCAAGCACCTTCCGGCAAATCGGCTGGCTTATCAAAGACTGCATGCCGGTACGCATCGTAGCCGATGTAGCCGATGCCAAGCAGAAGCGCCGCAAAGAAGATATTTTTCCACATCTCGCCAATCCCTTTAGCCAGTGTAGCGGCTACCTCACGCGGCTTGCAGCGTCAATTGATCCGAATGCAGGAGGGTGACGCGAGAGCCCCTGCATTGCGCGTAAAGCGGTTCAGCAGCCTCAAGCTGTCCGCCCGCCGCGAAGGTTCGATAAGTCGAGCTGCAATGCGGCAAACTAAGAAGCGGCGAGTGTCGGCTTCGGGCCGTCAGCCGTTGCCTTTCGGATCGGGTTTTCCGTGCGTGTCGCTATCAATGATCTGGCCTCTTTTGTGAACCGAACCATCTCGTGAAGCATACTCTCTTACCTCACCGCCACCTGACGATATTGCCAATTTCTTGGCAATATCTTGTGCTTCGGCTTTTGTGCTAGCGGATGCGGAAGCTTTCTGACCCCCTGCTTTGGTGACCTTCCACCCAGCTGCATCCTTCGAAATGTGATAATCAGCCATTTTCGCAGAATCACGGTTATCGTTGCTACATGGATAACTATAGCCAGTAGCAGCGCTGTCCCATCAAGGAGTTTCTGCGATTTCGACCTATACGGATGCTGCGCCCTGGCGCGAACGGCCGCTTCGGCGAAGCTGTGCCGCAGCGCGGTGGCTCCCAATGAATGGCCGCATAGGGCAGTTTACGACGATCGCCACTAAGGGCCGGATAGCCGTTTAGGAATATCGTGTTTTGACTTGGCGGAGCCGACCGCTGCCCCGGGCTTCCAACCTGCCGGACGAGATCCAGCGGTGGATTGTGCTGCGATTGACGCCCTTGGCCTTGGCAGCTTCAGCGATGCTGATCCACTCGGCTCGTGGAGTGATGGTGGCGCCGTCGATCTGGTCTCGCAGCGCGCGGATTTCGGAGCGAAGGGCGGCGAAATCCTCTGCCGGCACCATGACGAAGGTCTGCTGCGTTCCCATTTTTATCGCTCCTTCATGTCGAGGATGTTGGCGATCACGACCAAGGTAAACTCTTCGGCGGTCATGATCCGGCTGATGAGCCGGTGGCGCAGATCGGCCAGTTGCGCGCTTTCGTCGTGGGCGTCCCTGGTGGCTCGATCCTGAGGGGCGCGATATTCCACGCCGGTGGCTCTCTCGTCTGCGTCACTGCCCGCCGGGGTCTTGCTGAGGTATCGGTCAGTCACGGGTCGCCCTCCCATGGCGCGCGGCCTACCGTGACGGCGACCTTGCCAGCGATCCCTGAGTTGCCGGTGGGATATGTGACGGTGGCCTTCCTGCGATCGGTGCGGGTTGTGGGCGCTGGCTGCTGAGGCAGCCTGACGGCGTCCGGCGGGGCTTCTCCGCGCCGGCGGCAGCACTTGTCGCATCGGCACTTGGCGCTGTGGCTGTGCCGGTAGAAGACGCCAGAGCGGTTCGAGGGCTTGAGGACGTTTGCGCAGCCGCGCATGGCGCAGGTGCGGATCATTCCTGGCCTCTCTTGCGCGCCTCACGCGCCGCATGCTCCAGCTCGGTCACGGCCATGATGGCGGGCTTGATCTCGGCCGGTGCCTGGTCATAGCCTCGCCCGAAGCGCCCGTTCAAGCGGGGCGCCATGGCGATCGGGATGAGCTTCCAGTTGGACGGATCGGTGTTAGTCTTGTCGCCGTCCAGGCACTTCAGACGATGGCCCGCGGGGATGGGCCCGTTCTCCTGCTCCCAGAGATAACGATGCTTGTGGACCGGCCGGGTCTTCGCGCCCGTATACGGGTTCACCTGGCCGTTCGGCGACTACCTGACCGAAGACGAAGGCGACGACCTGGCTACGCCTGAGACCGACGAGGGTGTCGAGGTCACGCGGTTCTCGGGGTCGATCGCCTATGTGCGGACCTATACGGGCCAGCCTGGGCAGGCGGCCGATAGCACGTTGGTCGGCGCGCTTCCCGAGTGGACTGTCGCGCATGACCTGGCCGGGATCAGCTACGCCGCGATCCGGGCGCGCCGGGTGGCGCAATCGGATTTCAACACGCGCTATCCGAACGGCCGCGAGTGGGCTTATGCGCCGGTCTGGGATGGGAATGATCGGATCTTTGATCCGCGCAGTGGCAGCTACGGCTGGACGCGCAACGCGGCCTTGATTATCGCCCATGAGCTTTCTGTCTATCAGGGCCATGCGGTTGATTGGGATCGAGTGGCGATCGAGGCGGATGCCTCGGATGTGCTGTTGACGGATGCGGCGGGGGCCGACCGGCCGCGCTGGCATATTGATACCTGGTGCGAGGATGATGAAGAACACGGCGCGGTGTTGGTGCGCATGCTGTCGGCTTGTGATGGCTACCTCTGCGAGCGCCCTGATGGCGTGACCGACTTCTATGTGGGGCGCTACATCGCGCCGGATGTGACGCTGACGGATGCAGATTTTATCGCCCTGGAGATCTCGGAAGGGGCAGACTTCGGGGCGGCCGACAGCTTTTCAATTCGCTATGTCGAGCCGCTGCAGGATTGGCAGGAAACGCCTTCCGGGGCTTTCGAGGTCGCAGGGATCAACAGCGAAAGCCGCGACGAGATCACGGTGCTTGCCTGCAGTAACCACAACCAGGCAAGCCGGCTAAACAAGCGCCGCGCCCGCAAGACCCATGCGAAGTATCGGCTGCGCGGGACCGTCAAGCTGGGCGGCTACAATCTGGTCGGTAAGCGGTTCTTCCGGTTTTCGCATTCCGAACTGGGGATCGAAATGACGTTTGAGATCGACAAGCTCTCGCGCGGGCAGGACCGGCTGACCTTCGACCTTGAGGCATCAAGTGTCATCGCCGAGGATTTCGATTTCCTGGCCGCGACCGAGGAACCCGATCGCCCGGCCTATGAGGTCTTGACCGAGGACGGCGAGCCGGAGGCGTTGACCGGGTTCAGCTTCACCGGGATCGCGGGATCCGGCGGCGGCGCGCGGGTGCTGTTTGAGTGGGATGAACAGGCCTCGGGGGTCGGGCAGGATATCCAATACCGCGCGCCTGGTGCCGGGATCGCTGATTGGCAGAATACCTATGTCCCGGCCGGATCCGGCACGACGAGGGTCACGTCCCAGGTGATCAGCGGCCTGGTCGACGGCGCGACCTATGAGGTGCAGGCGCGCAATCGTACCGGCTCGGGGCGGGTGTCGGACTGGACCGCCTCGCTTTCTGTCCTGGCGACGGCGAACCCGACGCCACCAGGAGCGCTGGACGCCTTCACGGCAACAGCCGGCGCCGCGCAGGCGGTGATCGATATCGAGGCGCCTGACGATCCCAATTACTACACCAGCCGGATCTACCGGGCCGATGCCAGCACGGATTTCGCGGACGCGGCGTTGGTGCGGACGGAATACGGATTGCCGGGGAATGCGGATACCTGGACCGATACCGGGCTGGCCTCGGGATCATACACTTATTGGGCGGTGCCCATAAACGCCTCGGGCGTGCCATCCGCCGGCGGGGGGCTGCCTGCAAATGCCTCCGGGCCTGAAACAATCACAATCATCTGACGAGGGTCGAGCATGCAACTTACGAAAACACCCCAGGAGGTTTGGGAGGGAAATTCCTCCTTGCACCAGCCGCTGCCCCAGGATGCGACGCGGTTCGGCGAAGAGCAGAACCTTGCGATCGAAGCGGCCGAGCAAGGGCTGGTGGTGCAGGCTCAGGCGGTGACGGCGCTCGACAATCGCGTCGCCGCCGCCGAGGGCGAGATCTCGCAATTGCAAGCGATCTCGGCTGCGGGGCTTTCGCCGCGCCTTCCGGCTGTCACGGTATCGACCGGCGATATCGCCCTGTCGGGAGAGCAGGCGGTCAGCGGCGTGATGACCTCGGCGAGCCGCGTTCTTGTCGCCGGGCAGGCCAACCCGGCAGAAAATGGGCCATACATTACGGCCGCCGGCGCATGGGCCCGCGCAACGGACATGGACGAGGCGGGCGAGTTCGCCAATGCGGCGATCCAGATCACGGGCGGCACCTACGCCAACCAGGTCTTTGTCTGCACAAGCGCGATCAATTCAGTCGGGACCGACCCTGTCAGCTTTACGGCCTTCCTCGATCTCGCCAGCCTTTCGGCGGCCTATGCCACGGCCGCGCAGGGCGCCCTTGCAGAGACAGCGGTGCAGCAGGCGGAGGTGGGCACGGCTGCTGCTCAGGACGCGGATGCCTTTTCTTCGCGTGCGACGCAGGAGGAAATCGCGCTCAAGACGATGCGAGCAACGCTTGGCCGCATGACCGGGGAGGGGCTCAACTTGAATGCGGTTCCCCAACTGGTTGACATCAACGGCATCGTCATCCGTTCTCTGCGACTTTCCGGGGGTGTTGCCGTGGATCAAACTATCGTCGAGGTCAGCCTGGCCGAAATGCGCCGCACTCTTGGGTACATGGAGGGGGAGGGGGCCATTTCTGTTCGAGAGGTGGATCAGGACGGGTACATTGTCTCTTTGGCCCCGGTTGACCCCGGACCGACGCAGGGTGACGCCTACGTGGTTGACGGGGCGCTCTACGTATCCACCGGCACGGGCGGCGCTCGGCTGCTGGATGACAGCGCTGACCGGACTTGGATCTCCGCCAAGGTCTTCGGAAACAGCGTCATTGGTACGTACCTTGACCAGAACAGTGTTCCTGTGAGTGTCCGCGTTGCGCTGTCTGATGGATCTATCTGGCGCTTCGGCGGGTATCGCATCTGGACCAATGACGGGCAGTCCAATGCCGAGGGCACGGCCAACGACGACCGCAGCGTGGTGTTTCCCGGCCCGCTGGAGTTTGCGCATCGCCCTTCCATGCTTATGACGGCGGCAAAGGATGTCTGGCTCGGCATCGCAACCTCGGGCGGGGCGTCTGTCGAACTGGCGTCGGATGCCATCACGGGTGTTACGGATCTGGTCGACACGATTTCGGCGGCCGACAAGCACGGGACGATCTCGGTCAGCGCGGCCGCGCGGGCGCATGCGGCTGCGGGCCATGCGGCCTTAGGCGACTGGGTGCCGAATATCTTGGCCTGGTCGAATGCCGAGGGCGGCGAGTTCATCGCGAGCATGCTCGATGGCGCGCCCGCCGGGGAATATTACGCGGCCAATATGACCACGGTGCTGACTTCGATCGCGGATCTCAGCATCAGCGCGGTCTATGACTGGATGTTGATGCAGCAGGGAGAATCTGACCCTGCCACTCCGACGCTTGGCGTCAATCACAACCTGCTGCGGGCGCAGACGCAGGCCAAGGCGCAGGCGATCCTCGGGCAGCAAACGCCGGTGCGGATGGTCTCGACGCAGGCGTCGAGCTTTTACAACAGCAGCGCGGGGTGCCGGTCGATCCTGGATGAAGCGCTGGCCGATACGGATGGCGTTTTCTTCTGCACGGGGCCTTCCTATATCTTCCCCTGGTCGGACTACGATTTCCTGCACAACACCAGCGTCGGGCACGCGATGCGCGGGGAAATGGAGCAGGCCGCGATTTATCGCATCGAGCAGGGTCTGGGCTGGCTTCCGCTTCACATGGTCAGCGCCTCGTTCACCGGGGCAAACGAGGTCACGGTCACGCTGTCCGAAGACGCGGAAAGCGTCACGGGCTGGCTTGTCGATGAAGCCGGTCTTGCAAATTCGGGGATCGCGCTGGTCGGCGCCACGGTTTCGGGCGTGGCGGTCGCCGGCGATGAATTGATCATCACGACCAGCGATGCTGCCAGCGGTGCGACGGCGGTGCAGGCCGCTATGGTCGGGCACGGCGCCGGCCCGCGCGCACAGGCCACGATCCCCCGCAGCACCATCCGTGCGGTCGAACAGACCGGGACCTTCCTCACGGGCGCTCCCATGCACAAGCCCCTCTGCCACCAAGAAATCAGCATCGGTTAAGGACAGCATAAATGACCACCTATCCCTTTGAAGTCGTCTTCGACGTTGCTGCCCCGGATGGCGCCGCGACGAACCCCCTGACCAACCTGCAGAACGCATGGCATGTGACCGAGTCGTTCCAGAACATCCTGGACCAACTCACGGGCACCTACACGGCGATGCAGCGCCTTACGCTCGGCAAGACGTGGCTGGATCTGACGGACGCCGGATTGCTGGCGAAGCTCGATCAGCTCTGCATCCACGGTCGGACGGAAGCCGACAGTCTGATCGACTGGACCGGCGGCGCGGCGAGCGCGAATAACGGCGCCACCTGGGACAGTGCCACCGGATTCACCTGCGATGGCATCAGCGATTACATCACGATGGGCGTTAACCCCTCGACCGCAGGGAATCTGAGCCAGAACAGCGCGAGCTTCGGCATCCAGGTTCTCGACGGCAGCGGCTTCGCCTCCAATGACTACCTGCTGGGGATGGAGATTTCGGGAACCCCGGACAACTACCTGCGGGCCATCACCACCGGCGGCTCAGTTGCAACGCGTATCCAGTCTGGCGCTGACCTTGCCGGGGGTGTCGGCGGCGCCGCGCAAGAGGGTCTTTGGATAGCCTCGCGCACCGGGGCCGCTGCGACGGCGCTCTACCGCAACGGTTCGTCGCTCCTGACGGGAACGGGGGCGAGCGCCGCTGTCCGGAACGGCGACCTTGTGATCGGCCGACAGAGCGCAACCTACGGGCCCGCCAACGCTGGGGCATGGTTTGTCGGCGCGGGTCTGACCCCAGAAGAGGTGGAAGCGCTGGACGCGATCCTGCGGGCGCATGTCGGGGCGGTCGTGAGCTGGTCGGCCTGACTGGTTAGGTAGGAGGGAAAGCTGATGCCCCGCCGTATAGCCTTTGCGCGGATCGAACACGGGCGCGCGACTGAGTGGCTGACCAGCCTGGTGCTTCTGGGCTTCGCTATGACTCTGGCGCTGCCGGGCGACACTTTCACAATGAGTCCTTCATATCAGGGGTTTCGAAACCTCGGATTTGACGAAGCAGCGATATCAACGCCGCTGTCTCTGCTCGCCTCGATGCGGCTGGTGGCGCTCTACGTCAACGGCTCCTGGCAGCGCACACCGATGCTTCGGGCAGTCGGGGCCGTGGTCGGCGCAACCGTCTTTACCATGCTGACAATCACCTTTGCATGGAATTGGATCACGCACTCGAACATCGCCCTAAGCACAGGGCCGGCGACCTATGGGACGCTTGCCCTGTTCGACTTCCTCGCAGCCTACAGGAGCGGTGCCGATGTTAGAGCCTCTCGGTCTCACTGAACAAGACGCGGTGATATTTGGATCCGGGTTTGCGGCGTTCATCGCGACAATCCTTGTTGCATGGCGCGGAGCCGCAAGGGGAAAGCCGACGCCGGCCGCGCAGGCGGTTGCTTCTATCTCGGCTTGTGAGGTCGGGGAGATGCGCCCGATCCTGTCGGCTCTTGTCCACCGTCTGGACGAGCACGATCGAGACATGACCCGCGAAATGCGTGAAGTTCGCGACATCGTGGTCCGCCTTGAGGATCGCACCAGACGCGACTGACCTTCTTTAAATTTTGACCCACATGCCCCGCCAGCGGGGTTTCCAGCATTGGAGCAACACCATGAGGCAGATCACCGGACTGATCGTCCACTGCACCGCAACGAAGCCCGATTTCATGCCCGGCGCCACGACCGCGCAGCGGGTGGCCGAGGTCAGGCGCTGGCACGTCCAGGACAACGGCTGGAGCGACATCGGCTATCACTACCTGATCGACAGGGGCGGGACCCTGGCCACCGGGCGGCCGCTCGATCGCACCGGGGCGCATGTCGCCGGACAAAACACCGGGACCATCGGGATTTCGCTCTTCGGGGGCCACGGCTCATCCGCCGACGACGCCTTCGGCGATCACTTCACGTTGGCCCAGGAGCGCGCGCTGCGCAGCCTCTTGGCAGACCTGCAGGACCGCTTTGGCGC